>NZ_MABH01000165.1 GCF_001720585.1 Cereibacter johrii | reverse complement strand
CGCCGCCGAGGATCACGGGCGGCATCATCGCCACGCGCCAGCCGCCCTCGTCCTCCTGCCGCAGCAGCGATTGCGGCGGCTGCGGCGCAGCCGGCGGAGAGGTGCGCGGCACCGCCTGCGACGCCTCGCGGCGCGCCTCCGAGGGCGCGGGGCGTGGCGCAAGATCGGCTTCGAAACCGGCTTCTTCCAGGCGAGCGAACCAGCTCTGGCGCTCCAGCGCCAGCCAGTCCTCGAATTCGGGATCGCGCACGTCGATCCCCTCGAGGAAATGCTCCGTGCTGCCCTCCTCGCCCCGCCGCTCGCGGGCTGCGAGTTCCAGCGCATCCACCGCCACCGCCGCCAGATCCAGCGAGACCGTGTTCTTGTCCGCCGTCAGCACATGCGCCGCGCGGGGCCCGAGCGACTTGCGGATGTCCAGAAGTGCCTGCCGGAGACTCGCCGAGGCCTGATCCTCGCCCCGGTCGCTCCAGAGCTTGTCGCGCAGCCACACGCGCGAGCGCGAGCCCCGAGGCGCCACGGCCAGCATCGCGAGGATGGCGCGTGACTTGCGGGATTTCGGAGTCAGTTCCTCTCCGTCGGGCCCCAGCACGGTGAAGGGCCCGAACAGATACATCCGCAGATCAGGAGACGCTCCCGTCATTCGGTCTGCCGCTGGTTCCTCGGACGGTGCCTCGGCAACCGTCCACTCACGCCACAGTGACCGAGCCGCGACGTTGCGTAAAGCGTTTACGATGATGAACGGCTGCACCCCTGCGGCGCCGACCGCGGCTGCTGTCTCCGACAACATCGCGACCCTCCTTGACGACTTCCCGCCCGACCCTTAGCCCCCCAGCGTGATCGGTGCGTCAAACGAGCGTCAAAGACCGGGCGCTTCCCTGCATTTTTCCGCTCCCGCAAAAGGAGATCCGATGTCTATCGTTCTTCGCGGCGCCACCCTCTTCGACGGGACCGGGTTCCGGGACGGCGACCTCCTCCTTGGCGACGGTCGGGTGGCCGCGATCCTGCCGCCCGGGGAGGCACCCGGGCAACGGGTGGAGCAGGTGGAGGGCATCCTGGCCCCCGGCCTCATCGATCTTCAGGTGAACGGCAGCGGCGGCGTCATGCTCGACGGCACCGCCACCGCCGCAACCTTCGCCCATATCTGCGCCAGTCAGGAGGGGCTCGGCGTGCTCCATGTGCTGCCGACGCTCGTCACCGACAGGCCCGCCGCGGTGGCCCGCGTGATCGCCGCCGCGCAGGAGGCCGCGGGCACGCCCGGCCTCCTCGGCCTGCATCTCGAGGGGCCCCACATCGACCCGGCGAAGAAGGGGGCGCACGACGGAGACCTCGTGCGTCCGCTGGAGGAGGCGGACCTCGCGCTCTACCTCGAGGCCGCCCGGAGCCTGCCGCGGCTCATGCTGACCCTCTCGCCCTCCGCCGCACGCCCGGAAGAGATCGCGGCCCTCGCCGCCGCCGGGATCGTGGTGAGCCTCGGCCATACCGACTGCACGATGGACGAGGCCCGCAGGGCCTTCGCCGCCGGGGCCGCCTGCGTCACGCATCTCTTCAATGCGATGAGCCCGCTCGGCCATCGCGAGCCCGGCCTGCCGGGTGCGGCGCTGACCTCTCCGGTCCCGACCGGCCTCATCGCCGACGGCCACCATGTCGCGCCCGAGCTGATCCGCATCGCGCTGGCAGCCAAACCCGAGGGGCTCTTCCTCGTCTCGGACTGCATGGCGGTGGCGGGCACCGATCTCGACGGGTTCGAGCTGAACGGCCGGCGCATCCTGCGCCGCGAGGGGCGGCTCACGCTGGCCTCGGGCACGCTCGCCGGCGCCGATCTGACGCTGCCGCAAGCCATCCGCAACCTCCTGCACTTCGGCGTCTCGCCCGAGCGCGCGCTGGCCATGGCGACCTCGACCCCGGCGCGCGCCATCGGCCGCCCCGATCTGGGCTGCCTCGCGCCCGGCGCCCCGGCCGATCTCGTTCTCCTGACCCCCGACCTCTACCCCACCGCCCTCTGGCGGGCGGGCGTCAGGCAAGACCTTCCGTCTCGGCCCTGAGCCAGTCGCGGAAGGCCGCGAGCGGCGGATGGTCGCCGCGGTCCTCGGGCCAGACCAGCCAATAGGCGTGCCGCCCCTGGACCGGGCCGCCAAGGGCCGGCACCAGCGTCCCCTCGGCCAGCGCGGGCCCGGCGAGGAATTCCGGCAGAAGCGCCGCGCCGATCCCGTGGATCGCCGCCTGCATCATGGTGGCGAACTGATCGAACACCATCCCCCGCGGCACCGCCGCCACCACCCCGTGATGGGCGAACCACCCCGCCCAGCCGCGCGGCCGCGTCTCGAGCGTGAGCAGCGGCAGCGCCAGCAGGTCCGCCGCCGCCGCCACCGGATGCGCGGCCAGGAACTCCGGCGCCGCGACCGCCACCACTCCCTCGCCGAACAGCCGCAGATGCCCGGCCCGCGGCCAGGTGGGGCTGCCGAAATGGATCGCCGCGTCGAACTCCTCGCCCTCGAACTCGAAGGGCTTCAGCCGCGTCGCGAGATTGATCGTCACCCCCGGATGGGCCTTGAGAACCCCCGGCAGCCGCGGCGCCAGCCAATGCGTGCCGAAGGTCGGCAGGATCGCCAGCGACAGCACCCCGCCGTCCGGGTCCGACGCAAGCCGCAGCGAGGCCCGCCCGAGGATATCGAGCGCGCGCCGCACCTCGGCCGCATAGGCCAGCGCCGCCTGCGTGGGCCTCAGCCGCTTCCGCTGCCGCTGGAACAGCGCCACGCCCAGCTGCTCCTCAAGCCCCTGCACCAGCCGGCTCACCGTGCCCTGCGTCAGATCGAGCTCGCGCGCGGCCGCCGCCGTCGAGCCCGTCCGCGTCACCGCCTCGAAGGCCGCAAGCTGTCCCACCGGGGGCAGATAGCGCCGCGCGAATGCCACTTGATGCACTCCCTGCATGAACTCCGGCGAAATTAGCGTTATCCTCCGGCGGCATGAAGCGCTATCTGCCCGCAAACCGCATATCTCCGGAGGACGCCATGAAGGACCTGAAGGCCAAGGATGCCCCCGATCTCGGCCGCTTCGACTGGGAGGATCCCTTCCGCATGGAGCTTCAGCTTTCGGAAGAGGAGCGGATGCTGCGCGACGGCGCCCACGCCTATGCGCAGGAGCGGCTGATGCCGCGGGTGACCGCCGCCTACCGCGAGGAACAGACCGATCCGGCCATCTTCCGCGAGATGGGCGAGATGGGCCTCCTCGGCGCCACCGTGCCCGAGGAATACGGCGGTCTCGGCGCCTCCTACGTCTCCTACGGCCTCATCGCGCGCGAGATCGAGCGGGTGGATTCGGGCTACCGCTCGATGATGTCGGTGCAATCCTCGCTCGTGATGTATCCGATCTACGCCTACGGCTCGGAAGATCAGCGCCGCCGCTACCTGCCGGGCCTGGCAAAGGGCACGCTCATCGGCTGTTTCGGCCTCACGGAACCCGACGCGGGCTCCGACCCGGCCGGCATGAAGACCGTGGCCCGCAAGACCGCCACGGGCTACGTCCTGCACGGCTCGAAGATGTGGATCTCGAACGCGCCCATCGCGGATGTCTTCGTGGTCTGGGCCAAGTCCGAAGCCCACGGCGGCAAGATCCGCGGCTTCGTGCTGGAGAAGGGGATGAAGGGCCTCTCCGCGCCGAAGATCGGCGGCAAGCTCTCCTTGCGCGCCTCGATCACCGGCGAGATCGTGATGGAGGGGGTCGAGGTCGGCGAGGAGGCGCTCCTGCCCGGCGTCGAGGGGCTCAAGGGCCCGTTCGGCTGCCTCAACCGCGCCCGCTACGGCATCAGCTGGGGCGTGCTCGGCGCGGCCGAGGCCTGCCTCCATGCCGCGCGCCAGTATGGGCTCGACCGCAAGCAGTTCGGCCGCCCGCTGGCCCAGACCCAGCTCTACCAGCTCAAGCTCGCCAACATGATGACCGACATCGCGCTGGGCGCACAGGCGAGCCTCCGCGTCGGTCGCCTCCTCGACGAGGCCAATGCCGCGCCCGAGATGATCTCCATCGTCAAGCGCACCAACTGCGGCAAGGCGCTCGAGGCCGCGCGCCACGCCCGCGACATGCACGGCGGCAACGGGATCCAGGAGGATTTCCACGTCATGCGCCACATGGCGAACCTCGAGACGGTGAACACCTACGAGGGCACCCACGATGTCCATGCCCTCATCCTCGGCCGCGCGATCACCGGGCTGCAGGCCTTCTTCTGACATTCATTCTGGCAAAAATATCCCCGCCGGAGGCTCCGACCGTTCCCCGGAGCCTCCGCCGGACGGAAAGGCCCCATGCCCCGCTCGCTCATCGTCCATGAGAATTTTCTCGCCCGCGTGAAGGCCCGCGACCTGCCGGCGGGCGCCCCGCCCACACCGGGCCTCGCCCCGCACGAGATGGTGGCGCTCTTCCGCAGCCAGTGCCTGTCGCGCGCGCTCGACCGGACCAGCCGGGCCATGCAGAAGGCGGGGCAGGGCTTCTACACGATCGGCTCCTCGGGGCACGAGGGGATGGCCGCCGTGGCCCATGCGCTGCGTCCCGATGACATGGCCTTCCTCCATTACCGCGACGCGGCCTTCCAGATCGCGCGCGCGGCGCAGCTCGGCCAGAGCATCGCCTGGGACATGCTTCTGTCCTTCGCCTCCTCCGCCGAGGATCCGATCTCCGGCGGGCGGCACAAGGTGCTGGGCTCGAAGGCGCTCGCCATTCCGCCCCAGACCTCGACCATCGCGAGCCACCTGCCGAAGGCGGTGGGCGCCGCCTATTCGCTGGGGCTCGCGCGGCGCCGCCCGCCCGAGCACCGCGCCCTGCCCGAGGATGCGCTGGTGATGGCGAGCTTCGGCGACGCCTCGGCCAACCATTCCACCGCGCAGGGCGCCTTCAACACCGCAGGCTGGACCGCCTTCCAGTCGGTGCCGCTGCCGATCCTCTTCGTCTGCGAGGACAATGGCATCGGCATCTCGACCAGAACCCCGCGCGGCTGGATCGAGGCGAGCTTCCGCGCCCGCCCCGGCCTGCGCTACTTCCGCGCCAACGGTCTCGACATGTCAGAGACTTACGCCGTGGCGGCCGAGGCCGCGGCCCATGTCCGCAACCGCCGCAGGCCCGCCTTCCTGCATCTCGAAACCGTCCGCCTCTACGGCCATGCCGGCGCGGACCTGCCCACCACCTACCTGAGCCGCGAGGAGGTCGAGGCCGAGGAGGCCAACGATCCGCTCCTGCACAGCGTCCGGCTGATGGCGGACGCAGGCGCGCTCGACCCCGACGAGGCGCTCGCGATCTATCTCGAGACGCAGGAGCGCGTGGACCGGGTCGCGGCCGAGGCGGTCACCCGGCCGCGGCTCAAGAGCGCCTCCGACGTGATGGCGAGCCTGATCCCCCCGGCCCGGACCTGCGCCCCCACCAACGGCCCCTCGGCCGAGGCCCGCGCCGCGGCCTTCGGCTCCGACCTCAAGGCGATGGCCGAGCCGCAGCCGATGAGCCGCCTGCTCAACTGGGCGCTCACCGATCTCATGCTCGCCCACCCCGAGATCGTGCTGATGGGCGAGGATGTGGGCCGCAAGGGCGGGGTCTATGGCGTGACCCAGAAGCTCCAGACCCGCTTCGGCGCCGACCGGGTGATCGACACGCTGCTCGATGAACAGTCGATCCTCGGCCTCGGGATCGGCATGGCCCACAACGGCTTCCTGCCCGTCCCCGAGATCCAGTTCCTCGCCTATCTCCACAATGCCGAGGACCAGATCCGCGGCGAGGCGGCCACCCTGCCCTTCTTCTCGAACGGACAATATGCCAACCCGATGGTCCTGCGGATCGCGGGGCTCGGCTACCAGAAGGGCTTCGGCGGCCATTTCCACAACGACAATTCCATCGCCGTCCTGCGCGACATCCCCGGGCTGATCCTCGCCTGCCCCTCGGACGGGGCCGAGGCCGCGATGATGCTGCGCGAATGCGTGCGGCTCGCGCGCGAGGAGCAGCGGCTGGGGGGCTTTCTCGAACCCATCGCGCTCTATCCGATGCGCGACCTCGCGGAAGAGAAGGACGGGGGCTGGATGCGGCCCTATCCCGACCCGTCCGAGCGCCTCCGCTTCGGCGAGATAGGCTGCCACGGCGAGGGCCGGGATCTGGCCATCGTGACCTTCGGCAACGGCATGTATCTGTCGCAGCAGGCGAATTTCACGCTTCGTGAAAACGGCGTGGCCGCGCGGATCCTCGATCTGCGCTGGCTCGCGCCCCTGCCGCTCGAAGCGATGCTCAGGGCCACGCAGGACTGCCGCGCCGTTCTTGTGGTGGATGAATGCCGCCGCTCGGCCGGCGGCCCGGCCGAGGCGCTGATGACGGCCTTGGCCGAGGCGGGCCGCACCCGCATCGCCCGCATCACCGCCGAGGACAGTTTCATCGCCACCGGCCCCGCCTATGCCGCCACCCTGCCCTCGGCCGCCGGCATCGCCGAGGCGGCGCTTGCGCTGGTGCGGGCATGAGGGTCGTCGTCGTCTGCCCCGGCCGCGGCACCTACACCAAGGCAGAACTGGGCTCTCTCGGCCGGCTCCACCCCGACAAGGCCGCGCTCTTCGCCCGGTTCGACGCTCAGCGGCGGGCGGCGGGGCAGGAGACGCTGGCCGACCTCGACGGGGCCGCGAGCTATTCCGTGGCGCGCCACACCCGGGGCGACAATGCCTCGGCGCTGATCTATGCCGCGAGCTACGCCGATTTCCTGTCGCTCGCGGACGTCGAGGTGGTGGCCGTCACCGGCAATTCGCTGGGCTGGTACACGGCGCTGGCCTGCGGCGGCGCCCTCTCGGCCGAGGACGGCTTCCGGGTCGTCAACACGATGGGCACGCTGATGCAGGAAGCGCTGATCGGCGGCCAGATCGTCCATCCGGTCATGGGCGAGGACTGGCAGCCCGATCCCGCCCGCCGCGCGCGGCTGCTGGCGACGGTGGCCGGGATCGACGCGCGCCCGGGGCGCATCCTCGGCCTCTCCATCGCGCTCGGAGGGATGCTCGTGCTGGCGGGCAATGCCGAAGGTCTGGCCGATTTCGAGGCCGAGGTGCCGCCCGAACAGGGCCGCTTCCCGATGCGGCTGGCCAATCACGCGGCCTTCCACACCGCCCTTCAGGCGCCGGTCGCCGCGCGCGGCCGGGCGGCGCTGCCCGAGGGGCTCTTCCGTCAGCCGCAGCTGCCGCTCATCGACGGGCGCGGCGCGGTCTGGTGGCCGAAAGCCACCGATGCGACGGCGCTCCGGGCCTATACGCTCGGCCATCAGGTTACGGAGCCCTACGATTTCACCCGCGCCATTGCGGTCGCCGCGCGGGAATTCGCGCCCGACGCCTTCGTCGTGCTCGGCCCCGGCACCACGCTGGGCGGGGCCGTGGCGCAGAGCTTGATCCTCGCCGGCTGGCGCGGGATGAAGGACCGCAAGGATTTCCAGACCCGTCAGGCCGAAAGCCCCCTGCTGATCGCACTGGGGCGCGAGGACCAGCGCGGGCGCGTCACAGGAGGACCCAGATGACAGACCTATTCCACGCCCTCGGCATCGCGGACGCAGCCACCGGCGGCAGCCTGTCCGTCCTCTCGCCCATCGACGGGGCCGAGATCGGCCGCGTCCATCCCACGGACCCTGCCGCCATGCCCGGCCTCATCGCCCGCGCGCAGGAGGCCTTCCGCCTCTGGCGCGAGGTGCCCGCCCCCCGGCGGGGCGAACTCGTCCGGCTCTTCGGCGAGGAACTGCGCGCGGCCAAGGCCGAGCTCGGCGCGCTCGTGACGCTCGAGGCGGGCAAGATCACCTCCGAGGGTCTGGGCGAAGTGCAGGAGATGATCGACATCTGCGACTTCGCGGTGGGCCTCTCGCGGCAGCTCTATGGCCTCACCATCGCCTCCGAGCGGCCGGGCCACCGGATGATGGAGACCTGGCACCCGATGGGGCCCTGCGCGGTCATCTCGGCCTTCAACTTCCCGGTGGCGGTCTGGTCGTGGAACGCGGCGCTGGCGCTCGTCTGCGGCAACCCTGTGATCTGGAAACCCTCCGAGAAGACGCCGCTCCCCGCGCTCGCCTCGATGGCGATCCTCGGCCGGGCGCTCGCCCGCTTCGGCGACGCGCCCGAGGGGCTTGCGCAACTGGTGATGGGCGGGCCCGAGATCGGCGAGGCGCTGGTTCTCTCGCCCGAGGTGCCGATCGTCTCGGCCACCGGCTCCACCCGGATGGGGCGGATCGTCGGGCCCAATGTCGCGGCCCGCTTCGGCCGCCCGATCCTCGAGCTTGGCGGCAACAATGCGATGATCGTGGCGCCCTCGGCCGATCTCGACATGGCGGTGCGCGCCATCGTCTTCTCGGCCGTGGGCACCGCCGGGCAGCGCTGCACCTCGCTCCGGCGGCTGATCGTGCATCACTCGGTGCGGGACGAGCTGGTGGGGCGACTGGTCAAGGCCTACGGCTCGCTGAAGATCGGCGATCCGCGCGCGGAAGGAACGCTCGTCGGTCCGCTGATCGACGCGGCCTCGCGCGACCGGATGGTCGCGGCGCTCGACCGGGCGCGGGCCGAGGGCGGCACCGTCCATGGCGGCAAGCCGGTCGAGGGCGTGCCGGGCGGGGCCTACATCCAGCCCGCGCTGGTCGAGATGCCCGCCCAGACCGGTGTCGTCTGCGAAGAGACCTTCGCGCCGATCCTCTATGTGATGGGCTACGAGACGCTGGACGAGGCCATCGCGCTGCAGAATGCGGTGCCGCAGGGCCTGTCCTCCTGCATCTTCACGCTGAACCTGCGCGAGGCCGAGGCCTTCGTCTCGGCGGCAGGCTCGGATTGCGGGATCGCCAATGTGAACATCGGCCCCTCGGGCGCCGAGATCGGCGGGGCCTTCGGCGGCGAGAAGGAAACCGGCGGCGGCCGCGAGAGCGGCTCGGACGCCTGGCGCGGCTACATGCGGCGGCAGACGAACACGATCAACTGGTCGGCCGCCCTGCCGCTGGCGCAGGGGGTCAAGTTCGACATCTGACCGGTGCGGCCCCGGCGCAGGCGGTGCGGCACCAGTCCGCCACCGCCTGCCGCTCGGGTGCGATCCACTCGGCCAGCCCGCCCGCGAAGGACTCCCACGCGGGCTCGGCGCTCTTGCGGACGCCGACGAGGATCGGCACGCCCAGCTCGCAGGCCCGGCCGATCACGCCGCGCATCCCCTCACCCTCGATCTCGGCCTTGCCGAAGCGCGGGATCACCAGAAGGTCGGCCCCCCGCTCGAGCGCCGCGAGACCGGCGGCGGCGGCGAGCGCGAGGCCCGCCGGATCGAGCCGGCAGCCGCTCGACCCGGGACCGAGATCCTGCGTGATCGGATAGGACGCGCCCGAGGTCAGATCCTCGAGCCGGACCCCGTCGCGTTGCAGGAAGCCCGCCGTGCGCAGGCCCCCGGCTGCGAGGAGCGCCGCCACTTCGGCCAGAAGCGCATCGACCGGCACGTCCTGCCGGACCGGCAGGGCCGCGATCAGGGGCCGCTCGCCCGACGGGTCGTCCTCGTCCATCGCCTCTCCCTGCCCCGGCGGTGCGCGGGCGGCTCGAGATGACACCAGAACCGGTGCGCCGTCCATGGGCCAATGTAGCGCCATCTGCCTCCGCTTCGTGCCGCAGAGGCAACGTTGCCCCAGAACGGGCCCGGGAAGGGCATCATCCGGCGTCCAGCGCAACATTCTTGCTTGAAAAACGGGGCTTCAGGTGTTTTGCGTTGCGGCGACTCAACCTCAGGGCCCCTGCCCGCCGTGGAGATTGCCATGAACCGCGAGACGATCCTGCATCCCACCCGCCGCTCGCTGCTTGCCGGAGGGGCCGCCGCCCTGACGGCCGCGACCCTGCCCCGCTTCGTGCAGGCGCAGAGCTCCGAGCCGATCCGGCTGGGGTTCCAGCTCCATCGCACCGGGATCGGCGCGGCCTACGGGCGGTGGTACGAGCGGACGGCGCTCGCCGCGCTCAAGGTGGTGAACGAGGCGGGCGGCATCGCCGGCCGTCCGGTCGAGATCCTGTTCGAGGATGATGCGACCGACCCGCGCCGCGGCGCCGAGGGGGTCGAGAAGCTGGCCTCGCAGGCCAAGGTGGACATGATCTTCGGGCCGCTCTTCAGCCATGTCGTGATCGCCGCGGCCCCGCGGGCGGCCGAACTGAAGATCCCCTATCTCGTCTGCTCCGAGGGCTATCACGTCGCCTCGGGCAAGCTGAACCGCTGGACGCTGCAACCGGGCATCACCGACGTGCGCGCGCAGGTCACGGCGATGGCGCCCTGGGTCACGCAGAATCTCGGCAAGAAGGTCACGATGATCTTCCCGGACTATGCCTTCGGCCACGACCACCGCGACTTCTTCACCGAAGCGGTCGCCGCGCAAGGGGGCGAGGTCGTGGCGCAGATCGCCATCCCGCCGACCGAGACCAGCTTCACCCGCTACTTCCCGCGCATCCCGCGCGATACCGAGGTGCTCTATCACGTCATGGTGGGCCCAGCCGTCCTCACCTTCGTCAAGGAGCTGGGCGAGTTCTACGGATCGGGCGCGAAGCCCGAGATCTTCGGCTTCATCGACTCGCTCGAGGCGGTGGACATCGCCAATCCCGGCCTCCAGTTCCTCGAGGGCTCGCATTTCTGGGAAGGCCAGTGCCGGATGCTCCAGCCCGATGCCTCGGAGGCCGAGACCTTCTACCGCGACGCGGTGGGCGTGGACGCCAATGGCGCGGCGATCGAGGATCCGAAGAACGTCTCGTGCTACGGGCACATGTTCTCGGTCTGGGAGACGCTCTTTGCCATCAAGCAGGGCATGGAGGCCTGCAGCTGGCGCGGACCGCAGGACCGGCAGGCCTTCGTGGAGGCGGTCGAGGCCTTCACCGAGATGCCCGCGGGCCGTGAACGGCCGCAGGGCGCGAAGGTCTTCAATCCGAAGCTCCATCAGGTCTTCGGCCATCAGTTCATCAGCAAGCTCGAGGGCGGCAAGCTCGTGAAGGTCCACGAGACCTCGCTCGAGGACGGGATCTATCCGAGCGACGTCGACTATCTCGCGACCTCCTTCTGAGGATGGACTTCGGACCCTTCCTGCTTCTCGCGGTGATGGAGGGGCTGGTCGGCGCGGCGGTGCTCGCGCTGACGGCTTCGGGGCTGAGCCTCGTCTTCGGCGTGCTGCGGGTGGTGAACGTGGCCCATGGCGAGTTCTTCATGCTGGGCGCGGTCGCCGCCTGGTTCGTGAGCCAATGGGTGCCGGGCCCGCCCGCGCTCGCCTTCGCCGTGGCGCTGGTGGCCTGTCCGCTGCTGGTGGCGGGGCTCGCGGCCCTGGCCGACCGGCTGGTGCTGAAGCGGCTCGCCTACGAGCCCGAGGCCACGATCATCGCGACGATCGGGCTTCTCTACATCCTGCAGCAGGCGGCCCTCACGCTCTACGGCCCCGAGGCGCGGCCGGTGCCGCCGCCGTTCGAGGCGCGGCTGCAGCTGCCGTGGTTCGGCTGGTCGGGCTACAAGCTCTTCGTGATCGGCGCGGCGGGCGCGGTGCTGGCGGGCCTGTGGCTGCTCCTCGCGCGGAGCCGGATCGGCCTCGTGATGCGCGCCACGCAGATCGACCGCGAGACCGCCACCGCCTTCGGCATCGATGTGGACCGTGTCTATGCCGGCACCTTCGCACTCGGCGCGGCGCTCGCGGCCATCGCGGCCGTGCTGATCGTGCCGATCCAGCAGGCCCATTACCTGATGGGGGGCGATCCGCTGCTCTTGTCCTTCATCGTCGTGGTGATCGGGGGCCTCGGGTCGCTCCGCGGCACGCTGGTTGCGGCCCTGCTGATCGGCGTGTCGGACGGCGTGATCTCGACCTTCTTCGAACCGACGCTGGCCAAGATCCTGGCCACGCTCCTCGTGGCGCTGGTGCTGGTCTTCCGACCGCAGGGCCTGTTCGGAGCCCGCGCATGAGGATGCTCGCCCTTCATCTGGCAGTCCTGGCGGGGGTGGCCGCGCTCCAGTTCGTGCTGCCCGCCTATCATCACACGAACGCGGCCCGCATCCTCGTGCTGGCCACCTATGCGATCGGGTTCAACATCGCCTTCGGCTACACCGGGCTTCTGTCGCTCGGCCATGCGCTCTTCTTCGCGGGCGGCATGTATGCGACGGGGCTTCTGGTCGATCAGGGCGGCTGGCAGCCCTGGGCCGCGCTGCTGGCGGGGCCCGCCGCGGGGGGCGTGCTGGCTGCCGGAGTGGGCCTCCTTGCGCTGCGGACGGCAGGCCCGGCCTTCATGATCGTGACGCTGATGTTCGCGCAGGCCTTCCATCTGGCGATCCTCTACTGGGGGCGCTTCACCGGCGGCGACGAGGGCTTCACCCTCTCGGGCGCGGCACGGCGGCTCGGGCCGTTCGATCTCGCCGATCCGGCCACGCGCTACGGGGCGGCCTTCCTGCTCTTTGCCGCGGCCATGCTGGGCTGCCTCGCCCTCGTCCGCTCGCGCACCGGCCGCGTGCTGATCGCGGTGCGCGAGAACGAGGAGCGGACGCGCATGCTGGGCTACGACCCGTTCCGCGCGAAGCTGCTGGCGCTCGTGCTGTCGGGCCTCCTGTCGGGCGCGGCGGGGGCCACCTACGGGCTCATGTTCGGCTATGTCGGCGGCTCCTTCGCCGCGATCCAATATTCGATCCTGCCGCTGATCTGGGTGCTGCTTGGCGGCGCGGGCACCGTGCTGGGGCCGCTTCTGGGCACCGCGCTCCTGTTCTACCTGATCGACTGGGCCTCCTCCGTCACCACGGCCTCGCAGTTCGTGGTTGGGGCGGTGCTGATCCTCCTCGTGCTCTTCGCGCCGCGCGGGCTTCTGGGTCTTCTGCGCGAGCGCGGCCTCAGGAGCCTGCCATGAGCCTTCTGGAAGCCCGCGGCCTCGTGCGCCACTTCGGCGGCCTCCGCGCGATCGACGGGGTGGATTTCGACCTCTCTGCGGGCGAGATCCATGCGCTGATCGGGCCGAACGGCGCAGGCAAGTCCACGCTCGTGGGGCTTCTGTCGGGACGCATCCCGGCGCAGGCGGGCACGATCCGCTTCGACGGGCGCGACATCACCCGCCTGCCCGCCCATGTCCGGGTGGGATGCGGCATCGCCTATGCCTTCCAGATCACCTCGGTCTTTCCGAGGCTCACGACCTTCGACAATGTGGCCCTGGCCGTGCAGCGCACCGGCGCGCGGGATCTGGCGGCCGCGACCGGGGCCGCACTCGCCCGCGTGGGGCTTGCGGGCGAGGCGGGGCAGCTCGCGGGCACGCTCTCCTACGGCCACCAGAGGCTGCTCGAGATCGCCATGGGGCTCGCCCTCGCGCCGCGGCTTCTGATCCTCGACGAGCCCACGCAGGGCCTCGCCACGGGCGAGATCGAGAGCTTCATGGCGCTGGTGCGCAGCCTTGTGCCCGAGGTGACGGTGCTTCTGATCGAGCACAACATGGAGGTGGTGATGGATCTCGCCCAGCGCATCACGGTGCTGAACGCCGGCCGGGTGCTGGCGCGGGGCACGCCCTCCGCGATCCAGGCCGACCGCGCGGTGCAGGCCGCCTATCTCGGAGGCTGACATGCTGACCCTCGAAGGCGTCGATGCGGGCTACGGGCGGGTGCAGGTGCTGCGCGGCCTCTCCTTCGAGGCGCGCGCGGGCGAGGTCACCTGCGTCATGGGCCGCAATGGCGCGGGCAAGACCACCATGCTGCGCGCGATCATGGGGCAGGTCGCCGTGACCTCGGGACGGATCCGGCTCGACGGCGCGGCGCTGGAGGGGCTCGCCCCCCACAGGATCCCGCAGCTCGGCATCGGCCATGTGCCGCAGGGCCGCCGCCTCTTCGGTCCGCTGACGGTCGCCGAGAATCTCGAGATCGGGCTGATGACGCGGGGCCGGGGCAGCCGCACGCGCGAACGGGTGCTCGAGCTGTTCCCGCGTCTGCGCGAGCGGCTGGATCAGGCCGCCTCGACCCTCTCGGGCGGCGAGCAGCAGATGCTGGCCATCGGCCGCGCCCTCTGCCTCGAACCGAAGCTGCTGCTTCTCGATGAGCCGACCGAGGGCCTGCAGCCCTCGATGATCGCGCTGATCCGCGACACGGTGCGCAGGCTGCGCGGGATGGGCGTCGCGGTGGTGCTGGTCGAGCAGCGGATCGAGGCGGTGCTGGATCTGGCCGACCGGGTGGCCTTCGTCGAGACGGGCCGCGTGGCCCTGACCCTGCCCGCGGCCGATCTCTCCCCCGCCGCACCGCAGTTTGCCCGCTACGTCGGCGTCTGACGGCTCAGGCGGGCGCGCCGGGCAGGTAGGCTCCCTTCAGCTTCACGATCTCCCCCTGCACCCTGAGCGCGGCCGGATTCAGCGGGCGATCGACCGGATGGACGAGGAACCAGTGCCGCTCGATGGGCAGGCCGGGGGCGGCGAGCTGCACGAGCTGGCCGAAGCGCAGCTCGTCCATCACCACATGCAGCGACAGGAAGGCGAGCCCGAGCCCCGCGATGACCGACTGCTTGATGGTCTCGTTCGAATCCATCTCGATCAGGTCCACCACCTGCCCCTCGCCCAGCCGGTCGAGATAGCGCGACATGAGCACCCGCGTGCCCGATCCTTCCTCGCGCGCCAGAAAGGTCTGGGACAGAAGGTCCGGCACCGGCACCTCGGCCAGTCCCGCCAGCGGATGGTCGGGCGGCGCCACGATCCCGTGCGGATGCGGCCCGAGCGCCACCGACGCCACCTCGGGCTGGCGCGGGGGGCGGCCCATGACCGCGAGATCCACCATGTGCCGCGCCAGATCGTCGATCAGCTGCTCGCGGTTGCCCACGCGGAGGGCGATTCGGATCTCGGGGCAGGCGAGGCTCAGCATCTTCACCAGCCGCGGCGCGAAATAGCGCCCGGTCGAGACCACGCCGAGCGTCACCTGCCCGGCGCGGCCCTCGCTCACCGCCATCACTTGGTATGAGCACTGCGACAGAATGACCTCGATCCGCTGCGCGGCCTCGAGAACGGCAATTCCGGCCAGCGTCGGCGTGAAGGAGCCCGCCTCGGGCGGACGATGGAGAAGCGGCACGCCGAAGGCTTCCTCCAAGTTCCTGATCTGGCTGTGAATTGCAGGAGGCGTCAGGCCGAGGCGCGTGGCGCCCCCCGTCAGCGAGGCACTGCCCGCCACCGCCACGAGCGCGCGCAGCTGCTTCAGGGTGATCGCATCGAGCCGCACCATTTCCAAATTCCCGAACAGAACTTTTACCTTATTAAATTCCATAAAATCCGATCCGCGGCAAGCTTGGCCCACGTCGCGGAGGAGATGCCAGTGAAGCCCTTTCCCACCCACCCCGATGCCATACCGGCCGAGTTGCAGGACGTGATGGACCGTCTGGGCTCGGTCGCGATCGAGGTCGCGAACCGGATCGCCCGCGGCGGCATCGACGAGGATCTCGCCGGTCTCTGCGGCACCAACACCGACGGGGATGGGCAGAAGGCGCTCGACGTGATCGCCGACGACGCCTTCCGCGCGGCGCTGGAAGGCTCGGCCGTCCGCTTCTACGCCTCCGAGGAGCAGGACACGGCGGTGACGCTGAACGAAGCCGGGACACTGGCCCTCGCCATCGACCCGCTGGACGGCTCGTCCAACATCGACACCAACCTCTCGGTCGGCACGATCTTCGCCATCTGGCCCGCCGCGGCCACGGCCGAGGCGAGCTTCCTGCGCCAGGGCTCCGAGCTCATCGCGGCGGGCTATGTCATCTACGGCCCGCAGGTCTGCATGATGGTGAGCTTCGGGCAGGGGACGCAGAAATATGTGCTCGATCCCGGCAGCCGCAGCTTCGTGCTGGTCGACCGCGCCGTGAAGGTGCCGCCCAGCTCGACCGAATTCGCGATCAACGCCTCGAACTACCGCCACTGGCCGAAGCCGATCCGCGCCTATATCGACGATTGCGTGGCGGGCACCGAGGGGCCGCGGGGGCGCAACTTCAACATGCGCTGGCTCGCCTCGCTGGTGGCCGAGACCCACCGCATCCTCGCGCGGGGCGGCGTGTTCCTCTATCCGCGCGACAGCCGCAAGGGCTACGAGCAGGGCCGCCTGCGCTACCTCTACGAATGCGCGCCCATCGCCTTCGTCATCACCCAGGCGGGCGGCGGGGCCACGGACGGCGAGAATCCGATCCTCGGCCAGACGCCCTCGCGGCTTCATGCCCGCACTCCCTTCGTCTTCGGGTCCGCCGAAAAGGTGGCCCGCATCACCGCCTATCACGACCTGCCCGAACAGGAGACGTCGGCCCTCTTCGGCAATCGTGGCCTGTTCCGGAGCTGAATACCCATGAGCAAGAAGCATCCCATCATCTCGGTCACGGGCTCGTCCGGCGCGGGCACCTCGACGGTGAAGCACACGTTCGACCAGATCTTCCGGCGCGAGGGGGTCAAGGCGGTCTCGATCGAGGGCGACGCCTTCCACCGCTTCAACCGCGCCGACATGAAGGCCGAGCTGGACCGGCGCTATGCCGCGGGCGACGCCACCTTCTCGCATTTCTCCTACGAGGCGAACGAGCTGAAGGAGCTGGAGCGGGTGTTCCGCGACTATGGCGAGACCGGGCGGGGGCGGACGCGGACCTACGTCCATGACGATGCCGAAGCGGCGCGCACCGGCGTGGCGCCCGGCAACTTCACCGACTGGCGCGACTTCGACAGCGACAGCCACCTCCTGTTCTACGAGGGGCTGCACGGGGCGGTGGTGAACAGCGAGGTCAATATCGCGGCGCTGGCCGACCTCAAGATCGGCGTGGTGCCCGTCATCAACCTCGAATGGATCCAGAAGATCCACCGCGACCGCGCGACCCGCGGCTATACGACCGAGGCGGTCACCGACGTGATCCTGCGCCGGATGCACGCCTACGTTCACTGCATCGTGCCGCAATTCTCGCAGACCGACATCAACTTCCAGCGCGTGCCGGTGGTGGATACCTCGAACCCCTTCATCGCGCGCTGGATCCCCACCGCCGACGAGAGCGTGGTGGTGATCCGCTTCCGCAATCCGCGCGGGATCGACTTCCCCTATCTGACCTCGATGATCCACGGCTCGTGGATGAGCCGCGCCAATTCCATCGTCGTGCCCGGCAACAAGCTGGATCTGGCGATGCAACTGATCCTCACGCCGCTGATCGAGCGCCTCGTGCGCGAAAGCAAGGTGGCCTGACCCTGCCCCGCGGCCCCCGATCCCGGACCGCCGCGGCCTGACCTGACCGAACCGACCTTCCCCGGCCCGCACCCTCGGGCCGGACGCGATCCGACCTGACTTCTTACGCCTGACCTGACCTGACGCCCGGGAGGAAACCATGGCCCTGATCACGCTCAGACAATTGCTCGACCATGCCGCAGAGCGCGGCTACGGCGTGCCCGCCTTCAACATCAACAACATGGAGCAGGGTCTGGCGATCCTGAAGGCGGCCGCGGCCTGCGACGCGCCAGTGATCCTGCAGGCCAGCCGCGGGGCGCGCAGCTATGCCGGCGACATCATGCTGCGCCACATCGTCGAGGCGCTAACCGAGATGTATCCGCAGATCCCGATCTGCCTGCATCAGGACCACGGCAACAACGAGGCCACCTGCCTCTCGGCGATCCGGCACGGCTTCACCTCGGTGATGATGGACGGCTCGCTCCGGGCCGACATGAAGACGGTGGCCTCCTACGTCTACAACGTGGACATCACCCGCCGCGTGACCGATGCGGCCCACTGGGTCGGCGCCTCGGTCGAGGGCGAGCTGGGGGTCCTGGGCAGCCTCGAGAAGGGCGAGGCGGAGGCCGAGGACGGCTCGGGCGCGGAAGGCAAGCTCGACCACAGCCAGATGCTGACCGACCCGGATCAGGCGGTGGACTTCGTGCAGGCGACCCGCGTCGATGCGCTGGCCATCGCCATGGGCACGAGCCACGGCGCCTACAAGTTCAGCCGCAAGCCCGACGGCGAGATCCTCGCCATGCGCGTGATCGAGGAGATCCACGCCCGCCTGCCCGCGACGCATCTGGTGATGCACGGCTCGTCCTCGGTGCCGCAGGCCCTGCAGGATCTCATCAATGCCCATGGCGGCGAGATGCCCCAGACCTACGGCGTGCCCGTCGAGGAGATCGAGCGCGGCATCCGTCACGGGGTCCGCAAGGTCAATATCGACACCGACTGCCGGATGGCCCTGACCGGCCAGTTCCGCAAGGTCGCCATGGAGAGCCCGAAGGAGTTCGACCCGCGAAAATTCATGATCCCCGCGATGAAGGAGATGGAGGCCCTCGTCCGCGACCGGTTCGAGCGGTTCGGCACCGCGGGCAATGCCTCGAAGATCACCGTCATCCCGCTGGATGACATGGCCAAGCGCTACGCGAGCGGAGCGCTCGATCCTGCGGTCGCGACCGCCAAAGCCGCCTGAAGGGAGGGTGCGAGATGGATACCAAGACCACCGAGATCAAGGGCAAGGAACGCTACAGGGCGGGCGTCCTGAAATATGCCCAGATGGGCTACTGGGACGGCGACTATGTCCCCAAGGACACCGACGTGCTGGCGCTGTTCCGCATCACGCCGCAGGAGGGGGTGGATCCGGTCGAGGCGGCCGCCGCCGTGGCCGGCGAAAGCTCGACCGCGACCTGGACCGTGGTCTGGACCGACCGGCTGACCGCCTGCGACAGCTACCGCGCCAAGGCCTACCGGGTGGAGCCGGTGCCGGGCACGCCGGGGCAGTATTTCTGCTATGTGGCCTACGACCTGATCCTGTTCGAGGAGGGCTCGATCGCCAACCTCACCGCCTCGATCATCGGCAACGTCTTCAGCTTCAAGCCGCTGAAGGCCGCGCGGCTCGAGGACATGCGCTTCCCCGTGGCCTATGTGAAGACCTACAAGGGCCCGCCCACCGGCATCGTGGGCGAGCGCGAGCGGCTGGACAAGTTCGGCAAGCCCCTTCTGGGCGCCACGACCAAGCCCAAGCTCGGCCTCTCGGGCAAGAACTACGGCCGCGTGGTCTACGAGGGGCTGAAGGGTGGCCTCGATTTCATGAAGGACGACGAGAACATCAACTCGCAGCCCTTCATGCACTGGCGCGATCGGTTCCTCTATGTGATGGAGGCGGTGAACCTCGCCTCGGCCCAGACCGGCGAGGTGAAGGGCCATTATCTCAACATCACCGCCGGCACGATGGAGGAGATGTATCGGCGGGCGGAATTCGCCAAGTCGCTGGGCTCGGTCATCGTGATGGTCGATCTCATCATCGGCTATACGGCGATCCAGTCGATCTCGGAATGGTGCCGGCAGAACGACATGATCCTGCACATGCACCGGGCCGGCCACGGCACCTACACGCGCCAGAAGAACCACGGCATCAGCTTCCGCGTGATCGCCAAGTGGCTGCGGCTGGCGGGCGTGGACCATCTGCATTGCGGCACGGCGGTGGGCAAGCTCGAGGGCGACCCGCTGACGGTGCAGGGCTATTACAACGTCTGCCGCGAGCCCTTCAACACGGTCGACCTGCCGCGCGGGATCTTCTTCGAGCAGGACTGGGCGGACCTGAGGAAGGTCATGCCCGTCGCCTCGGGCGGGATCCATGCCGGGCAGATGCACCAGCTTCTGAGCCTCTTCGGCGACGATGTGGTGCTGCAGTTCGGCGGCGGAACCATCGGTCACCCGATGGGGATCCAGGCCGGGGCGACCGCGAACCGCGTGGCGCTGGAAGCGATGGTGCTGGCGCGCAACGAGGGCCGCAACATCGATGTGGAAGGCCCGGAGATCCTGCGCGCGGCCGCCAGATGGTGCAAGCCGCTGGAGGCCGCCCTCGATACCTGGGGCAACATCACCTTCAACTACACCTCCACCGACACGTCGGACTTCGTGCCGACCGCGTCGGTCGCGATGTAAGGAGACCGGACATGCGCATCACCCAGGGCTGCTTCTCGTTCCTGCCCGATCTGACCGACGCGCAGATCTCGGCGCAGGTGGACTATTGCCTCGGCCGCGGCTGGGCCGTGAGCCTCGAACATACCGACGACCCGCATCCCCGGAACACCTACTGGGAAATGTGGGGCATGCCGATGTTCGACCTGCGCGACGCCAAGGGCGTGATGATGGAGCTGGACGCGTGCCGCAAGGCCTTCCCTTCCCGCTACATCCGCATCAACGCCTTCGATTCCACCCGCGGCTTCGAGACGGTCACGATGAGCTTCATCGTCAACCGCCCCGAGGTCGAGCCCACCCTCCGCATGGAGCGCACCGAGGTCGACGGCCGGTCGATCCGCTACACGCACAGCATCGTCCGCTGAGCCGCTCCTCCCACGGATCGGCGGACGGGCCAAGGCCGGGGGGCTTCGCGCCCCCCGGACCCCCCGCGGGATATTTGACCCAGAGTGAGAGGGGGCTGCGACGAATGGCGTGGCTTGACCGGCACGCCGCCGGGCTACTCTTTCAACCGACAGCTATCGGAGTACGCGATGACCGACGCGGCAACGGCCCCCACCTCGATCGACCTGCGCGCCGAATATGAGGGGTCGGGCGCGAAGGAGGTGCTCGAGGAACTCGACCGCGAGCTGATCGGGCTGAAGCCGGTCAAGGACCGGATCCGCGAGACAGCGGCGCTCCTCCTCGTGGAGCGGGCGCGGCAGAAGCTGGGCCTCGCCCATGAGACGCCCACGCTGCACATGAGCTTCACCGGCAATCCCGGCACCGGCAAGACCACGGTGGCGCTGAAGATGGCGGGGCTGCTGCACCGCCTGGGCTATGTCCGCAAGGGCCATCTGGTCAGCGTCACGCGCGACGATCTGGTGGGGCAGTATATCGGGCATACGGCGCCCAAGACGAAGGAGGTTCTCAAGCGCGCCATGGGCGGCGTGCTCTTCATCGACGAGGCCTATTACCTCTACCGGCCCGACAACGAGCGCGACTACGGGCAGGAAGCCATCGAGATCCTGCTTCAGGTGATGGAGAACAACCGCGACGACCTCGTGGTGATCCTTGCAGGATACGCGGATCGGATGGAGAATTTCTTCCAGTCGAATCCCGGCTTCCGCTCGCGCATCGCGCATCACATCGAATTCCCCGACTACAGCGACGAAGAGCTGTTCGAGATCGCAGGACACATGCTGGACGACCAGAGCTATCAGATGACCCCGGAGGCCGAGACGGCGCTGCGCGCCTATATCGGCCTGCGCCGCACCCAGCCGCATTTCGCCAATGCCCGTTCGATCCGCAATGCGCTCGACCGCGCGCGGCTCCGGCAGGCCAACCGGCTGTTCACCGCCTCGTCCGGGCCGCTCGACGCGCGCGCCCTCTCGACCATCGCCGAGGAAGACATCCGCGCGAGCCGGGTGTTCAAGGGCGGGCTCGACAGCGAGCGCCGCGCCGCGGAGGCCCTGGCCAGATGATCGAGGCGATCCTTTTCGACGTGGACGGGACGCTCGCCGAGACCGAGGAGCTGCACCGGCGCGCCTTCAACGAGACCTTTGCCGCGCTGGGGCTGGACTGGTTCTGGGACCGCGAGGAGTATCGCGAACTGCTGACGACCACGGGCGGCAAGGAGCGCATTGCGCGGTTCCTGCGCCACCAGAAGGGCGATCCGGCGCCGCTGCCCATCGCCGATATCCACCGCGCCAAGACCGAGCGGTTCGTGGCGCTGATGGCCGAGGGCGAGATCGCGCTGCGGCCGGGCATCGCCGACCTGATCGCCGAGGCGAAGCGCGCCGGGATCCGGCTCGCCGTGGCCACCACCACCAGCCTGCCCAATGTCGAGGCCCTGTGCCGGGCCTGTTTCGGCCGTCCCGCGCGCGAGGTCTTCGACGCGATCGCGGCGGGCGACATGGTGGCCGAGAAGAAGCCCTCGCCCGAGATCTACCGGCTTGCGCTCCGCGAGCTCGGCGTGCCGCCGGACCGGGCCGTCGCGCTGGAGGATTCGCTCAACGGTCTGCGGGCCGCCAAGGCGGCGGGGCTGCGCTGCATCGTCTCGCCCGGCTTCTACACCCGGCACGAGGAGTTCGCCGGGGCGGACCGGCTCGTCGACAGTTTCGCCGAGCTCGGCGGGCTCGCCGGCCTCGATCTGACGGCGCCGGTGGCTTGATGCCGGGAGTCGTCTTCGATCTGGACGGGACCCTCGTCCATTCCGCGCCCGACATCCATGCCGCCGTCAACAAGGCGCTGGCCGAGGAGGGAGGCGCCCCCTTCACCCTCGCGGAGATCACCGGCTTCATCGGCAATGGCGTGCCGGTGCTGATCCAGCGTGTGCTGGCCGCCCGGGGCGAGGCGCCGGACGCGCACCGCCAGGCCCAGCTTCAGGGGCGGTTCATGGCGCATTACGAGGCGGATCCGGCGACGCTCACCAGCGTCTATCCGGGCGCCGAGGCGGCGATCCGGCACCTGCGCGCGGAGGGCTGGCGCATCGGGCTGTGCACCAACAAGCCCGTGGGCGCCTCGCGGCAGATCCTGTCGCTCTTCGGCCTGCTCGAGCTGTTCGATGCCATCATCGGCGGCGACAGCCTGCCCCAGCGCAAGCCCGACCCGGCGCCGCTCACCGCGACCGCGGCCGCGCTGAAGGAGGAGGTCGTGCTCTATGTGGGCGACAGCGAGGTGGACGCCGCCACCGCCCGGGCCGCGGGGCTGCGCTTTGCGCTCTTCACCGAAGGCTACCGCCATGCGCCGGTGCATGAGTTGCCGCACCACGGGCTCTTCAGCCATCACGACGAGCTGCCGGACCTTCTGAAGCACCTCTTGGCGTGACGGGCCCCGCGCGCCTATCCTTGCCGGGACACCGGCGGGAGGCGCGCATGGGCGGGAGCGGGACCGAGGGACCGGACTGGGTGGAGCGGCCGGCGCACCGGCTGTGGCTTCTGGATCAGGCGCGGGGGCTGTTCGACTTCTTTCGACCCGCGCTCGATCCGGCCGGCGGGTTTCATCCGCTCGACCTGCGCGGCCAGCCGCTGGGCGGCGCGGCGGGCAGGCTGCGCCAGATCCACGACACGACGCGGATGGTCCATTGCTACACGCTCGCGCGCGAGCTGGGCCTGCCCGGCGCGGACCGGATGATCGACCACGGGATGCAGACGCTCTGGTCGCGCCACCGCGATCCGCATCATGGCGGCTATGTCTGGAGCTTCGATCCCGACGGGCCGGTGAATGCCACAAAACAGGCCTACGGCCATGCCTTCGTGCTGCTGGCGGCGGCTTCGGCTCGGGTCGCAGGCCATCCGGACGCCGACCGGCTTCTGGCCGATGTGGGCGAAGTGATCCGGCACCGGTTCTGGGATGCCGCGGCCGGAGCCTCGCGCGAGGAGTTCACCGAGGACTGGCATCCGCTGGGCCCCTACCGGGGCCAGAATTCCAACATGCACCTGACCGAGGCGCTGATGGCTGCCTTCGAGGCCACGGGCGACGCGGAATGGCTCAGGATGGCCGAACGGATCGCGCGGCTGCTGATCGACCGCCATGCCCGCGCCGAACATTGGCGGGTGCCCGAACATTACGACGCGGACTGGCAGGTGGACCGCGACCATGCGGGCGACCCCATGTTCCGCCCGGCAGGCACGACGCCCGGCCATGCGCTGGAATGGAGCCGGCTTCTTGTGCAGCTGTGGCATCTCGGGGGCCAGCGCGAGGGCTGGATGCGCGAGGCGGCGGAGGCGCTGTTCCTCCGCACCGTCGAGATCGGCTGGGATCGCCGCGCAGGCGGCTTCTATTACACGCTGCACTGGAGCGACCGGCCCGACCGCGAGGACCGGTTCTGGTGGCCCTGCGCCGAAGGCATCGGGGCGGCGCATGTCCTGCGACGCTCCGGCGGAGACGCGCGTTTCGAAGGCTGGTATCGCCGGATCTGGGACTTCGTGGCCGACCGCTTCCTTGATCGCACGCACGGCGGCTGGTTTGCCGAACTCGACAGCGACCTGCGCCCGGTCGAGCGGGTGTTCCGCGGCAAGCCCGACCTCTATCACGCGGTGCAGGCCTGCCTCATTCCGCTCCTGCCTCCCACGGCCAGCGTCATCCGCGGCCTGCGGGCCTCGTCGCGCAATCTCCTCGCCGCGAACTGAGGCGCAGGATTTTTTCCGAAAGGTGGAACTTCCTCTTTTGGAGAGTGTTCATCCCTCAATCCCGCGGCTGGCGCTTTCCCCGACGCCTTGCCCTGAACTGCCGCGGGCCGAGCGCCGCCACCAGGGTTTTCCCTCCCCTGCTGGCGGCGCGTCTCGTTTCCAGACCATCATGATGCGGCGCGCCGGCCTGATGACAGGTCTTTCGCCACACCCGTCGTCAAAACGAACGGCGGCGCCGGAGGCGCCGCCCTGGGTCGTGCATGACCCGCCCCGAGGAGCGGGTCGAGGAGCCTGGCATCAGCCGTCGATGCGCTCGACCACCGCGGCGGCGAAGGTCGCGACCATGCCGGCATAGACTTCGTCGCTGGTCGGCGGGATCACGGTGATATCGGTGCCCGGCGGCATCATCGGCAGGGCCTGGGCCATCGTCACCGTGAGATCGAACGTGTTGAAGTTCGTGTTGTTGTTCAGGTCGATCACGTTGACCGTGCCCGACATGGTGCTCTCGGCGGAGCCCACGGCCGACTGGAAGAAGTTGGCCAGCGCCACCTCGTTCATGTCGATCTTGATGTCCATGCCTTCGTCGCCGAGGCGGCCGACGAGCTGCGCGGCGATGGCGGTCTCGAGGTCGGTGTCGAGCGACTTCCAGTAAGCCGCGGCCTCAGCGTTGCTCAGATCGTTCAGCGAGGTTTCGACGTCGATCGACTTGATCATCGGCGCATCGGCCAGAGCCAGCGCAGGCAAGGTCAGAGCCGCGCCCAGAAGGGCGGCCGCAAGGGTCTTCCCGTACATTGATTATCTCCGAACTTGAAAGTTGGACGCGGGCGATGGTCCCGCCCATCCTGTGGGAAAAGAACGCGGAAATCCGCCCGCGGTTCCCTGCCGCCTGTCAGATCAGGGGTCTGCGGCGCGGACGGTCGGGATCGACCAGCGCCAGCGCCGCGAGCCGCTCGCGGTCGATGGACAGGGTGCCCCCCGCCCAGAGCGCGTGGCCCGTCTCGCGCAGGCGGCGGATCGTCTTGTTGGTGTGAACGAGCGACAGACCCAGCGCATCCGCCAGATCCTGCTGCCGCCAGGGCATCGGCACCCGGCCCCGCTCGGCGAGGCCGATGGCCGACAGCCGCTCGTGGATGCGCAGCAGCGCCCAGGCCAGCCGCTCGGTCGCGTCCCGCTGGCCGAGCGAGGCGATGGTCTCGCCCAGGAAATGCTCCTCGACCGCCGCGATCCAGGTGAGGTCGTAGGCGCGCTCGGGCTGTTCGCGGAACAGGTCCCACAGATCCGCGCGGTTGAAGACGCAGAGCACCATCGAGGTCGTGCTTTCGACCGAATGGCGCATCTCTCCCGCCAGACCGGCCTGCAGGCCGATGAAATCGCCCGGGAAGAGGAAGTTGATGACCTGACGCCGGCCGTTCTCGAGCATGGTGGACCGGATGCCGAGCCCGCTCAGGACGGTGAAAAGATGCGCGCTGCCCTGTCCCTCCTCAAGGAGGGTCATGCCGGGCGCGACGACCATTTCACCCACCCTGAACTGCTCCATGAAGGAGAGCTCGCTTTCGGAGAAGGGAAGGAACAGCTGTTTCCGCCGGAGCGGGCAGGTTCGGCAATTGGCGATTGTGGAGTCAGGATCGGACATGAACATGTCACAGTTTAATGCAGCGGCGGAAGAATGGGCGCATAGGGGGCGCAAATCCATTTGATCGAGGCCGGGACAAGGTGCGCTCCTGCTATTTCGTCGCTCTGAAACATGTGGTCGTGGCGCAGGATCTTGCGCAGACGATCCTCGACCACGATCCGGAGGCAGAGGTGATCGTCGGGCGCAAGCCCGAGGACCTCGGCCCGACCTGCCAGCCGCGTGTGGCTTTCGTGGGACTTTCGCCGGAGAAGGCGCTGGCGCATCCCGCCATCAAGGCGCTCCTGCGCAACGGCACCCGACTGGTCCTTCTCGGCGAAGAGGCCGAGGAGGCGGGAGAGGGCGCCGACTGGTGGATCCTGTCGCGCCCCTTCACGAGCGATGCCGTCCTTGCCCTTCTGGAACGCGCCGCCGAAGAGCGGCGCGACCAGGAGGCGGACTGAACGCCCATGCCCGTCAGGCGTTGAGCGTTTCGGTCGAGGAGAAGAACATGGCCTGGCTGACAGCCGAGCGGACCTGATCCTCGGAGTAGGGCTTGGTGATGAGGAAGGCCGGCTCGGGGCGCTTGCCCGTCAGCAGCCGCTCGGGGAAGGCGGTGACGAAGATGACCGGGATGTCCTCGAACTGCTTGAGGATGTCGTTCACCGCGTCGATGCCCGAGGAATTGTCCGCAAGCTGGATGTCGGCCAGGATCAGATCCGGACGCTCCTTGGCGGCCAGCGCCACGGCTTCCGTCCGGGTGCGGGCGATGCCGGTGACACCGTGACCCATCTCCCGCACGATCGCCACGATGTCCATGGCGATGATCGCCTCGTCCTCGATGACCATGATGCGGCCGGCAACCGAGTTCGCCATCTCGCGCTGCGCGATCTCGATCAGCTCCGCGGCCTCGCCGGCGTCGATCTGCATGATCGCGCCGATCTCCTCGTGGTGGAACCCTTCGATCGCATGAAGCAGCAACGCCTCGCGCGTGTTCGGCGTCAGACGCGACATGTGATCCTGCGCCCGCTGCGAGAGCCGGCTGTCAGGCTCGCCCAGCGGCGCGCCGGCACTGGCCCAGACCAGATGGAACGCATGGAACAGCGCCACCTTCGGACTTTCGGTCGCCTCGAAGATGTGCGTATCCTCCAGAATGGCCTCGAGGGTCGCGGCGGCGTAGCGATCGCCCGTCTCCTGACTGCCGGTCAGCGCGCGCGCATAGCGGCGCAGATACGGCAGGTTGGTCCCGATCACACTGGCGAGGTCGGGCGTCGTGTCGGAGGTCATATACAAGGTCCCCTGGCTGCAACATTCTTGGGAACCGAACGCCGGTGCCCGCGTTCGGTTCCGGGGATCTTATCAACTTTTGTGAAGGGCGTGGCAGTTTCCATGGCGCAATCGACAGAACCCAAGGCATCGCCGGACAAGGCGACGGCCAAGGGAGGAGACAACACCAAGGGCAAGAGCCGGAAGGAGCTGCAGCAGCAGATCGACGAGAACCTGAGACGCGTTTACGAGGAGGCCCTTGTTCAGGAAGTCCCCGATCGCTTCG
Source organism: Cereibacter johrii (assembly GCF_001720585.1). Taxonomy (GTDB): domain Bacteria; phylum Pseudomonadota; class Alphaproteobacteria; order Rhodobacterales; family Rhodobacteraceae; genus Cereibacter_A; species Cereibacter_A johrii. Next base: position 64,522 of record NZ_MABH01000165.1, on the reverse strand, counting down.
CCATGTTGCTCGACCAGCTGCGGCAGAAGGGAACCGGAAAATGACGCAGACTTCGAAGGCTCCGGGCGAGCATCGCGATCCGCGCGATGAGCTTCCCGAGCATCTGCCGGCGCTGCGCGCCTTCGCCATCAGCCTCACCCGCAACGTGGCCGTCGCCGACGACCTCGTGCAGGACACGATCGTGAAGGCCTGGACGAACTTCGACAAGTTCACCGAAGGCACCAACCTGCGGGCCTGGCTCTTCACCATCCTGCGCAACACCTTCTACTCCGACAAGCGCAAGCATCGGCGCGAAGTGCCCGATCCCGAGGGGGTCCATGCGGCGTCGCTCTTCGTCAAGCCCGCCCATGACGGGCATCTGGCCTTTTCGGACTTCAGCGCGGCCTTCGACCAGCTCTCGCCGGAGCATCGCGAGGTGCTGATCCTCGTCGGCGCCTCGGGCTTCGCCTACGAGGATGCGGCGCAGATGATGGGCGTCGCCGTCGGCACCGTGAAGAGCCGCGCCAACCGCGCCCGCGCGCGGCTCGCCGAGCTTCTCGGCCTCGAGAAGGGCGAGGAGATCTTCTCGGGTGTGGACGGACAGACGCTCGCGGTCATGTCGCGGTCGGGGATGACGGCTGCATGACCTTCTTCGCCGGGCTGCGGCGGCGCTACGGGGACAGGATCGGGTCACGGATGGCCTTTCTGCTCGCCGCCGCCCTGCTGCCTCTGGGCGCGATCTCGGTGCTGCAATCCCATGCGGTGCTGAGGGAGGCGGAGGCGCGGTCGGAGGCAGCCCTCACCGGCGAGACCATGCGGGCAGCCGAGCACGAGGTGCGGCTGATCCAGAAGGCCCAGGGCGCAGCCGCGGCTCTGGCCGAGGTCGTGCGCCCGCTGCTTGCGACGGGGGATGCGTGCAACACCGCGCTTCGCGAAGTGCAGATGGGGTCGCAGAGCTACGCCGCCATCGGCTTCATCGACAATGACGGGCGGATGACCTGCTCCTCCTTCGGCCGCGAGATGGATTTTTCGGGGAACGAGCTGGCCGCCGCGGCGCTTCAGGCGGGCGAGCCTACGCTTCAGATCGATCCGAACGGGCCGGTCTCGGGGAAGTCGGTGGTTGTCGCCACGAACCCGGTCATCGATTCAGGCGGGCGGCAGCTCGGCGTGCTGGCGATTTCGCTCGCGCACAGCGCCCTTCTGAGCCGGGAGAGTGCCGCAGCTCCGGGGCAGGTGCCGCCGGTTCTCATGACCTTCAACGGCGCCGGCGAGATCCTGACCTCCTCGGTGGGCTTCGAGAGGGGGGGGCGCCTTCTGCCGCGCGACCGCGCCCTTGCCGCGCTGACCGGCGAGGCGCGAACCCTCGCCTTCACCGCGGCCACCGAGTCGGGCGCCGAACGGGTCTATTCGGTCGTGCCCATCATCGCCGGCCGCCTCTATGCCCTTGGCTCCTGGCCCGCGGGCGGCGACGCCGGGCTCTGGATCCGGGCGCTGCCGTCGTTCGCGCTGCCCTCGCTCATGTGGCTGGCCTGCCTGCTCGTCACATGGCTCGCGGCCGAGCGGATGATGCCCCAGCCGATCCGGCGCCTCCGCGAGGCGATCCTCGAATTCGCCAAGGGCAGCAGGGTCGTCGATCCGCTGGACTTCGCCGATGCGCCGCAGGAGATCCGGGAACTGGCCGAGGCCTTCGCGCGCATGACCGACACGATCCTGCATGACGAGGCCGAACTCGAGGACATGGTGCACCAGAAGGAGGTTCTGCTGCGCGAGGTCCATCACCGCGTGAAGAACAACCTCCAGCTCATCGCCTCGATCATGAACATGCAGATGCGTCAGGCCCGCACGCCCGAGGCCAAGGGGCTGATGAAGGGGCTGCAGGACCGGGTGATGAGCCTCGCCACGATCCACCGCGGCCTCTATCAGACGACCGGCCTCACCGACATCCGCGCCGACGAGCTCCTGTCCGACATCGTGCGGCAGGTGGTCAATCTCGCGACGGGCCCCGGGCGCCGGATCGCCGTCCACACCTCGTTCGGCGACGTGCGCCTGACCCCCGATCAGGCGGTGCCGCTGGCGCTCCTGCTGACCGAGGCCCTGACCAATGTGATGAAATATGCCGGCGCGCCCGCGGGCGAGACGCCGCGGCTCGACGTGTCGCTCCACCGCGAGGAAAAGTCGATGGCAGTGCTCGATGTCACCAACAGCCTCGGGACCGAGCCGCCGTCGGCCGAGACGACGGCGATGGGCACCGGGCTCGGCGCGCAGCTTCTGGCGGGCTTCGCGCAGCAGATCGGCGGCGAGGTCAGGATCGACAAGACCGAGACGAGCCACAGCCTCAGCGTCCGGTTCGAGATCCGCCCCCTCGCCGATGCCGAGGCGCGCAACGAGAGCGCCGCCGAGGCCCCGTGACCTCACGGGTCCGCGCTTCTTCGTGATCCTGAACAGCGGAACTCGCACGGGCGTCCGGGAGTTTTCCCGGCAGCCCGATATGGGAACCGTTAAAGGAGTAATCGACATGAATTGGGATCAGATTGCCGGCCGCTGGAAGCAGATCAAGGGCGAGGCCCGCGCCAAGTGGGGCGAGCTCACGGACGACGAGCTGGACCAAGTGGCCGGCGACCGTGAGCGCATGGTGGGCCTCCTCCAGACGAAATACGGCGACAACAAGGCCGATGCCGAGCGCAAGGTCGACGACTGGATGCGCGGCCTCTGAGGTCACTCAGGACGCACGACAGGGCCCGCTTCGGCGGGCCCTTTTCATGCCGGAAGGCCCGCTCGCGCGGGTCTCCCTAACCGCGGGGCCGGTCTAGCGGTTGCGGAACCGGTAGCCGATGCCGGGCTCGGTGAAGATCCAGCGCGGATCGGCCGCATCGTCGCCGAGCTTGGCGCGGAGCTGGCGGATATAGACCCGCAGATACTGGCTGTCCTCCTCGTGCGCGGGCCCCCAGATCGTGCGCAGGATCATCGCCTGCGTGACGAGCCGCCCCGGCTGCGAGGCCAGAAGCCGCAGAAGATCGAACTCGCGCCGCGTGAGTTTCACCTCGGCTCCCGCGACGCTGACCCTCCGGGCCGCGAGGTCGATCTCGAGCTCCGCCACCGAGAGGACCGAGGGCGCGGCGGGCCCGGTCCGGTCGCGCAGGAGCGCGCGGATCCGGGCCAGGAACTCGCTCGTCGCAAAGGGCTTCGTCACATAATCCTGCGCCCCCGCATCGAGCGCCGCCACCTTTCCCGCCTCGTCGCTGCGCACCGAAAGCACGATCACCGGCACCTGCGACCAGCCCCGGACCGTGCGGAGCACCTCGATCCCGTCGCCGTCGGGCAGGCCGAGGTCGAGGATCACCAGCGCCGGCGCATCGAGCGCGGCACGGTCGATCCCCTCGCGCACGCTGGCGGCCTCGGTCACGAGATGGCCCTCGGCCTCCAGCGCCACGCGCAGGAAGCGCCGGATCGGCGGCTCGTCATCGACGATCAGGATGCGCGCAGGCCCGGTCACGGCGCCACCGGCAGGGTCAGGAGGATGCGCGTCCCCTGCCCGTCCGGCCGCGCGGCCTCGGCCCGGATCGTGCCGCCCTGCGCCTCGAGAAGGCCGCGGCAGATGGCGAGGCCCAGCCCGGTGCCCGCCCTCCGCCGGTCAGTGCCCGCGACGCGGTAGAACATGTCGAAGACCTTCTCGCGGTCGGCCGGCGGGATGCCCGGCCCCTCGTCGGCAACCGACAGCACCACCCGCCCCGCGTCAAGCCGGGCCGCGAGGGTGATCGGGCTGCCCGGAGGCGCATATTTGGCGGCATTGTCGAGGATATTGACCAGAACCTGCTCGGTCAGCACCGGATCGACCAGCACGGCGGGCAGATCGGGCGGCAGATCGGTCCCGATCCGGTGACCCCGCAGCACGGCGGCGAGGCGCGTGCGCGCGGCACCCACCAGTTCGGCCAGATCCGAGGGCCGGGCCGCGGGCTTCAGCGCCCCGTGGCCGAGCCGGGTCATGTCGAGCAGGTTCTGGACGTAGCGGTCGAGTCGCTCGCCCTCCTCGCGGATCGTCTCGGCCAGGGCCTGCTGGGCCTCGGGCGGAAGCGCCCCCGGTTCGGAAAGGCTGCCGGCGGCGCCGATGATGGTCACGAGCGGTGTGCGCAGATCGTGGCTCACCGACGAGAGAAGCGCCGTCCGAAGCCGGTCGGTCTCGGCCGCCAGCCGCGCGCCCTCCAGATCCTCGGCCAGACGCACCCGCTCCATCGCCAGCGCCACCTGATCGATCAGCGCATCGAGCAGGCGGCGGTCCACCGGCGAGAAGCTGCGCCCGCCCTCATAGGCCACGCCCACCCCCCCGAGCCGCCGCTCGCCCGCCCGGATCGGCAGGAAGAGCCAGTCTGCCGCGGGCAGCGTGGCCGACCCGCGGCCCGCCTCCTCGCCCCGCTGCCAGGCGTAGCGCGCGGCCGACATGTCGCGCAGCTCCAGCCGGTCCTCGGGCGGAAAGCCTCCGGCGACCGCAAGCCGCTCTCCCTCGGGCACGAGAAGCACGGTGCGGCAGGCCAGCGTCATGCTCACATGGCTGACGGCGGCCCAGACCACATCGTCGAAGGCCGCCGCGGCCGCCACGCGCCGGCTGAAATCGTAGAGCTTCCCCATCCGGTCGGCGGCCGCGCGCTGCGCATCGACCCTCGCCCGCAGTTCGGCCGCAAGGCCCCCCGTCAGCAGCGAGGCGGCAAGGAACAGGCCCAGCGTCAGGATCTGGTCGCGATAGTGAACGGTGAAGGTCAGCCGCGGCTCGGTGAAGAAGAAGTTGTAGGCAAAGAAGCCCGAGACGGCGGTCAGGGCCGAGGCCCAGCGCCCGAAGCGCGTGGCCACCACGAGGACGGCCGTCATGAAGAGGAGCGCGAGGCTCGCCACCGGCAGCATCCGGTCCACGATCCAGGCTGCGCCCGAGGCCAGCGCGGTGGCGAGCAAGGCCCAGCCCGTCGCCGGGAAGGACAGGGCGGGCAGGTGCCAGCCCTGCGGCCGCGCGCGTCCGGGCTCGGCCGAGACCAGCGTCACCTCGAACTCGGTCCCGAGCCGCAGCAGGCGCTCGGCCACCCGTTCGCGAAACGGATGAACGAGCGCGTGGAGCGCGGACCTTGGGCGGGGACGCCCCACGATGATGCGGCGGACATTGTTCCGGCGCGCAAAATCGAGGATCTCGCGCGCCACGTCGCCGCCGGCCTGCAGGCTCGCCACCGTGGCGCCCAGCCGCTCGGCCAGCCTCAGCGCGAGCGCCAGATCGTCGCGCGCGCCCTCGGGCAGGGTCTCGATCCGGGGCGAGGTCACCGACAGGGCGATCCACTCGACCCGGGCCCGATCCGCCGACCGCTTGGCCGCCCGGATCGCATTCCGCGCCGCGGGACTGTCCGAGACGCAGACAAGGAGGCGCTCCTGCGCGGGCCAGGGGCCGGGGATCGCATTGGCGGCCATGTGCTCGCGCAGCTGCGCATCCACCCGGTCGGCCGCGGCCCGCATCGCCAGCTCGCGCAGCGCCGTCAGGTTGCCCTTGGCGAAGAAGTTCTGCACCGCCCGCGCCGCCTGCTCGGGCACATAGACCTTGCCCGCGCGCAGCCGCGCGATCAGATCCTCGGGCGAGAGATCGATCAGCTCGATCTCGTCGGCGGTGTCGAGGATCCGGTCGGGCACCGTCTCGCGCACGCGGATGCCGGTGATCCGCGCCACCGCATCGTTCAGCGTCTCGACATGCTGGACGTTGAGCGTGGTCCAGACGTCGATGCCCGCGGCCAGCACCTCCTCGACATCCTGCCAGCGCTTCTCGTGCCGGCTGCCCTCGAGGTTCGTGTGGGCCAGCTCGTCGATCAGCGCAAGCCGGGGCCGCCGGGCCAGCAGCGCGTCGAGATCCATCTCGGAGAGGATGCGGCCGCGGTAGTAGCCGGGGCGGCGCGGCACCACGGGAAGGGCATGGACCAGCGCCTCGGTTTCGGCGCGGCCGTGGGTCTCGATCACGCCCGCCACCACGTCGGTGCCTTCGCGCAGCCGCTGGCGGGCGGCCTCGAGCATGGCGAAGGTCTTGCCCACGCCCGGCGCCGCCCCGAGGAAGATCTTGAGCCGCCCCCTGCCCTCGCGCGCGGCTTCCGCCAGAAGCGCCTCGGGTTCGGGACGGAGATCCTCGTCCGCCATGGATCAGGCCCCGGCCGCGTCGAGCGCGAGGTTGACGGCCAGAACATTCACCCGCGCCTGCCCCCAGAGCCCCAGCAGCGGCGGCTCGACATGGGCCTCGATCAGGCGGCGGACGGCGGCCTCCTCCAGGCCGCGGGCGCGGGCGATGCGGGCCGCCTGCGCCCGGGCATTGGCGGGCGAGACATGGGGGTCGAGCCCGCTGCCCGAGCCGGTGACCGCATCGACCGGAGCGGAGGCGCCGTTCTGCGCCTCATAGGCCGCCTGCCGCTCCTGCACTTGGGCCAGCAGCGCGGCCGAGGTCGGCCCGAGGTTCGAGGCCGAGGTGCCGGCCGCGTTCCAGCCGCTCGCCGAGGGACGGGGGTGCAGATAGCCCGGCTCGTCGAAGCCCTGCCCGATCAGGGCCGAGCCCACGACCTGCCCCTCGCGCAGGATCAGGCTGCCCGCGGCGCGGTCGGGGGCGATGACGGCGGCGAGGCCGGTCAGGGCCAGCGGATAGGCCACGCCGGTAAGCAGGCTCAGCGCCAGAAGGCTCGCCAGCGCGGGACGGAGATGGGTCATCATGGCAGGCTCCTTTCAGGCGAGGCCGAGGGCCACGAGGCCCATGTCGATGATCTTGATCCCCACGAACGGCACGACCAGTCCGCCCAGACCATAGATCGTCAGATTGCGCCGCAACAGGGCCGCGGCCGAGGCGGGCGCATAGCCCACCCCGCGCAGCGCCAGCGGGATCAGCGCCACGATCACCAAGGCGTTGAAGATCACGGCCGAGAGGATCGCGCTTTCGGGGCTGGCCAGACGCGTGACATTCAGCGCCTGAAGGCCCGGATAGGCCGCCACGAACATGGCCGGCAGGATGGCGAAATATTTCGCCACATCGTTGGCCACCGAAAAGGTGGTGAGGGCGCCGCGGCTGATGAGCAGCTCCTTGCCCACCATCACCACCTCGATGAGCTTGGTGGGGTCGCTGTCGAGGTCGATCAGGTTCGCGGCCTCCTTGGCGGCGGGCGTTCCCGAGTTCATCGCCACGCCCACGTCGGCCTGCGCCAGCGCCGGGGCGTCGTTCGAGCCGTCGCCGCACATGGCCACCATCCGGCCCTGCGCCTGCTCGCGCCGGATATAGTCGAGCTTCATCTCGGGTGTGGCCTCGGCGAGGAAATCGTCGACCCCGGCCTCGGCTGCGATGGCGGCGGCGGTCAGGGGGTTGTCGCCCGTGATCATCACCGTGCGGATCCCCATGCGGCGCAGGTCGGCAAAGCGGGCGCGCACGCCGGGCTTCACCACATCCTTCAGATGGACCGCGCCGAGGATGCGGCTGCCCTCCGCGACGAGCAGCGGCGTGCCGCCCGACCGGGCGATGGCCTCGACCTCGGCCGCGACCCGCGCATCGGGCACCCGGCCCGTGTGGCGCAGGACGGCATCGACCGCCCCCTTGCGCAGCGCGACATCGCCCAGATCCACGCCCGACAGCCGCGTCTGGGCCGAGAAGGCCACGGCCAGCCCCTCGGGCACCGCCGTGGCGCCCTGAGCGCGGGCCAGCTCGACGATGGACTTGCCCTCGGGCGTCTCGTCGGCGAGCGAGGCGAGCATCGCGCGGTCGGCCAGCTCGCGCAGGCTCACGCCCTCGGCCGGCACGAACCGGTCGGCCATGCGGTTGCCGAAGGTGATCGTGCCGGTCTTGTCGAGCAGAAGCGTGTCCACGTCGCCCGCCGCCTCGACCGCGCGGCCCGACTTGGCGATGACATTGGCCTTCACCAGCCGGTCCATCCCCGCGATGCCGATGGCCGAGAGAAGGCCGCCGATGGTGGTGGGAATGAGCGTGACGAAGAGCGCCGCGAGGAACACGACCGGGATGGTCGCGCCCGAGAAGCGCGCGAAAGGCTCGAGCGTCACGACCACGATCAGGAAGATCAGCGTGAGCCCCGCGAGCAGGATGTTCAGCGCGATCTCGTTCGGGGTCTTCTTGCGCTCCGCCCCTTCGACCAGCGCGATCATCCGGTCGAGAAAGCTGCGCCCCGGCTCGGCGGTGACGCGCAGCACGAGACTGTCCGAGACGATGCGCGTGCCCCCCGTCACCGACGAGCGGTCGCCGCCGCTCTCGCGGATCACCGGGGCGCTCTCGCCGGTGATGGCGCTCTCGTCCACCGAGGCCACGCCGCGGATCACCTCGGCATCCGCCGGGATCAGGTCGCCCGCTTCGACGAGCAGGATCTGGCCCTTCCTGAGCCCCGCCGAGGGCACGAGGGTCGCGCTCGCGGGCGCGGCCTCGGCCGAGGCGAGGAGCTTGACCGGCGTCTCGGAGCGGCTTGCGCGCAGACTGTCGGCGCGGGCCCGGCCCCGGCCCTCGGCCAGCGCCTCGGCGAAATTCGCAAACAGCACCGCGATCCAGAGCCAGGCCGAGACATGCAGCGCCGTAAGGCCGCGGGACGGATCGGTCGCCAGCGCCGGGAGGGCGAGGACGGTGGTCAGGGCCGCCACCACGGCCGTGGTGAAGATCACCGGGTTGCGCGACAGGCTGCGCGGGTCGAGCTTGACGAAGGACTGACGGAGGGCTCTTGGCGCGAGGGTTGCGAGCCGCGCCTCGGGTCTGGGATGTCGGGACATGATCTGCCTCAGAAGCTCTGTCCGGCGGCGAGGGCGGCCTGTTCGGCCAGAGGTCCCAGCGCCAGGACGGGAAAGAAGGTGAGCGCGCCGAAGACGGCGACGGTCAGCACGAGCAGCGTCACGAACAGCGGCCCGTGGGTGGGGAAGGTGCCGGCCGTGGCGGGCGCGGGCGTCTTGCGGACGAGCGATCCCGCGATGGCGAGCATCGGCACGATCATCGCGAAACGGCCGAAGAGCATGAGCAGGCCCAGCGCCGTCGTCTGCCAGGGCGTCGCCGCATTCCAGCCCGCGAAGGCCGAGCCGTTGTTGCCCGTGGCCGAGGAATAGGCATAGAGGATCTCGGACAGCCCGTGCGGGCCCGCCTCCTGCACCGAGGCCGCCATGGCGGGAATGCTGGCCGAGAGCGCCCCTCCCGCGAGGATGCCCACCGGCATCGACAGGAAGGCCAGAACCGCCAGCACCACCTCGCGCGCCTCGATGCGCCGGCCGAGATATTCGGGCGTCCGCCCCACCATCAGCCCCGCGAGGAAGACGGCGAGCACGACATAGAGCAGCATCCCGTAGAGGCCCGAGCCCACGCCGCCGAAGATCACCTCGCCCACCTGCATGTTCACGAGCATCACGAGCCCCGAGAGCGGCAGGAAGCTGTCGTGCATGGCATTGACCGAGCCGTTCGAGGCCGCCGTGGTCGCCGCCGCCCAGAGGCCCGACAGGATCGGGCCGAAGCGCATTTCCTTGCCCTCCATGTTGCCGCCCGAAAGCGCCATCAGCGGATTGCCCGCGCTCTCCTGCCACAGGATGAGGGCCAGCCCCGCAAGGAACAGGACCGACATGGCGGCGAAGATGGCCCGCCCCTGCCGCCCGTCGCCCGCCATGCGGCCGAAGAGGAAGCAGAAGGCCACCGGGATCACGAGGATCGCATAGCATTGCACGAGGTCCGAGAGGATCGTCGGGTTCTCGAACGGATGGGCCGAATTGACCCCGAAGAAGCCGCCGCCGTTGGTGCCGAGCTGCTTGATCGCGATCTGGCTCGCGGCCGGGCCGCGGGCGATGATCTGCTCGGCCCCCTCGAGGGTCGTGGCCCGCACGGCGCCGAGCAGCGTCTGCGGCACGCCCTGCAGGATGAGGATGAGCGCGAGCGCGACGGAGAGCGGCAGGAGCACCCAGAGCACCGAGCGCGAGAGGTCGGTCCAGAAGTTGCCGAGGCTCTCGCCCGCGGGCCCGGTGAAGCCGCGGATCACCGCAACGCCCACCGCCATGCCGGTGCCCGCGGAGACGAAGTTCTGCACCGTCAGGCCCAGCATCTGCGCGAGGTAGCTGAGCTGCGCCTCGCCGCTGTAGGCCTGCCAGTTGGTGTTGGTGACGAAGCTCAGCGCGGTGTTGAAGGCGAGGTCGGGCGCCATGCCCGCCACCCCGTCGGGGTTCAGCGGCAGGAGGCCCTGCAGCCGCAGCAGCGCATAGAGCGCCAGAAAGCCCGCGGCATTGAAGGCGAGCACGGCCATCGCATAGGCGGCCCAGCCCTGCGGCCGGGCGCTCCGCCCGAGGAGGCGCCGGCCGGCAGGCAGGCCGTCGCCCGCGTAAAGGCGCGCCATGCCGGAGCCGAGCAGCCAGCCGCCCCCCGCCAGCGCCGCAAGAAACAGCAGAAGGCCCCAGATCTCGGACATGGGACCCTCAGAACCGGTCGGGGCGGACGAGCGCCGCCACGAGATAGACGAAGAGGCCCGCGGCGACCGCGAGGCCCAGGATGGGTTCGAACATGGGTGGGTCTCCTCAGCTGCGCCCGAGGGCCGCCACAAGGGCGGCGAAGGCCGCGAAGCCTCCGAGGCCCAGAACGAGATAGGCAAGGTCGGTCATCTTCCGCTCCTGAAAGTCATGGCGGAAGGCTCTCCCGAAGCCGCGTAAGGGCGCCATTCGGGATAAGGCACTTCTCCGTAAAGGGCGCGTAAAGGCACAGGCCGGGAGGCGGTTGCGGGATGCGGGATCCGCCCCGGCCGACCGGCCCCTCCCTCGCCGACGGGTCGCCTCTCCTCGATGCCTGGCGCCCTGCGCCAGCCTGTCCTCGCTCTGACGGCTGTACGGCTGTCAACTTTCGGCACCTGCCGAAGGCATGGCATCCTCGGGTGGGCCCTCGGCCAGTGTCAGGAGCACTCGTCCGTGCGCGTCCTGCGGCAGCCGCGAGGCCCGGTCCCGCCAGTCACCAGAGCCCTCCGCCGCTCGGCGCCCCAAGGCACCGATCCGGTTCGTCCCGCATCCGCTCCGGGAGGGTTCGAAGCCGTGGAGCCCGTTTCCGCCATCGACCGGATCCCGCCGCCGCTCGGAAGCCCAGACCGCCTAATTGGCTCGCCCCCAATCGGCTCCGAGAGGATGCAGAGCCGTGGAGCCCGTGTCCGCCATCCGCCGGACTCCGCCGCCGCTCGGAACTTCGGGCCGCCGATCCGGTTCAGCCCGCATCAGCCCCAAGAGGTTCTCGATGCAAGATGTTGCCCTGTCCCTTCGCATTCTGGTGATCGAAGACGACTACATACAGGCGCAGGGCCTGGCCCGGGATCTTGGCCGCATGGGCCATCGGGTGATCGGGCCCTTCTCCGACATTCACGAGGCGATCCACAGGCTCGACGAGGTGGATGCCGCCGTCCTCGACATAAGGCTCGGGTCGGAGCAGAGCTACGAGCTGGCGGACTGCCTGCTGAACCGCAGCGTGCCCTTCGTCTTCTGCACCGCGGCCGATCGCACGGCGCTGCCCGAGCGGTTCCGCCGCGTGACGCTCTTCAACAAGCCCTGCGGCGCGCGCGAGATGTTGCGCCAGCTGGCCCGCCAGATCGAACGGGCCGACCATACGGCCTCGGCCGATCTCGACCGCCTCGTGCGCGACCTGCGTCTGCACGCCCGCCAGCTGATGCCGGACGGGCCCTCGGCCGACCGGCTGGTCGAGAGCGCGCTGCGCGCCCTGATCGAGACACCCGGCCGGATGCCCGAGCGCGACGAGGAGTTGCGGCAGCGGCTGATCGACCTCCTGCAGGAGGCCAGCCGCTCGAGCCGCGGCCGGCACCTGAACTGAGGCGGCAGCCACGCCGCTCGTCCCGCATTTTGCCCTTGCAGCGGCCACAGGCTTCTCCACACTCGCGCCATGGATGAGCTGGTATCCCTGACCTATCGAAGCCGGGCGCGGCTCGCCGATCCGACCGCGCAGATCGTGCAGATCATGCGGGCCGCCCGGGTCAGGAACCTGCGCCTCGGCATCACCGGCATCCTGCTCTACAACGGCGTCCATTTCGTCCAGACCATCGAAGGGCCGCGCGCCGCCTGCGACGAGCTCTTCCGCCTGATCTCCGCAGACCCCCGGCACCAGGAGATCCTCGCCTTCGGCTTCGAGCGGATCGCGGCGCGCCGCTTCCCGGACTGGTCCATGAGGATCGTGTCCCGCGAGGAACTTCGCGCTCTCGCGCCGGGCCTCGAGCGGCTGGATCTGAGTGGCCCCGAGGACGTGACGGAACTCCACCGGACCATCGCCGCGCGTCTGTCGAGGGGAGACGCAGCCGCAAACGGCTGACGCGCGCTGCTGCATCCGGTGCAGGAGGCGAAGGCGGGTGTCCTACCGGCCCGTCGCGGCGGCGGCCTGGGTCTCGAACAGGAGGAGGCACAGTTCGCGTCGCATCGACCGGAGGCGCGCGGTCACGTCGATCGGCTGCCCCTCGCCCAGCGCATCGTCGAAGGCGGTGACCACATGCTGCTCCCCGTCCTGGATCTGGTCGATGATGTTGCCATCGACCCCGTTCACCAGCGACCGCAGCGAGACGACCGCGCGATTGACGGTGGACATGAGGCTGCCCTTGCTCTCGGGCTCGCGTCCGAAGCGGGCGATCATCTCCGCCAGCTCGTCGGACTGAACGCGGTGCAGATCGCGAAACCGTTCGGCGGTGGGCCGGAATGCGGGCTCTGCCCGGTCGACCATGGTCTCGAACCCGGCCAGGACATCGAGGGAGCGCAGATGCAGCGTCTCGAGGGCATCCAGCGCCGCGGGTTCCGGCGCACCGTAGGATCTGATCCCGACCATCCACTCGTTCTCCCTCTGGTCGGCCCGCCCACATGCGGGCCGGAACCTGGGACGGTCAGATCCCGCGGGAGGCTCCGCGCGGCCCGAAGATCAGCCACAGGATGAAGCCGATCACCGGGAGCAGGATCACGATCAGCGCCCAGAGCACCTTCCGCCCGGTCGAGGCGGAGGAGCCGAGAATGGATACCAAGGCCCAGAGATCCAGCGCAAGGATGATCAGGCCGCCGAAGCCGCGAAGCTGAAACATATTCATTTCCATGTGCAGGATCCCCTGTGCGAACTCATGTACCGGCCAACGCATTGACCCTGCGCCGGTTCCTGTGAAGCCGGAAGGACGGCGTCAACCGGCGAGAAAGGCCTCGACCGGGGCAAGCGAGCGGTCAGGCCCCTCTTCCTGCGGCACATGGCCCATGCGGGGCAGGAGGACGGTCCGCACATCGGGCAGCGCACGCGCATAGGACGGGGCGTTCGAGACCGGGATCACCGCATCCTCCTCGCCCCAGAGCAGCAGCGTCGGCGCGCGCACCCGCGCCAGAAGCGTTTCGGGCGGAACGAGAACGGTCTGCCGCATCCTGTCGATCAGCGCCTCGCGGACACCCGGTGCGCGGATCAGGTCGTAATAGCGGCTGACGATCTGATCGGACATGACGTTGGGATCGGCATAGGCCATGCCGAGCGACAGGCGCAGCAGCGGCCGCGGCAGCCAGTAGCGGAGAGCCTCGGCAAGAAGCGGCACCTCGGGCGCCTCGCCATAGGTGAAGCCCGGGCTTTCGTAGCCATCGGGCGACACGAGGACGAGCTTGCGCACCCGTTCGGGGTGGGCGGCGGCGAAGGTGAAGGCGATGCGCCCGCCGATCGAGTTGCCGATCAGGTCGGCCTGCTGCAAGCCCGCGCGGTCCATGATGGCGATCAGGATCTCGGCCACCCGCCGGTCGGAATAGTCTCCGGTCGCGTCGGGCGGCGAGAGGCCCAGGCCGGGCAGATCGAAGCTGATGACGCGCCGGGTGGCGGCCATCCGGTCCTGCCAGGCGCTCCAGGTATGCAGGCTCGAGCCGAAGCCGTGGATCAGGATGACGGCGGGCGCGCCCTTCGGGCCGCGGTCGCGCATGTGGATCGTGGTGCCGGCCACCGTCGCCAGATCGCCGGGCCGGGCGAGATAGCGCCCCTCGAGCTCTGCCCGCGGCAGGTCCGGCGTCCAGAGCGCGATCCCCGCCCCCATCATGACCGCAATCATGAGGTTGAACACGAACAGCAGACGGACAAGACGGACCCTGCGCATGATACACCGCTCGGAACTCGACAGGATCCTCGCCGTTGCCCGGAGGCCGCGGAGACTCACCTCACCCACGAATCGGTGAGCTAGGGCGCAAGGCTGCCGGGTCAATGCCGCACAGTGCCGCGCGACCATCCGCCGCAGGTTCGGTCCAAGCCTTTGTGCTGCAATGCGGCATCGGCCTCGGTGCCGTAAATCACGGCAGTTGAACAACTTGACCTTGCTCAAATCAAAAATGCTGCAGGTGCATTACACCGATTTCATGAAAGAAGCGTAAGCGGGCTCCAGAGCCTTCGGAACACGGAACGATCCATGTCTGACATGAAGTGGAATGCGGAAGGTGCGCCGGCCTATGGGCAAGCGCTGGATCGGGCGGCGCGCGCCGCCATCGCGGGCATGACACGGGGTCTGGCGCCCTCGGTGCTGGCCACGGCCGCGCTCGACTGGATGATGCATCTGGCCGCGGCCCCCGGAAAGCAGGCGGAGCTGTGGGAGAAGGCCGCGACTGCCTCCGCAGCCCTGATGCAGGCGGGGCTGCAGCCGCACGAGGCTCCGGTCAAGGACCGCCGCTACGCCTCGGAGGCGTGGAACCGCCAGCCCTTCGCCGCGCTGCGCGACAGCTTCCTTCTGACCGAGGACTGGTGGCAGACGGCCACCACCGGCCTGCGCGGGATGGACCGGGCGCACGAGGCGGCGCTGAGCTTTTCGGTGCGCCAGATGCTCGATGTCTGGTCGCCCTCGAACAACCCGTTCCTCAATCCCGAAGTGCTGAGCCGGACGACGGAGACGCGGGGCGCGAACCTCGTGCAGGGCGCGATGAATTTCGCGGGCGACATGGCCCGCCTCGCAACCGGCGTGCCGATGGACGTGGGCGGGTTCCGCATCGGCGAGACGCTGGCCGCGACACCCGGCAAGGTCGTCCTGCGCACGCATCTGATGGAGCTGATCCAGTACAGCCCCACCACGAAGGAGGTGCATCCCGAGCCGGTGCTGATCGTGCCGGCCTGGATCATGAAATATTACATCCTCGACCTGAGCGAGCAGAATTCGCTGGTCCGCTGGCTGGTGGCGCAGGGCTTCACCGTCTTCATGATCTCGTGGCGCAACCCCTTGTCGGAGGACCGCGATCTGGGTCTGATCGACTATCTCGATCAGGGGCCGCGCGCGGCGCTGAAGGCGATCCAGGCGATCACCGGCGCACCCAGGGTCCATGCGGCGGGCTACTGCCTCGGCGGCACGCTGCTCTCGATCATGGCCGCGCGCATGGCCCACGATCACGACGAGCGGCTGGCCTCGATGACGCTGTTCGCCGCGCAGGTCGATTTCTCGGAAGCGGGCGAGCTGGCGCTCTTCATCTCCGAGGCGCAGGTGGCGCTGCTCGAGGACATGATGTGGCATCAGGGCTATCTCGACAGCGACCAGATGAGCGGGGCCTTCACGCTTCTGCGGTCGAACGATCTGATCTGGTCGCGGATGATCCATGAATACATGATGGGCGAGCAGCCGCATCCGAACGACCTGATGACCTGGAACGCGGACACCACCCGGATGCCCTACCGGATGCATTCGGAATATCTGCGCCAGCTCTTTCTCGAGAACCGCTTCGCCGAGGGCAAGTTCGAGCTCGAGGGTCATGCGCTGTCGCTGACCGAGCTGCGGCTGCCGATCCTCGCGGTGGGCACCGAGACCGACCATGTCGCGCCCTGGCGGTCGGTCTTCAAGATCCAGCGGCTGACCGAGACCGAAACGACCTTCGTGCTCACCTCGGGCGGGCACAATGCGGGCATCGTGTCCGAGCCGGGCCATCCGCGGCGGCATTTCCGCATCGCCACCACCCGGCGCGACGATCCCTACCGCGACGCCGACGAATGGTTCGCCGAGACGGCGCCGGTCGAGGGCTCGTGGTGGCCCGCCTGGGGCGCCTGGCTCGCCGAACGCTCCGCGCCCAAGGGCAAGCTGCCACCGATGGGCAGCGCCCGGGGCGGCTATCCCGCGCTCTGCGAGGCGCCGGGCACCTACATCCTGCAACGCTGAAGGGCTGGGGACGATGCTGAAGGGAAAATACGGGCTGGTGGTGGGTGTCGCCAACGGCCAGTCGATCGCCGCCGGCTGCGCCCGCGCCTTCGCCGGAGCCGGGGCCGAGCTTGCGCTGACCTATCTGAACGAGCGCGCCCTGCCCCATGTCCGGCCGGTGGCCGAGGAGGTGGGCGCCGCGGCGCTGCTGCCGCTCGACCTGTCGCAGGAGGGCGCGCTGGACGCGGTGTTCGAGAGCGTGAAGGAGCGCTGGGGGCGGCTCGACTTCCTGCTCCATTCGGTGGCCTTCTGCCCGAAGGAAGACCTGCACGGCCGCGTCACCGACTGCTCGGCCGCGGGCTTCGCGCAGGCCATGGACATCTCCTGCCACTCGTTCCTGCGGATGGCGAAGCTGGCCGAACCCTTGATGAGCGCGGGCGGCAGCCTGATGACGGTCAGCTACTACGGCGCCGAGAAGGTCGTGGACCATTACAACATCATGGGGCCGGTGAAGGCCGCGCTCGAGGCCTGCACCCGCCATGTGGCGGCCGAGCTCGGGCCGCAGGGGATCCGGGCCAACGTGCTCTCGCCCGGCCCGATCGCCACCCGCGCGGCCAGCGGCATCGACCATTTCGACGCGCTGATCGAGGATGCCAAGACCCGCTCGCCCGAGCGGCGTCTGGTGACCATCGACGAGGTGGGCGCCGTGGCCGCCTTCCTCGCCTCCGATGCCGCCTCGGGCGTCACAGGAACCGTGACCCATATCGACGGAGGCCGACATGTTCGGATGTGATCCTTCCATCACCACGGTCGAGAACCGGACGCTGGACGAACTCCAGATCGGCGAGAGCGCCGAGGTGGACCGCGTGCTCACCCCCGAGGACATCGAGCTGTTCGCCGTCATGTCGGGAGACGTGAACCCCGCTCACCTCGATGCGACCTATGCGGCCGAGACGGGCTTTCACCATGTGATCGCCCACGGCATGTGGGGCGGCGCGCTGATCTCGGCGGTGCTGGGCACCCGCCTGCCCGGCCCCGGCACGATCTATCTCGGCCAGTCCCTGCGCTTCCGCCGCCCCGTCTCGCCGGGCGACAGGATCACGGTGCGGGTGACGGTGCGCGAGAAGGACATGGCCTCGGCCAAGGTCACGCTCGACTGCCTCTGCCTCAATCAGGCGGGAGAGCTGGTCATCACCGGCGAGGCGCTGGTGATGGCCCCGCGCGAGAAGGTGCGCCGGCCGGTCTCGCACCTGCCCGAGGTGCGGCTGCACACGCCGGGCGCGCGCTTTGCCAACCTCATCCTCGCCGCGCGGAGCCTGCCTCCGCTGCCCACGGCCATCGTCCATCCCTGCGACGACCTGAGCCTTCTCGGCGCGATCCAGGCCGAGGGCGCGGGCCTCATCGCGCCCTGGTGGGTCGGGCCGAAGGCCAGGATCCTCGCCACGGCGGCCGCGGCCAATGTCACGCTGGACGAGAGCCGCATCGTCGATACCCCCCACAGCCATGCCTCGGCCGAAGTGGCGGTGGATCTGGTGCGCGAGGGACGCGCGGGCGCGCTGATGAAGGGCAAGCTGCACACCGACGAGCTGCTGTCGGCGGTGCTCCGCCGCGACACGGGGCTGCGGACCGAGCGGCGCCTGTCCCATGTCTTCGCCCTCGACGTGCCGGACGTGGACCGGATCCTCTTCATCACCGATGCGGCGATCAACATCGCGCCCGATCTCGAGACGATGAAGGACATCGTCCAGAATGCCATCGACCTCGTCATGGCGCTGGGGATCGACTGCCCGCGCACGGCGCTGCTGTCGGCGGTCGAGACGGTGACGGGCAAGATCCCCTCGACCCTCCTCGCGGCCTCGATCTGCAAGATGCATGACCGCGGCCAGATCGTGGGCGGGCTGATCGACGGGCCGCTGGCCTACGACAATGCGATCTCGCTCGAGGCGGTGAAGGCCAAGGGCATCGTCTCGGACGTGGCAGGGCGCGCCGACATCCTCGTGGCGCCGAACCTCGAGAGCGGCAACATGATCGCCAAGCAGCTGATCCATCTGGGCGGCGCCGAGGCCGCGGGCCTCGTGCTCGGGGCGAAGGTGCCGATCATGCTGACGAGCCGCGCCGACGGTCCCTCCGCGCGCCTCACCTCGGCGGCCCTTGCCCGGCTCCATGCCGAGGCGCGGCCCACGAAGCCGGTGGCCGAATGAAACCCGTCTGGCTCGTCCTGAACATCGGCTCTTCCACGGTCAAGTTCGGCCTGTTCGACGTGGAGGATGCGCGCCCTCTCGTCCGCGGCCTGATCGAGGGGATCGGCCTTCAGCCGCGGCTGAAGGCCAGCCTGCCCGACGGCACGCTGGAACTGCGTGCCCCCGCGGATGCGCGGGACGCCAAGGAGCTGACGCTGTGGCTTCTGGGCCTGCTCGAAGGCCGCCTCGGGCCGCTCGACCTGCATGCGGCCGGGCACCGCGTCGTGCATGGCGGGCCCGACTACAACGCGCCGGTGCTGCTCACGCCCGAGGTGTTCGAGCGGCTGGAGAGCTTCTCGCCGCTGGCCCCCAGCCACCAGCCCTTCAACCTCGCGGGGGTGCGGGCGGTCGAGGCGCGCTGGCCGGGGGTGCCACAGATCGCCTGCTTCGACACGGCCTTCCACCACGACCGGCCGCGCCTCGCCCGGCTCTATGCCCTGCCCCGCGCCATGGCCGAGGAAGGCATCCTGCGCTACGGCTTTCACGGGCTCTCCTACGATTACATCGCGAGCCGCCTGCCCGAGGTGCTGGGCGAGACCGGGCGCGGCAAGGTGATCGTGGCCCATCTCGGCAGCGGCGCGAGCCTCTGCGCGATGGAGAACCTGCGCAGCCTCGACACGACCATGGGCTTCAGCGCCCTCGACGGGCTGATGATGGGCACGCGCTGCGGCCAGCTCGATCCGGGCGTGATCCTGCATTTCCTGCGGCAGGGCCTGACCGGACCGGAGATCGAGACGATCCTCGGCAAGCAGAGCGGCCTCGCCGGCGTCTCGGGGATCAGCCCCGACATGCGCGACCTTCTGGCCAGCGACCGGCCCGAGGCGGCCGAGGCGGTCGATCTCTTCGTCCGCTTCATCCTGCGCCAGATCGGAGCCCTGAGCGCGGGAATGGGCGGCCTCGACGCGCTGGTGTTCACCGCGGGCATCGGCCAGCATTCGCCCGAGATCCGGGCGCGGGTGATGGAGGGGCTCGGCTGGCTCGGCCTCGAGATGGATGCGGCCGCGAATGGCGCGGGACAGGCCGTCATCTCGGCTCCGGGCAGCCGGGTGAAGGCCGCCGTGATCGCGACGGACGAGGAGGAGGTGATCCTCCGTGCGCTCCACCGCGGCGAGGTCGCGCATTATTCGGCCGGGGTGGCGCTTGCCTGAGCGGTGGGGAAGCGTCTGCCGGCAAATCTTCGCCGGCGGCGGACCTGCGACGGAACGTTCCGGCCGCCGCGCGCATTCCTCAGCGTAATGTTCGGGCGGGCACACCGCCCGGACCCGACATGGAGGATCCCGATGAACATTCCCAAGTTCCTGCTTCCCGCCCTCGTGCTGAGCGTGGCCGTCGCCGCCTGCGGTGACACCCGCACCCAGCGGGCCGCGACCGGCGCCCTCGGCGGGGCCGTCGCGGGCCAGGTGATCGCGGACGATCCCATCACGGGCGCCGTGGTCGGCGGTGTGGGCGGCGCGGTCATTCCGTGATCCGTGCAGCGGGCGACGGCGGGCGATCCGCCCTTGCCCGCTCCTCTCCGTCAGGCCCAAGGGTGCCGGACTGGCGAGAGATCGGTCCGCACGTCATCCTGCGATCCGCAGCGAGTCCCGTCGCCGAGCTGCTTTGGCGGTAGTTATAGAACCGTTGTTCGGTTATAGCTCGCGTATGTCCTTCGATGCGACCGCCGGCTTTCCTCAAGAATCCCCATCGGCGAGCATCCCGCCCGCCCATCCTCCCCGACGCAGCGGAACGGTTGACCGGAGTTCGGCAGGCGGTGTCACCTCTCGCCACGCGAGAGGAGGATCCGATGCCCATTCCCGAAGCCCTGAAGGGCCGCCTGAAGGCGCCCGTGATCGCTGCGCCCATGTTCCTCACATCGGGCCCGGATCTGGTGGTGGAGACCTGCAACGCAGGCCTCCTCGGCACCTTCCCGGCGCTGAACCAGCGCACCACCGAAGGGTTCCGCGACTGGCTGCACGACATCCGCAACAGGCTCGCGCCTGAGGCGGCGCCGTTCGGCGTCAACCTGATCGTCCATCGCTCGAACCCGCGGCTTCAGGCGGATCTGGCGGTCTGCGTGGCCGAGAAGGTGCCGCTCGTCATCACCTCGCTCGGCGCGGTGCCGGAGCTGGTGGCGGCGGTCCATGGCTACGGCGGGCTCGTCTTCCACGATGTCGTGAACGCGCGCCATGCCCGCAAGGCCGCCGAGGCGGGCGTCGACGGCATCATTGCCGTGGCAGCCGGGGCGGGCGGGCACGCGGGCACGCTGAACCCCTTCGCGCTGGTCTCGGAGATCCGGTCGTTCTTCGCGGGCACGATCGTCCTGTCGGGCGCGATGAACACCGGGCGGGACGTGGCAGCGGCCCGGATGATGGGCTCCGACCTCGCCTATCTCGGCACCCGCTTCCTCGCGACCGAGGAGGCGCAGGTATCCGAGGAACAGAAGCGGATGGTGGCCGAGAGCGCGGCAGCGGACATCGTCTATACGCCGAAGGTGAGCGGCGTTCCGGCAAGCTTCCTGCGCCAGAGCCTCGCCGCTGCGGGGATCGATCCCGAGGGCGGGGCGGCCCCGCATCTCGACATGGCCTCGGAGGCGAAGGTGTGGCGCGACGTCTGGTCGGCGGGGCAGGGCGTGGGCGGCATCTCGGACATTCCGAAGGCAGGAGAGCTCTGCCGCCGCCTGATTGCGGATTACCGTGCAGCTGTCGCGGGGGCCGCCGAGGAGGCTCGCGGCGAAGGCTGGCTGTGACCTGCAAAATCAATGGCCGGGCGGAGCCTCTCCACCCGGCCGTTCACAGGCGTTTCAGAGCGAGGCCAGTTCTTCGGGCGTGCGCCCCTGGGCCATGGCCACCTTGAACCAGTTCGGACACCGCCCGCGGCCATTCCACGACACGGCGCGATTTGCCGGGTTGAAGTAGCTCACACGCTTCGCCCCGTTTCCTGCCTCTCCAGAGATCGCTGCTGTCCTGGATCGCGCCTTCGCGGCGGCTTGCCGGGTCTCGCAGGCGTCGAGGGCCTTGGAGATCCGTCCATAGAGGTCCAGCAGTTCGTCCCAGTTCAACCGCTCGATAGTCTTTTTCATCGCGACCGTCCTTCGGCCCATGCAGCCGGAGGAGAGACCGGCGTCTTAGCCTTCTTTTCCTCATCTTACAGAAGGTTCCCGCAGAGAGAAAATGTCTTTGGGCCATGAATGCCCATCCTTTGGAATGGGTTAGCGCCTCTGGACCGCGGCATTTCGCAGCAAGGCCGAGGGATCTGCGGATTTTTGGGGGCTGACCGACCGGACGAGAGTCGCGACAGGCAAGGGCCGGGGGCGGTCGCGCAGCCTCCGGCCCTGCGGTGGGCGGGCGCCTCAGGCGGCGCGGCGGAAGGTCGAGGCGGTCTTCTCGGCGGGCTTGGCGGCCGGCGGCGTCACATGGGCGCTGCAGGCCAGCATCAGGTCATAGGGGCTCTTCATGTCGGCGGCGAGGCGCTCGACCATGCTGCCGTACCATTCCTGCATCGAGCTGTAGGTCGCCGTGTCGGAAAAGCCCTTGTCCATCACCTTGTGCGCGGTGCCGACGAGACTGGTGACGGCGGCCTGACGGCGGTCGAGCCAGTCATGCGCCGCCTGGTTCATCTCGCCCGCGATCCCCTGCTGCATGTCGAGCATACGCTTGGCCATGATCGTGCCCACGGGGGCCACCGACAGGGTGGAGAGCAGCTCGGTCATCGTGTCGAAGAGGGTGCGGGACGTCTCGGCCGGTTTGGTCATGATTACCTCCAGATCGGTCGTTACTGCTGCGGCTCGGGCCGCAGGTATGGAACGGTGCGGGCTCGCGCCCCACCCGTCAACGAAAATCCGCCGGAGTCGCGGCGGAGAATGCTGCGCCTGCAAGCGCAATCGTTTGCGCGTGCAGAACGGGCCGGCCGCCCTGCCTTTGCAGGCCGCACGGAGGCTGCGACGGCCGAATCGCCTGGAGCTTGCGGCAGCGCAACAAGCGGCTCCGCAGGGGCGGCTAGAACCGGGGCAGCAGACGGAAGGAATGCGAGATGCTCAGAACGATCACGGCAGCGGCCACGCTCATCCTCGTCCTCGGGACGGCGGCCGGGGCCGCCATGCACGAGGTCACCATGCTCAACAGCGGAGCGGATGGTGCAATGGTCTTCGAACCCGCCTTCGTCACCGCGGAGCCGGGCGACACGATCCGCTTCAAGGCCACCGACAAGGGCCACAATGCCGAGACCATCAAGGGGATGCTTCCCGAGGGGGCCGAGGCCTTCAAGGGCAAGATGGGCAAGGACCTCGAGGTGACGCTGACCGAGGAGGGGCTCTATGGCGTGAAATGCGCGCCGCACTTCGCGATGGGGATGGTGGCGCTGATTCAGGTGGGCCAGCCCGTGAACAAGGCGGCCATTGCCGAGGTGCCGATGAAGGGCGCGGCCAAGAAGCGGTTCGGTCCCCTGCTCGCGCAGGTCGCCGAGTAGGATGGAGGAGAGCGCGGCCCCCTGGGGCAGGGGCCGCGCTCCGCCCCGGCTCAGAACGGGCTGTCGGGGAAGTAGAACTGCTCGGCATTCTCGGGCGTGACGAGCTGCGAGCCGATGATGAAGCGCCCCGAGACCGGCGTCGAGGACACGAGCTTCAGCGCCGTGAGCTCGATCGCGGTCGAGATCTGGGCCGGCGGGGAGGTCACGTTCGCCGGAAGCTGCGGATCGCCGTCGGCGATGCGCCGGATGATCTCCTTCATGCCCGCGCCGCCCATCACCCACATCTCCTCGGTGCGGCCGGCCTGGGCGATGGCCTCCATCGCGCCGATGGCCATGTCGTCGTCGGCGGCCCAGACGGCATCGATCTGGGGATATTTCGACAGGAAGTCCTGCATCACGTTGAAGGCGTCGTCGCGGTTCCAGTTGCCGTGCTGCATGTCGAGCACCTCGATGCCCGAGCCGTCGATGGCCGCGGTGAAGGCCTCGACCCGCTCGTTGTCGAGCGTGGTGGGGATCCCGCGGAGGACGACGATCTTCTTGCCGGACTCGAGGTTCTGCGCGAAATACTCGCCCGCCACGCGGCCGAAGCCCGGGTTGTCGCCCGCCACATAGAGATCCTCGATCCCCTCGACGGAGAGGCCCCGGTCCACGACCGTCACCCAAATGCCCGCCTCCTTGACCGCCTGCACGGGCGAGGTGAGCGGCTCGCTCTCGAAGGGCAGGACGACGAGGGCGCTGATGTTGCGCGTGGCGACCATGTCCTCGATGTCATTGACCATCTTGCCCGCGTTTCCGGCGGTCGCCAGCACGAAGTCGAGCTGCGGATAGACCTCTTGCAGGCGCTTGATCGTGTCCTGCGCGTGGAAGTTCAGCCCGCCCATGAAGCCGTGGGTGGCCGAGGGGATCGCCACCCCGATGGTGCCCACCTTCTCCTGTGCGAGGGCAGGGGCCGCGCCGGCCCCGGCGGCCACGCCGGCCACGGCCGCGGTGGTCAGGAATTCTCTGCGTTTCATCACGTTCCTCCCAAGGATCTACCGCGCGTCCGCGGCCTTCTTCTCCCGCTGCAAGACGACAGCGAGGATGACGATGACGCCCTGGATCGTGCCGTTGAGATAGGGGCTGACGATCGAGGCGAGGTTCAGGATATTGTCGATCAGGCTGAGGATCAGGACGCCCACCACCGTGCCCCAGACGCGGCCGTAGCCGCCCTTGAGCACCGTGCCGCCGATGATGACGGCGGCGATGGCCTCGAGCTCCCACAGGACGCCGGTCGAGCCGGAGGCCGAGCCCAGCCGCGGCACATACATGATGGTGGCGAGCCCCACGAGCAGCCCCAGAAGCGCATAGGTCGCGATCCGCACGCGCGGCACCTTGACCGCCGAGTAGCGCGCCACCTGCTCGTTCGCGCCGATGGCCGCGACATGGCGGCCGAAGGCGGTCTGGCGCATCACGATCTCGCCCAGGATGGCCACGATGGCAAAGACGATGATCGGCCAGGCGATGCCGAGGATCCCGCCGTAATAGACCGGCCGGTAGAGGCCGCGGAGGCCGAAATCGAGCGAGAGCGTGCCGCCGTCGGCGAGCCAGGTGACCAGCGAGCGGTAGATGCCCATGGTGCCCAGCGTCACGATGAAGGGCTCGATCCCCACCTTGGCGATGAGAAAGCCGTTGAGCCAGCCGGCAAGGAGGCCCGCGCCGGCGGCGACCAGCACCCCCACGAGGATGACCGACACGCCTTCGCCCATGTGGGGCAGCAGCGCGTTCATCGACAGGATCATGAGCCCCGCGATGAAGGCCGCCATGGATCCCACCGAGAGGTCGATGCCGCCCGAGGTGATGACGAAGGTCATGCCCACGGCGATGATGCCGATGAAGGCCGAGCGCGCCAGCACGTTCGTCACGTTGCCGTAGCTGAGGAAGTTCGGGTTCAGCCAGGCCCCGAGCGCGATCAGCACGAAAAGCGCGAGCAGGGGCCCCAGCACATGCAGATGGAAGCGGGGACGGGGGGCAGTGACGGCACTCATGCGCTGGCCTTCCGGTGGTTCAGCCCCATCGCGAGGCGGACGATGTTCTCTTCGGTGATGGCCTCACCCTCGACCTCGCCGGCGATGCGACCCGCGCTCATCACGACCACGCGGTTCGCAAGCCCGATCACCTCGGGCAATTCCGACGAGACGACGATGACGCTGCGGCCCTCGGCGGCGAGGCGGGCGATGAAGCCGTAGATCTGCTGCTTGGTGCCGACATCGATCCCGCGGGTCGGCTCGTCGATGATGACGACACGCGGCTCGGCCAGCATGGTCTTGGCGAGAAGCAGCTTCTGCTGGTTCCCGCCCGACAGGCTGCCCGCGCTGATCCCGCGGTCGCCCACCCGGATGTCAAAATCCGAGATTGCCTGCGTCAGGGCGCGCTCTTCGGCGGCCTTGTCGATCAGCACGCGCCCGAAGCGGTCCAGCGCGAGGAGGGTGAGGTTCTCTCCCAGCGGCTTGCCGAGGAGGAGACCCTTCTCCTTGCGGTCCTCGGTCAGGTAGACGAGGCCCGCCGCGCGCGCCGCCGACACGGAGGCATGGGGCAGGGGGGATCCTTCCATCCGCACCTCGCCCGTGGCCGGGCGGAGGCCCACGATGCCCTCCATGAGCTCGGTCCGGCCCGAGCCGACGAGACCCGCAAAGCCCAGCACCTCGCCGCGGCGAAGGGTGAAGGAGGCGTCACGGACGAACCCCGGCACGGTGAGGCCCGCGACCTCGAGCACAGGCTCGGGCGCGGGGGAGGACTTCGGCGGAAAGAGGCCCGACAATTCGCGGCCGACCATGGTCTCGGCCATCCGGTCCTCGGACAGGCCCTTCGCCGGCGCCGTCATCACCCTGCGACCGTCGCGCAGGACCGTCACCCGGTCGGCGATCCGCGCCACCTCGTCGAGCTTGTGCGAGGTGTAGAGGATGGCCGTGCCCGCCGCCCGCAGCCGGTCCACCTGCTCGAGCAGCGTATCCGTCTCGCGGTGGGTGAGCACGGCCGTCGGCTCGTCCATGATGAGGACACGCGCCTTCAGCCCCAGCGCCTTGGCGATCTCGACCATCTGCCGGTTCGGCACCGACAGGGTCGAGACACGCGCGCGCGGATCGACCGCGCAATGCAGCCGCTCGAGCAGGCGGCGGCTTTCGGCCTGCATGGCCCGGTGGTCGAGAAACGGGCCGCGCTTCAGCTCGCGCCCGAGGAAGATGTTCTCCTCGACCGTGAGCGGGGTCGCGAGGTTGAATTCCTGATGGATCATCACGACGCCCGCGGCCTCGGCCTCGCGCGAGGAGGGGAAGTGGACGGGCCGGCCGTCCAGCAGCACCTCACCCGCCGAGGGCGCGAGATAGCCCGCGAGGATCTTCATCGTCGTGGATTTTCCCGCGCCGTTCTCGCCGATCAGCGCATGGACCTCGCCGGGGCGGAGGTCGAAATCCACGTCGAACAGGACCTGAACCGGCCCGAACAGCCGCGAGACCTGGCGGATCGCGAGCACGGGCTCGGTCATGGCACCACCCAGGCGGCATTCCGGCGCGACGAGCGGAGGCAGGCGTCGATGAAGGCCATGCCCTCCATGCCGTCGGCGATGCCGGGATAGGTCACGCCCTCGGGCGGGGCTTTCCCCTCGCGATGGGCGAGGATCGCTTCGGCCGCCTCCGAATAGATCGTGGCGAAGGCCTCGAGGAAACCCTCGGGATGGCCTGCCGGCGTGCGGCTCACCCGCGCGGCCTCGGGGCCCGCGCCCGCGCCCATGCGGGTGATGAGGCGCTTCGGCTCGCCCAGGGGCGTGTGCCAGAGCTCGGTCGGGGTCTCCTGTGCCCATTCGAGCCCGCCCTTCTCGCCATAGACCCGCAGGCGGAGCGAGTTCTCATGCCCCACCGCGACCTGACTGCACCAGAGCATCCCGCGTGCCCCGCCCTCGAAGCGCAGCATCACATGGGCATTGTCGTCGTTCTGCCGGCCCTCGACGAACTCCGAGAGGTCGGCCGCCAGCGCCTCGACCTTCAGGCCGGTCACGAAGCGGGCGAGGTTGTAGGCGTGCGTCCCGATATCGCCCGTCGAGCCGCCCGCGCCGCTGCGCGCCGGATCGTTGCGCCATTCGGCCTGCTTGTTGGCGACGGGGGCGGCCATCCAGCCCTGCGGATATTCGACCTGCACCACCCGCAGCCGCCCGAGCGCGCCCGAGGCCACCAGCGCGCGCGCCTCGCGCACCATCGGATAGCCGGTGTAATTGTGCGTGAGCACGAAGAGCGCATCCGCCTTCTCGGCCGCCTGCTGAAGGCGCCTGGCCTCGGCCAGCGTCGCCGTCAGCGGCTTGTCGCAGATCACATGGATGCCGCGCTTGAGGAACTCGCGCGCCACCGGCCCGTGCATGTGGTTCGGAGTGACGACCGCCACCGCCTCGATCCCGTCGCGTCGCCGGGCCTCGGCTTTCGCCATGGCGGTGAAATCGTCGTAGCTGCGGGGGATGCCCAGTGCCGACGCACTCTCGCGCGCCTTTTCGGGCGTCGAGGAAAGCGCGCCCGCCACCAGCTGATATTTCCCGTCGAGCCGTGCGGCGATCCGGTGGACCGCGCCGATGAAGGCCCCGCTGCCGCCGCCCACCATGCCGAGCCGGATGGGCCCCTCGCGCCCTGCGAACCGGCTCATCGGTCGAGCCCCAGCATGGCCCGGTTGGCGGCCTCGTCGGTGCCTGCGCCCGCGAAATCGTCGAAGGCATTGGGGGTGACGCGGATGATGTGGTTCCGCACGAACTCTGCCCCCTCGCGCGCCCCGTCCTCGGGATGTTTCAGCGCGCATTCCCATTCCACGACCGCCCAGCCGTCGAAGTCGAGCGCGGTGAGCTTCGAGAAGATCGCGCCGAAATCCACCTGCCCGTCGCCGAGGCTGCGGAAGCGCCCCGCCCGGTTCACCCAGGACTGGAAGCCGCCATAGACGCCCTGCCGCCCCGTGGGGTTCAGCTCGGCGTCCTTGACGTGGAACATGCGGATGCGGCTGCCGTAGATGTCGATATTGTCGAGGTAATCCAGCGCCTGAAGCACATAGTGCGACGGATCGTAGAGCATGTTGCAGCGGGCGTGGCCGCCCACGCGCTCGAGGAACATCTCGAAGGTCACGCCGTCATGCAGGTCCTCGCCGGGGTGGATCTCGTAGCAGAGGTCGATCCCGCAGTCCTCGGCATGATCGAGGATCGGGCGCCAGCGGGCGGCCAGTTCGTCGAAGGCGGTCTCGACAAGACCTGCGGGCCGCTGCGGCCAGGGATAGAGATAGGGCCAGGCGAGCGCCCCCGAGAAGGTCGCCATCGCCTTCAGCCCGAGGTTGCGCGAGGCGGTCAGGCCCTTCATGACCCGGTCGACCGCCCATTCCTGCCGCGCCTTCGGATTGCCGCGGACGGACGGATCGGCAAAGCCGTCGAGCATCGTGTCATAGGCCGGATGGGCCGCGACGAGCTGGCCGTGCAGGTGGCTCGCAAGCTCTGTCACCTCGAGGCCCGCCTCGGCCGCCTCGCCCTTGAACTGGTCGCACCAGTCCTTCGACTCCGCCGCCCGGTCGAGATCGAACAGCCGCGCGTCCCATGTCGGCACCTGCACGCCCGCATAGCCGCAATCGGCCGCCCAGCGGGTGATCGATGTCCATGAATTGAAGGGCGCAGCATCGCCCGCGAACTGCGCCAGAAACAGCGCAGGCCCCTTGATCGTCTTCAAGCGATTTCCTCCCTCCGGTCGCCACCGGCGCAACTCCTCCATCGCGACCGCTGTCGTTGATGTAATCGTTTGCAGAGTCACTATAGACGCACGACAAACGTTTACAACGATTTTCCTGCGGCGCAGGATGTCGCAGAACAGCGAGGCGTCATGCGGCAGAAAGTTGCCACGATTCAAGATGTTGCACGTCTTTCCGGCGTGTCGACCGCGACCGTCAGCCGGGCCTTGTCCCACCCTGATCGGGTGGCCGAGCCCACGCGCGAGGCGGTGCTGCGGGCCGTGCGCGAGACGGGTTATGTCGCCAATCCGATGGCGCGGAACCTCCGGCGGCGGCGCACGGGCAGCATTCTGGCGCTGGTGCCGAACCTCGCCAACCCGTTCTTCTCCGAGATCCTGTCCGGCCTCGCCTCGGTGCTGACGCCTGCGGGCTACGGGCTTCTGATCGCGGACACCCACACCGATCCGGCGGGGCGCCTGACCTATTATCTCGAGAGCGGGCTGGCGGACGGCGTGGTGGTCTTCGACGGCACCCTGCCCGAGGAGGCGCTGGCCACGCGGCGGCGCCCGCCGGTGATCCTCGCCTGCGAATGGATGGGCGAGACGCTGCCCTCGGTGCGGGTGGACAATGCCGCGGGCGCCGAGATCGCGATCCGGCATCTGCACGAGATGGGCCACCGGCGCATCGGACATGCGATGGGGCCCGCGGGCAATGTGCTGACCGAGAGCCGTCTGGCGGGCGCTCGCCGGGCGCTCGAGGCGCTGGGGCTGCCCCTGCGCGAGGACTGGATCTTCCGCGGCGACTTCGGGCTTGCCTCGGGCTCGGCCGCCGCGATGACCTGGCTCGGCCTCAAGGAGCGGCCGACGGCGGTCTTCTGCGCCTCGGACGAGACGGCCTGCGGTTTCATGGGCGCGCTGCAGCATGCGGGCATCTCGGTGCCCTCGGACGTGTCGGTGGTGGGCTTCGACGATATCGAGGTGGCCGCCCATCTGGTGCCGCCCCTCACCACCATCCGCCAGCCGCGGCGCCAGATCGGCCGAAGGGCGGGCGAACTGCTGTCAGCCATGATCGAGGCGCGCGCTCTCGGCGGACCGTCGGAACTGCTGCCGGTGGAGTTGATCCGCCGCCAGAGCGTCGCCCCGCCACCCCCATGCCAAGGAGATCTGCCATGACCCATCCTCCGATCCTCGGCACGCTCGAATCCGCGCTCTATGTGACGGACCTCGCGGCGGCCGAAGCCTTCTACGGCGATCTGATCGGCCTGCCCGTGGTGACCCGCGCGACGGGCCGGCACATCTTCTTCCGCGTGGGCGAGGGCGTGCTGCTGGTGTTCAACCCCGCCGAGACGGAGGTGCCGGGCGGCAACCCGGACCTGCCGGTGCCGCCGCACGGGATGCGCGGGCAGGGGCATTATTGCTTCGCCGTCCCGCCCGAGGCGCTCGACCTCTGGCGGCAGCGGATGGAGGCCGCGGGCGTCGAGATCGAGGCGGACTTCCACTGGCCGAACGGCGCGCGCTCGGTCTATGTCCGCGATCCGGGAGGCAATTCCATCGAGTTCGCCGACCCCTCGATCTGGGCCTGACCGTTCGCGAAGCGCGAATGGCGGGCCTCAGCGGCCGCGGCGGAGATAGACGTAATAGGCGCCCTCGCCGCCGTGCTTCAGATGCGCCACCGCCACCTGCAGCACCGCGGCCCCGAGCGGCGGCATCCTGAGCCATTGCGGCACCTGATGGCGCAGCACCCCCTGCCGCTGCGGGATCGGCCCGTGATCGTCCGGCCGGCGGCTGCCCTTGCCGGTGATGACGAGCACCAGCCGCAGCCCGTCGGCATGGGCGTTCAGCACGAAGCGGATGAGCTCGGGATGGGCCTCGGTGAGGGTCATGCCATGCAGGTCGATCCGCGCCTCGGGCGAGAGCTTGCCCCGCGACATGCGGGCGAAGTTCTTGGCATCCATCCGCAGCGGCTGGGCCGCGAGATGGTCGCGCAGCGGCGGCACGAGGTTGTGGGAGGTGCCGTGGCGCACCTTCTCGCCCACCCGGAAATGCGGAAAGGCCGGAACCTGCACCTGTGGCTCGGGCGCGCGGGGGGCGGGCTCGTCCTTGGGCAGATGCGTGCGGATGCGGGCCGGATGGAGCGGCTGGGCCGACCGCGCCACGGCCTGCCACAGCTCTTCCTCGTCGGGACGGAGGGTGCGCCGGCGGGCCATCAGTTTTCGGGCAGCATGGCGTAGGCGCGATCGATGGGCAGCAGCACCATCATCCGCCCGCCGTCCTTGACCTCGCCCGCGACCTCTCCCGCTGCGGCGCCGGTGCCGTAGAAGATGTCCGCGCGCTGCATGCCCTTGATCGCCCCGCCGGTATCCTGCGCCACGAAGAGCCGCCGGAGCGGGCGGTGCCCGTACTTCTCGACCCAGACCGGCGCGCCGAGGGGCGTGAACAGGGGATCGACCGCGATGCTGCGCAGGGTGGTGATCGACCGTCCCATCGCGCCGATGGGGCCCCGGTCTGCGCCCAGCTGCGGCAGCTTGCGGAAGAAGACGAAGGAGGGGTTGAGCGCGAGAAGCGCCGCGCCCTCGGCCGGGTTGCGCCGGACCCAGGCCCGGATCGTCTGCGCCGAGGCTTCCTCGAGCCGGAGGAGACCGCGGCGGACCATCTCCTTGCCGACGGAGACGTAGGGATGGCCGTTCTTGCCCGCATAGCCCACGCGCACCACCCGCCCGTCGGGCATCCGGATCCGGCCCGAGCCCTGCACCTGCAGGAAGAAGGCCTCGACCGGATCGTCGAGCCAGGCGATCTCGAGCCCGCGCCCGGCGAGGAGCCCGCTCTCGATCTCGGCCCGGGTGCGCCAGACGGCGCCGTCCTGCAACTCGGGCGGGCGGGCATAGATCGGCCAGGCGAAGCGAGGGGTGCGGACCGGCGAACCGTCCAGCTCCGGCTCGTAGTAGCCGGTGAAGAGGGCAGGCGGATCGCCCACCTGCACGGGCCGGAAGAAGAGCTCGAAGAACTCGCGCGCGGCTTCGGGGCGTTCGGCGGCCTCAGCCGCCACCCGGCAGAGCGGCTGCCACTCCGGCTCCTTCAGGAGGTCGCAGGTCTGCCGGAAAGTGGCCAGCGCCGCGGCATGATCGTCCTTCGTCCAGCCGTCGAGCGCCTCGAACTCCAGAACCTGCGCCGACGCGCCGCCGGAGGCGGCCGTCACGGCACAGACCGCCAGCGCACGGACGAGGGCACGCATCACTCCCCGGTGGCGACGAGTTGCCAGTTCGGGTCGTTCGCGCCCATGCGGCGCTCGAAGGTCCAGACGTCGCGCTGACGCTTGACCTCGGTCGGGCTGCCCTCGATCACCTGTCCCGTCCGGTCGCGCACCACCGAGGTCAGCTCGCCCACGAAGCGCACCGCCACCTGGCCGATGCGGGTGTCGCGGTCGAACGAGGCCTCGTGGATGTCGATCTCGCGCAGGCCGAGGAAGGTGGCCTCGACGCTCAGGCCCTCGGCCTCGCGGGCCTTCACGGCCTCCTCGAAGCTTTCGAACACATCCGGCGAGAGGAAGGGCCGGATCTGCTCCAGCTCGCCCTTCTCGAAGGCCATCACGATCATTTCATAAGCGCCGCGGGCGCCGGTGAGGAATTCCGACACCGAGAAGCCGGGTTCGGCCATCTTCATGCCCGCCAGCGCCTTGGCCGAGGGGCTGCCATCGGTCACATGGTCGATGATGTCGCGGTCGGGTCCGCCCTCGATCACCTCGAAGTCGCGCCGGGTGCGCGGTTTGGGATCTTCCAGCGGCACCGCAGGCTTCTCGAAGCCTTCGCGGGTGCCCAGAACACTCTTGAGCTTGATGATCAGAAAGACGGCGATCCCGGCCAGCACCAGCAGTTGGATCAGGGACGAACTCATTTTTAACCTCGGTCGGGGGCGTCGGGCCTGAAGTCCCGCGGCATATCGGGGTTGGTATGGATAGCGATCCCTCCCTATGTAGGGGAGGCCCCGCGGCAAGTCCACCGCCGCGCCTGCAAGACGTTCGATAGAGGAGACATCCCATGAGGCCACTTGCGGCCATCCTCGCGCTGCCGATCCTCGAGATCGCGCTGTTCGTCACCATCGGCGGTGCGATCGGCCTTCTGGCCACGCTGCTCATCATCTTCGGAACGGCCGCGCTCGGTGTCTTCCTGCTGCGCCGGCAGGGGGTCGAGATGCAGGCCGCGCTGCAGATGCCGCGGCGGATGGATCCGCTGGTGCTGATGGCCGATGGCGCGGCCGTATCGCTGGCGGCGGCGCTGCTGATCCTGCCCGGCTTCTTCACCGACACGCTGGGCCTGCTGCTTCTGATCCCGCCGGTCCGGCGGGCGCTGATCCGCCGGCTCGGGCGCAATGTGCAGGTGCGCAGCACCGCATGGCGCGGGCCGGTGCGGGACGATGCGCCCATCGACGCGGACTATCACGAGATCGAGCCCGTGCGCGATCCGCTGGCTCCGCCGTCGCAGCCGCCGGGCAACTCCGGCTGGACGCGGCATTGAGGCGCAGCCGCCGACCTGATACACCGGCCGCAAATGGCCCGTGACCCAGGGAGAGACAAGATGACCGATGCCAATGGAGCGCCCGCAGAGGCCGCACCGCAGATCCGGATGCAGGTGCTCGCGCAATATGTGCGCGACATGTCCTTCGAGAACATGGTGGCCCAGAAGGGCCTTCAGGGCGGCGACGTCCAGCCCGACATTCAGGTGCAGGTGAGCCTCGACGCCCGCAAGCGGTCGGTGGAACATCAGTATGAGGTCATCACCAAGTTCAAGGTGACCTCGAAGAACAAGTCGGGCTCTACCGAGACGCTGTTCCTGCTCGAGCTCGACTACGGCGGGATCTTCCATGTCGAGAACGTGCCGGAAGATCAGCTGCATCCGTTCCTGCTGATCGAATGCCCGCGCCTGCTGTTCCCCTTCGTGCGCCGCATCATCTCGGACGTGACGCGCGACGGCGGCTTCCCGCCGCTGAACGTCGATACGGTCGATTTCCTCGCGCTCTACCGGATGGAGCTGGCCCGCCGCGCCGAAGCGCAGAAGGCGGCCCAGCCCGTTCAGTGAGGCTCAGGCCCGCTTGAGCCAGATCGCGCCGTCGCCCAGCTTCGCCACGAAGGCGGCATGGGCGGCGGCCTCCTCCTCGGTGATGCGCGGCGCCAGCGCCACGGGCCGGGGCCGAGGGCGCCATTCGCCCTCGGGGCTGCCCGGACGCGCCCCGGCCGAGCTGGCCAGTCCGAAATCCGGCTGCCGCCCGCCGATCAGTTCCAGATAGACCTCTGCCAGGATCTCGCTGTCGAGCAGTGCCCCGTGCTTCTCGCGCGCCGAATTGTCGACGCCGAAGCGGCGGCAGAGCGCGTCGAGCGTGGCGGGCGCGCCCGGAAACCGCTGCCGCGCCAGCGCCAGCGTGTCGAGCGCCTGATCGGGCGCGAGGCGGGGCAGGCCGGCGCGCCCCAGCTCGAAATTCAGGAATTTCATGTCGAAGGCGGCGTTGTGGATCACGAGGCGAGCCTCGCCCACGAAGTCGAGGAAGGCGCGTCCGATGGTCGCAAAGACCGGCTTGTCGCGCAGGAACTCGTCTCCGAGGCCGTGAACCTCGAAGGCCTCGTTCGGCATCGGCCGCTCGGGGTTGATATATTGGTGGTAGGTGCGCCCCGTCGGCATGTGGTTGAAGAGCTCGACCGCGCCGATCTCGACGATCCGATGTCCTTCGGAGGGCTCGAAGCCGGTGGTTTCTGTGTCGAGGACGATCTCACGCATCGGCGGTCTCCCGGATATGGGCGATGAGCGCCCGGACATAGGCGCGTGCGGCGTCGAGGCCCAGCGTCTCGAGGATGTGGGTCGCCCGGGCGCGCTTCTCGCGGTCGGGCATCTGGCGGGCGAGGATCGCTTCGAACTGTGCCTCGGTCATGGTGCCGCGCCCGAGCACGCGAGCCCGCTGCAGCGCGGGCGGCGCGGTCACCAGGAGGACCGCATCCATCTCGGCCTCGGAGCCCTTCTCGTAGAGGAGCGGGATATCGAGAAGCACGATGTCGGCGCGGGTCTGGGCGAGGAAGGCGGCCCGGTCGGCCGCGACCGCCGGATGGACCAGCGCCTCGAGCCGGGGCAGGGCCGTGGGATCGGCCGCGATCCAGTCGCGGAGCGCGCCGCGGTCTACCGCGTCCTCCTGAAGCGCGGCCGGGCAGAGGTCCGCCACGGGGCCCACCAGCGCGCCTCCGGGCGCGTAGAGCCGATGGACGGCGGCATCCGCATCCCACACCGGCACGCCCTCTTCCGCGAAGAGAGCGGCCGTGGTGGACTTGCCCATGCCGATCGAGCCGGTCAGGCCGAGGCGGAAGGGTCTCATGCGGCCAGCACGGCGGCCCGGGTCTCCTCGTCCACCTCGGGCCGGACGCCGAACCAGCGCTCGAAGCCGGGCGCGGCCTGGTGCAGGAGCATCCCGAGCCCGTCCACGGTCCGGCAGCCCGCCGCCTCGGCCTCGACCAGAAGCCGCGTCCGCAGCGGCGCATAGACGAGATCCGTCACCACGGCCTTCGGGTTCAGCGCATCGAGCGGCACACGAAACTCGGGCTTGCCCACCATGCCGAGCGAGGTGGTGTTCACGACCGTCATCGCATCTTCGAGGATGTTGCCGGCCTGCACCCAGTCATGCACATGCACCTTGGCGCCGAAGTCCGAGCGGAGCGCGTCGGCCCGCGCCCGGCTGCGGTTCGCGAGCCGGATCTCGGGGACGCCCACCTCGATCAGCGCGGCGATGACGGCGCGCGCGGCCCCGCCCGCGCCCCAGACCACCGCCGGCCCCGACTGGGGCTGCCAGGCGGGTGCATTCTGGCGCAGGTTGGCGGTGAAGCCGGTCCCGTCGGTGTTGTCGGCGTGGATCTTGCCGTCCTTGCTGAAGATCAGCGTGTTGGCCGCGCCGATCAGCGCCGCCCGGTCGGTCACGATGTCGGCCAGACCGATCACCGATTCCTTGTGCGGGATCGTCACGTTGCAACCGACGAACCCCATCTTCGGCATCGTGGCCAGCACGTCGCGCAGGTCGGCCTGCGCCACGTCCATCGGGATATAGTGGCCCTTCAGCCCGTAGCGCTTCAGCCAGTAGCCGTGCAGCGCCGGCGACCGGCTGTGGGCGATGGGCGATCCGAGCACCCCCGCCAGCGGGATCCGCGTGAGTTCCGTCATGTCGGGATGAAGCCTCTTTGACCCAGATAATTCAAGAGCGGCAGGAGCGGCAGGCCGAGGACGGTGAAATAATCCCCCTCGACGGCCGAGAAGAGCCGCACCCCTTCGCCTTCGAGATGGTAGCCTCCGACCGAATGGCGCACGGCCTCCCAGTTGCGGGCGATGTAGCCGTCGATCCAGCTGTCGGAAAAGTCGCGCATCGTGAGCCGCACCTCGCCCGCATGGCGCCAGACCGGGCGGCCCTCCTCGTAGAGGACGACGGCCGAGATCAGCTTGTGCGTCTCGCCCCGCAGCCGGAGGAGCTGGGCGCGCAGCGCCTTGGGCGAGGGGGCCTTGCCCCAGACCTCGCGGCGGAAGGCCAGCACCTGATCGCAGCCCAGAACCAGCGCCTCGCGGTGCCGCTCGGCCAGCTTCTGCGCCTTCATCTCGGCCAGCGTGTCGGCCACGTCGAGCGGAGAGGCACCCTCGGCCTCCAGCGCCCCGCGCACGCCCTCCTCGTCGATGCGGGCGGGCAGGGCCTCGAGCTCCAGCCCCGCGGCCCGAAGGAGCGCGAGCCGCGTTTCCGAGGCAGAGGCGAGAAGAAGGCGCATGGGGAGGAGGCTGTGGATAGTCTGCTTCTGTTCCTGACGGCGAATCCGGCACAAGCCGGGCTGTCGGTGACCGATGGTCCGTCAAGATGCCATGTTATCGGGCAAAGAGCCACAGTTGTCCACTCGTGGACGAAGCTTCCCGCCTGCCGTGGACGAACCGCCTCTCCCATGGCTGGGGAGAGGTCGCCTGAAACTTATCCACACAGAATAATTTCCGTAACCGACTGTAATTACGCGTGTTTCACGGAGGGGCCAAAAATTCTCCACACTTATACACACC
Source organism: Cereibacter johrii (assembly GCF_001720585.1). GTDB lineage: Bacteria > Pseudomonadota > Alphaproteobacteria > Rhodobacterales > Rhodobacteraceae > Cereibacter_A > Cereibacter_A johrii. The sequence continues at coordinate 27,995 of NZ_MABH01000165.1, read as the reverse complement.
GCTGCCCCCAGAGGGAACCTTGTGGACAAGCGCAGGGGTAAGATCGGAAATCCAGTTATCCCTGCGCCCTACTGCATCATTCCCTTCTAATCTTTCTTTTCTTATGAGGATGGCCGACCGCTTCGAGGAGACGACGATGGGCACGTTCCTGGCCGACTACTACCTGTGGACCAAGTCGCTGCATGTGATTTCGGTGCTGGCCTGGATGGCGGGGCTCTTCTACCTGCCCCGGCTCTTCGTCTATCACGCCGAGGTCGTAAAAGCCGGGACCGACACCGACGCGCTGTTCCAGACCATGGAGCGGCGGCTTCTGCGGGCGATCATGAACCCGGCCATGATCTCGACCTGGATCTTCGGCCTGCTCCTCGTCTTCACGCCGGGCATCGTTGACTGGTCGATGCTCTGGCCCTGGACGAAGGCCGCCTGCGTTCTGGCGATGACCGGGTTTCACATGTGGCTCTCGGCCCGTCGGCGCGACTTCGCGGCTGGCGCCAACCGCCACGCGGGGCGCACCTACCGCATGATGAACGAACTTCCGACGCTCCTCATGCTGGTGATCGTCTTCTCCGCTGTGGCGAAATGGAACTACTGGGGCTTCTGAGCCCCCGGCCAACATCATTGACTCACGGCGTCGCAGCGCCTATGTGCGGCCTTGCAGGGCCGTCCGGCCCAATGCATCTTCCCGACTTATGCTGCAGCGACTCCCCCTTCTGGAGGCGCTCCTGACGAGCGCAGAGTGCCATGAACGAACGTCTCAACCTCGCTGACCTGAAGGCCAAGACTCCGGCCGATCTCCTGGCCATGGCCGAGGAGTGGGAGATCGAGAACGCACCTTCCATGCGGAAGGGCGAGATGATGTTCTCGATCCTCAAGGAACATGCGGAGGAAGGCTACGAAGTCGGCGGAGACGGCGTGCTCGAGGTGCTGCAGGACGGTTTCGGCTTCCTGCGCTCGCCCGAGGCCAACTATCTGCCGGGCCCCGACGACATCTACGTCTCGCCCGAGATCCTGCGCCAGTTCTCGCTGCGCACCGGTGACACGATCGAGGGCGTGATCGTCGCGCCGCGCGAAAACGAGCGCTATTTCAGCCTGACGCGGGTGACGAAGATCAACTTCGACGATCCCGAACGGGCGCGCCACAAGGTGCATTTCGACAACCTGACGCCGCTCTATCCCGACGAGCGGCTGAAGATGGAAGTCGACGATCCGACGGTGAAGGACCGGTCCGCGCGCATCATCGACCTGGTGGCGCCGATCGGGAAGGGGCAGCGCGGGCTGATCGTGGCGCCGCCGCGGACCGGCAAGACGGTGCTCCTGCAGAACATCGCCCATTCCATCGCGACCAATCACCCCGAATGCTACCTGATCGTGCTGCTCATCGACGAGCGGCCCGAGGAGGTCACCGACATGCAGCGGTCGGTGAAGGGGGAGGTGGTCTCCTCGACCTTCGACGAGCCCGCCACGCGGCACGTCGCCGTGGCCGAGATGGTCATCGAGAAGGCCAAGCGCCTCGTCGAGCACAAGCGCGACGTGGTGATCCTGCTCGACTCGATCACCCGCCTTGGGCGCGCCTTCAACACCGTGGTGCCCTCGTCCGGCAAGGTGCTCACGGGCGGTGTGGATGCCAACGCGCTTCAGCGTCCGAAAAGGTTTTTCGGTGCAGCGCGGAACATCGAGGAGGGCGGGTCGCTGACGATCATCGCGACCGCCCTGATCGATACCGGCAGCCGGATGGACGAAGTGATCTTCGAGGAGTTCAAGGGCACCGGCAACTCCGAGATCGTTCTCGACCGGAAGGTCGCCGACAAGCGCGTGTTCCCTGCCATGGACATCCTCAAATCCGGCACCCGGAAAGAGGATCTGCTGGTCGACAAGTCCGACCTGCAGAAAACCTATGTCCTGCGCCGCATCCTGAACCCGATGGGCACCACCGATGCGATCGAGTTCCTGATCTCGAAGCTGCGGCAGACCAAGAGCAACGCGGAATTCTTCGATTCCATGAACACCTGAGCGACCCGCTCGACAGGACTCCGGGATGGACACGATCTACGCCTTGGCCAGCGCACGCGGCAAGGCCGGAGTGGCGGTTTTGCGCCTTTCCGGACCGCGGTCGCATGAGGCGGTGCAGGCGTTCGGCGTCCCCTTGCCTCCTCTCCGGCACGCGGCGCTACGGCGGCTGACGTGGAACGGCGAGGTTCTCGACGAAGCTCTGGTGCTGCTCTTCGGCGCCGGTGCGAGTTTCACCGGCGAGACATCGGCTGAGCTGCATCTTCATGGAAGCCCTGCTGCCGTCTCCTCGGTGCTTCGGGTCCTGTCCGGCCTGCCCGGTCTGAGGGCAGCCGAGGCCGGCGAGTTCACTCGCCGGGCCCTGGAGAACGGTCGGCTCGACCTCGCGCAGGTCGAGGGGCTGGCTGACCTGATCGATGCCGAGACGGAAGCTCAGCGCCGTCAGGCGATGCGGGTGTTTTCCGGCGCCATCGGCGAGCGGGCAGAGCAGTGGCGGGCCGACCTCATCCGGGCTGCGGCTTTGCTCGAAGCGACCATCGATTTCGCCGATGAGGACGTGCCGGTCGATGTCACGCCCGAGGTGCTGACCCTGATCGACGGCCTGTTGGCGGATCTTCGGCGGGAAGTCGACGGATCGCGGATCGCCGAACGGATCCGCGACGGGTTCGAGGTCGCGATCGTCGGCGCACCCAATGCCGGGAAATCCACGCTCCTTAATGCGCTTGCCCGGAGAGAGGCTGCGATCACCTCCGAGATCGCCGGCACCACCCGTGACGTGATCGAGGTTCGGATGGACCTCGACGGGCTTCCCGTGACCTTTCTGGACACGGCGGGATTGCGGGAAACATCGGACCTTGTCGAGAGCCTCGGCATCGAACGTGCCGTGGCCCGGGCACAGGCGGCGGACCTGCGCGTTTTCCTGCTGGACGACAGCGGACCCTTGCCCGGGGTTGCCGTTCAGGCCGACGATCTGGTCGTGCAAGGCAAGGCGGATCTTCGTCCGGGGCAGGGACTGCGCCTCTCGGGTCGCACGGGCGAGGGTGTGCCGGAGCTCGTGGCCGCCATCGGCGAGAGATTGCGGTGGCGCAGCGCCGGTGCCGGAAGTTTGACCCGCGAGCGGCACCGTCTCGCTATCGAACGTGCGATCGGGGCTATGGAATCGGTGCGGGCTGAGCTATTGAATGGCCAACAGCACACGGAACTGGCGGCGGATGACCTTCGGCGCGCGATCCGCTCCCTCGACTCACTGGTGGGAAGGGTGGACGTGGAGTCGCTGCTGGGTGAGATCTTTGCCAGCTTCTGCATCGGGAAGTGAGGGTGTTTCACGTGAAACATTTCGACGTTGTGGTCATCGGGGGCGGACATGCCGGTTGTGAAGCGGCTGCCGCTGCTGCGCGCATGGGCGTTCAGGTTGCGCTGATTACGCTCCGGAAGTCCGGGCTCGGCGTCATGTCCTGCAATCCCGCCATCGGCGGTCTGGGGAAGGGCCACCTCGTCCGCGAGATCGATGCGCTCGACGGGATCATGGGCCGCGCGGCCGATGAGGCCGGAATCCAGTTCCGTCTGCTGAACCGGAAGAAGGGTCCGGCCGTCCAGGGTCCCCGCGCTCAGGCGGATCGCCGGCTCTATCGCGAAGCCGTGCAACGGCTTCTGGCGGAGCAGCCGGGTCTGACCATTATCGAAGGCGAGGTCGTCGACCTGCAGGTTTCGGGCGATCGGGTTCAGGGCGTCTCGCTGGCGGACGGGACCCGTATCGTGGCAGGGCGGGTGATCCTCACCTCGGGGACGTTCCTGAACGGCATCATCCATATCGGGGACCAGCAGCGCCCCGGGGGGCGGATGGGTGATGATCCATCTCGGCGCCTCGCAGCGGTCTTGGGGGAGTTGTCTCTGGCACGCGGGCGGTTGAAGACCGGTACCCCGCCGCGCCTCGACAGCCGCACGATTCGATGGGCCGAGCTCGAAATGCAGCCGGGCGACGAGGATCCGGTGGTTTTCTCTTTCCTGAACCGTGCGCCCAAAGCGCGGCAGATTGCCTGCGGGATTACCCATACGAACGAGCGCACCCACCAGATCGTGCGGGACAACCTGGGTCGCTCCGCCATGTATGGTGGCCATATCGAGGGGGTCGGGCCGCGCTACTGTCCGTCCATCGAGGACAAGATCGTGCGCTTTGCGGATAAGCAGGAGCATCAGGTCTTTCTTGAGCCCGAGGGCCTCGACGATGACACCGTCTATCCCAACGGGATCTCGACCTCGCTTCCTGCGGACGTTCAGGAGGCCTATGTCCGCACGATCGTCGGGCTCGAGGAGGTGCGCATCCTGCAGCCCGGCTACGCGATCGAGTATGATTACTTCGATCCACGCGAACTGCGCCCGACTCTTGAAGTGAAGGCGCTCGGCGGGCTTTACTTCGCCGGCCAGATCAACGGTACGACCGGTTACGAGGAAGCCGCAGCTCAGGGACTCGCGGCGGGGCTCAACGCGGCCTTGTCGATCCGTGGTTGCGAGCCGCTCCACTTCAGCCGCTCGGGGAGCTACCTGGGTGTGATGATCGACGATCTCACGACCCGCGGTGTCACCGAGCCTTATCGCATGTTCACCTCGCGCGCCGAGTTCCGTCTGTCTCTCCGCGCCGACAACGCCGACCAGCGCCTGACGCCGATCGGGCTGGATCTCGGCTGCGTCAGCGACGCGCGACGGGAGAGCTTCAGCAGGAAGCGCGAGATGCTGGAGAAGGGGAGGGCCCTTCTCGAGGGCAGCACCTTCACGCCGTCGCAGTTGAACGAGCTGGGGATCAAGGTCAGCCAGGATGGCGTCCGACGCACGGCTTTCGCTGTGATGGCCTTCGGCGAGGAGGCTGCGTCGGCCGTGGAGCAGGGGATCGAAGGATACGGCGACCTGCCGGAAGAGATCCGCCAGCAGCTTGCGAAGGACGGGCTGTATGCGCAATTCATCCTGCGGCAGGAAGAAGAGGCAGCGGCACTGAAGCGCGACGAGGCGATTCGCATTCCGGCGGATTTCGATTATGCGCCCTTGTCGGGCCTGTCGAGCGAGCTGAAAGCCAAGCTGATGCGCGCTCGCCCGTCGACCATTGCCCAGGCGGCTCAGCTGGAGGGGATGACGCCGTCTGCCCTGACGTTGATCCTTGCCCGCCTGCGGCGCGCGGGCCGGGATGCGGCGGCCGTATGATGCAGGAGAGCGTGCTCGCGCAGCTGGATGTTTCACGTGAAACATCCGAAAAGCTCTCACACTTCGTCGCGCTGGTGGAGAAGTGGAACAAGGCGGTCAATCTGATCGGGCGCTCCACCGTCGACAGCATCTGGACGAGGCACGTCCTTGATTCGGCGCAGCTGCGGGCACATCTTGCCCTTCGCCCGCGCCTGTGGCTGGACCTCGGAAGCGGTTCCGGCTTCCCGGGGATTGTCATTGCGATCATTGCGGCCGACGAGTCGCCCGAGTCTCGATTCGTTCTGGTCGAATCGGATCAGCGGAAGGCCACCTTCCTGCGCACGGCCTGTCGCGAGCTGGAACTCTCCGCGTCGGTGCTGGCCGCGCGCATCGAATCGCTTCCGCCGCAGGGTGCTGATGTCATCAGTGCCCGCGCTCTGGCCGCCTTGCCCGAGCTTTGCGCGCTGGCTGCGCCGCATCTGGCACCGAATGGGATCTGCCTCTTCCCGAAGGGCGCAGGGCACATCAGCGAGATTGCAGCGGCGCGCCAGTCGTGGAACATGGAGCTGGAGACTCTGCCGAGCCTCACCGACCCCGACGCCGTCATCCTGAAGCTGAAAGCCCTGGCTCATGTCTGATTCGATCCGACCCGGCAAGCCGCTCATCCTGGCGATCGCTAACCAGAAGGGGGGCGTGGGCAAGACCACGACCGCCATCAACCTGGCCGCTGGCCTCGCGGAACTCGGGGCCCGGATCCTGGTTGTCGATCTCGATCCGCAGGGAAATGCCTCGACCGGCCTCGGGATCGAGGCCCCCGACCGGCTGAAGACCAGCTACGATCTTCTGCTCGACAAGCCGGATCTGGACGAGGTCATCCTGCCGACCCGCACCGACAACCTGTTCCTCTGTCCGGCGAATGCGGATCTCGCCTCTGCCGACATCGAGCTTGCGGTGAACGAGAAGCGGAGCCAGCTGCTCCGCGAGGCGCTGCGTCAGCAGGGTATGGAGCGGTTCGGCTTCGACTACATCCTGATCGACTGCCCGCCGTCGCTGAGCCTGCTGACGGTGAACGCCCTCATCGCCTGCGATTCGGTTCTCGTCCCGCTGCAGAGCGAATTCTTCGCCCTCGAAGGGCTGTCGCAACTCATGCTGACGATCCGCGAAGTGCGGGGGACAGCCAATCCGGCGCTGAAGATCGAGGGCGTGCTGCTCACGATGTATGACAAGCGGAACAACCTGTCGCAACTGGTTGAGGGCGACGCGCGCCAGAACCTCGGCGATCTGGTCTTCCGCACGATGATCCCGCGAAATGTGCGTGTCAGCGAAGCGCCGTCCTACGCGCTGCCAGTGCTGTCCTACGATCCGACGTCGAAGGGCAGCGAAGCCTATCGGGCGCTGGCTCGAGAGATCGCGGTGCGCCACGGCTTCGCGGCCCGACAGGAACCCGCCTTGTGATGGAGAAGAAGATGGAGCGTCGTGGGCTTGGCCGCGGCCTGTCCGCGCTGATGGCGGACATTCAGGTCGAGGTCGATGCGGGGCAGGGCGCTGCGCGCCGGCCGGATCTTCTGGTGCCGGTCGAGAAGCTGGTGCCGAACCCGAATCAGCCTCGTCGCGATTTCGGACCGGAGGCGCTGGAGGATCTGGCGGCGTCGATCCGGCAGAAGGGCGTGATCCAGCCGCTGATCGTCCGGCCGATGCCGGAGGGCGACCGCTACGAGATCGTGGCGGGCGAGCGGCGGTGGCGGGCATCGCAGCTCGCGCAGCTGCACGAAGTGCCGGTGATCGTGCGCGAGTTCGACGATACCGAGGTGCTCGAGGTCGCGATCATCGAGAACATTCAGCGCGCGGACCTGAACGCGATCGAAGAGGCGATGGGCTACCGTCAGCTGATGGACCGATTCGGCCATACTCAGGAAAAGCTGGCGGAGGCGCTGTCACGGAGCCGCTCTCACATTGCTAACCTGTTGAGATTGCTACAGCTTCCTGACGACGTTCAGGTCTGGCTGCGGGAGGGGAAGCTGACCGCGGGCCATGCGCGGGCGCTCATTACCACGCCCAACGCCTCGGATCTGGCGCGGCAGGTGATCTCGCGCAACCTCTCGGTGCGGGACACGGAGCGTCTGGCGCGCGGGGCGGGCGAGAAGCGCAAGCCGAGCGCGCCGCGCGGAGGCCGCGAGAAGGATGCCGATACGCGGGCGCTCGAGGCGGATCTCTCGGCCAATCTGAAGATGGCGGTGACGATCGATCACGAGCCGGGCGGCGAGAGTGGGCGGCTCACGATCCGCTACACCACGCTCGACGATCTCGACACGCTGTGCCGAACGCTCTCGGTCATGCCGAGGGACGGGTCCATATGAAGAGGCCGGAGGCGCAGAGCGCCGCCGCCTGAACGGCAAGGATCGTCGGTCGGAGACCAAGGCCGACCGAGATCCCGAAGACAGCCAGCATCGACAGGGTCGCCATCTGCTTGCCCTTGAGCGATATGGCGCCTGAACGCTCCCAGTCGCGGATGGGCGGGCCGAGGACAGGGTGGTGGATCAGCCAGTTGTGCAGCCTCTCGGACGAGCGGGCGAAGCAGAAGGCCGCCAGCAAGAGGAAAGGGACGGTGGGCAGGAGGGGCAGGAAGATGCCCAGCACGCCCAGTCCCAGCGCGGCGAGGCCGGCCGAGACCCACAGGAGCCGCATCTTACGCCCCCGCCAGAGCGGTGATGACCGAATTCAGGACCATCCGGCCCTCGGTCGTCGCGCAGATCCGCTCGTCGTCGATGTCGATCATGCCCATCTCCCGCAGGTCCGCGACCCGCCGCTCGTCCAGTGGCCGCCCGGCCAGCGCCGCGTGGCGCCCGCGGTCCAGTCCCTCGCGGAGGCGGAGGGACATCATCAGATATTCGAGCGCATGATCCTCAGGGTCCAGTCGGACCCGCGGGCTTTCGCCGTTTCCGTCGCGTTCCACGCGCTCGAGCCAAGCGCCGGGTGCCTTGGGCGCCTCGGTCGCCCACCGTCCGGTCGGAAAGGTGAGACGCCCATGGGCGCCGGGCCCCACGCCCGCATAGTCGCCGCCGCGCCAGTAGATCAGGTTGTGGCGCGATTCGGCACCCGGCCGCGCGTGATTGGAGACCTCGTAGGCGGGCAGGCCCGCTCGCTCGCACAGATCCTGTGTCAGCGCATACATGTCCGCCGACAGCTCCTCTTCCGGCAGCCCCCGCAGCTTGCCCCGCTTGAAACGCTCGCCGAAAGCCGTGCCGTCTTCAACTGTAAGTTGATACATCGAGAGGTGATCGGCGGCCATCGCCAGTGCCTCGGTCAGTTCGCCGCGCCAATGGTCCAGCGGCTGGTCCTGCCGGGCATAGATCAGGTCGAAGCTCACACGGTCGAAGGTCGCGCGTGCCACGTCGAACGCGGCCCGCGCCTCGGCCACCGTGTGGAGCCGCCCGAGCTTTCTGAGGTCGGTGTCGTTCAGCGCCTGAATGCCCATCGAGATGCGGTTCACGCCCGCCGCGCGATAGCCCCGGAAGCGCCCGGCCTCGACCGAGCCCGGATTGGCCTCGAGCGTCACCTCGAGATCGTTGGCGAGCGGCCAGGTGGCGCGCACCGTCTCGAGGATGGCCGCCACGAGCTCGGGCTCCATCAGAGAGGGCGTGCCGCCGCCGAAGAAGACCGAGTTCAGCACCCGGCCTTCGGTCTCGGCGCCCAGACGGCGGATTTCGGAGAGATAGGCGCGCTGCCAGCGCTCTTGGTCGATGGTGGCCGCGACGTGGGAATTGAAGTCGCAGTAGGGGCATTTCGACTGACAGAACGGCCAGTGCAGGTAAAGCCCGAAGCCGCCGTTCCGCCAGTCGTCCATTGCTACCCCTTGAAGGCTGTCACCTCGATCTCGACCAGCATCTCGGGGCGGATCAGCCCGGCGATGACCATGGTCGCGGCCGGGCGGATCTCGCCCAGCACGTCCCCCAGAACGGGGACCAGCGCCTCGACCAGCGCCGCATCGGTGACCGTATACTGCACCCGCACGATGTCGGCCATCGTGAAACCGGCCTCCTCAAGAACGCGTGCGATGGTGGCGAAGCAGTTGCGCCCCTGGGCCGCGATGTCCTCGGGCATGGTCATGGTGGCATAGTCATAGCCGGTGACGCCCGAGACGAAGCACCAGCCGCCCTTCACCACGGCGCGCGAATAGCCCATCGTGGCCTCGAAGGGCGAGCCGCTGGAGATGCGCCTCATTTGAAGCAGCCCTGCATGAGGTTGCGGAAGGCGCGGGCGCGGTGGCTGATCTCGTTTTTCTCCCAGCGGTCCATCTCGCCGAAGGTGAGCTCGCTGCCGTCGGGCTGGAAGATCGGGTCGTAGCCGTGGCCCTGCTGGCCCCGCATCGGCCAGACGACCTGGCCGGGCATCACGCCCTCGAAGACCTCATCATGGCCGTCGGGCCAGGCGAGGACCAGCGTGCAGCGGAACTGCGCGCGACGCGGGAAGGGGGCGTTCGCCGCTTCGAGCTTGGCCCAGGTGTCGGTCATGGCCTTCACGAAGTCCCGGCCCGTGGGGGTCATGGCCCAGTCGGCGGTATAGACCCCCGGCGCGCCGTCGAGCGCGTCGATGGTGATCCCGGAATCGTCGGCCAGCGCCACCATGTCGGCGGCCTTCGCTGCCGCATGGGCCTTGATGCGCGCATTGCCCACGAAGCTGGTCTCGGTCTCTTCCGGCTCGGGCAGGCCCAGCTCTCCCGCCGAGACGACCTCGATGCCGAGGGGCTCGAAGAGATGCTGGATCTCTTCGAGCTTGCCCTTGTTGTGGGTGGCGACGAGCAGGCGCTCGCCCGAGAACTTCCGCGTCATTCGAGGGCGGCCTTCTGGGCGGTCACGAGGCCCGCGATGCCCGCCTCGGCCAGATCGAGCAGCTGCCCCATCTCGTCGCGCGAGAAGCTCGCGCCTTCGGCCGACATCTGCACCTCGATCAGCCGGTTGCGGCCGGTGAGGACGAAATTGCCATCGGTGCCGGCGGTCGAATCCTCGGCATAGTCGAGATCCAGCACCGGCTGGCCCGCGTAGATCCCGCAGGAGACTGCTGCCACATGATCGACGATCGGATCCGAGACGATGATCCCGGCCTTCAGGAGCTTGTTCACCGCGAGCCGCAGCGCGACCCAGCCGCCGGTGATCGAGGCGCAGCGGGTGCCGCCGTCGGCCTGCAGCACGTCACAATCGATCACGATCTGGCGCTCGCCGAGCGCCGAGCGGTCGACGCCCGCGCGGAGCGCCCGGCCGATCAGGCGCTGGATCTCCTGCGTGCGGCCGCTCTGCTTGCCCGCGGCCGCCTCGCGCCGGTTGCGCGAGGTGGTGGCCCGCGGCAGCATGCCATATTCGGCCGTCACCCAGCCGAGGCCGGTATTCTTCAGGAACGGCGGAGGCTTGTCCTCGATCGAGGCCGAGCAGAGCACATGCGTCTCGCCCATGCGGATGAGGCACGAGCCCTCGGCATGTTTCATCACATTGGGCTCGATGGAAACCGACCGCATCTGGTCGAGTTTTCTGCCGGAAGGACGCATGGAAAACCTCATCTCTGGACCGCCGTCAGATAGGCCCCGGGCGGGCCGGGATGCAACCCTGATTGACGGCGAGCCGATTGACGGGCGGCGCGGGGCCTCGCTAAAGTCGGCAGTCGCTTGGAAGGCAGCAGGATGAACGAAGGCCGCAGGATGCTCTCGGAGATGAACGACCGCTCGCGCGAGGTCTTCCGCCGCGTGGTGGAAGGCTATCTCGCCTCGGGCGATCCGGTGGGCTCGCGCACCCTCACCCGGCACATGTCCGAGAAGGTGAGCGCCGCCACGATCCGCAATGTGATGCAGGATCTGGAATATCTGGGCCTGCTCGACAGCCCGCATGTGTCCGCGGGCCGGATCCCGACCCAGCTCGGCCTGCGGATGTTCGTGGACGGGCTGCTCGAGGTGGGGCAGGTCTCGGAGAAGGACCGCGAGCGGATCGACGCGACCTTCGGGGGCAACGAGCACGATGTGGTCTCGCTCCTCGACCGGGTGGGGGCCACGCTGTCGGCGGTCACCCAGGGGGCGAGCCTCGTGCTCGCGCCCAAGCACGAGGCGGCGATCCGCCACATCGAATTCGTGAGCCTCGGCACGGATCGGGCTCTGGTGGTGCTGGTCTTTGCGGATGGGCATGTCGAGAACCGGGTCTTCCGCCCGCCGTCGGGGCAGACCGCCTCGTCGATGCGCGAGGCCGCGAACTTCCTGAACGCGCTGGTCGAGGGGCGGACGCTGGGCGACCTGCGCCAGACCATCGGGCAGGAAATCACCCGCCGTCGCCAGGAGATCGACGCGCTGGCGCATGATCTGGTGCAAAGCGGGCTGGCCGTCTGGGAGAACCCGGGCGAGCAGTCCGAGCGGCTGATCGTGCGGGGGCAGTCGCACCTGCTGGAGGGCGGGGCGGAGGCCGCCGATTTCGAGCGGATCCGCACGCTCTTCGACGATCTGGAGCGCAAAAGGGACATCGCGGAATATCTGGAACTGACCGAGGCGGGCGAGGGCGTGCGCATTTTCATCGGCTCGGAAAACAAGCTTTTCTCACTTTCGGGTTCCTCTCTGGTGGTCTCTCCCTATATGAACGCGGATCGAAAGATCATCGGCGCCATTGGCGTGATCGGTCCGACGCGGCTGAACTACGGCCGTATCGTTCCGATCGTCGACTACACGGCGCAGCTGGTGGGTCGGCTGGTGTCCGACCGCGGCAAGGGATGACGAGCATGACGAACGCAAGGAAAGACGAGATGGCCGAGGACCAGGCACCCCGGGAAGAGACTGTCGAAGCGCCCGAACTGACGGAGGCGCCGGAGATCGACGAACTCGAGACCCTGCGCGCCGAACGCGACGAGCTGCGCGACCGATTCATGCGGGCGCTGGCGGATGCCGAGAACAGCCGCAAGCGGGCCGAGCGCGACCGGCGCGAGGCCGAGCAATATGGCGGCACGCGGCTCGCGCGCGATCTGCTGCCCGTCTACGACAACCTGAGCCGCGCGCTCGAGGTGGCGACGGACGAGCAGAGGGCGGCGGCGGCGGCCCTGATCGAGGGCGTGGAACTCACGCTTCGCGAATTGCGCAACGTGATGAACAAGCATGGCGTGCGCCCGATCACGCCGCAGGTGGGCGACACGTTCGACCCGCAGCAGCATCAGGCGATGTTCGAGGCTCCGGTGCCCGGCACCAAGGCCGGCCAGATCATCCAGGTGATGACCGAGGGCTTCATGATCCACGACCGGCTGCTGCGCCCGGCACAGGTGGGCGTGTCCTCGAATACCGGCGCCTGAGCGCTTCCCGGGGTGGCTGTGGCCGCCCGGGAGGGGGGGCTGCGCGCCCCCCGCCCGACCCCGGGGGGTCGGGCTCCCCCGCGGGATATTTCTGCCAGAATGAAAGCGGCCTCAGGTCAGGAGGGCGCGGAGGTCGTAGAGGAGCTTCAGCGCCTCGCGCGGGCTGAGGTCGTCGGGCTGGATCTCGCGCAGCCGCTCTTCCACGGGTGAGGTCCTCGGAGCCGCGGGCGCGGGCGGCGGCGGGGCCGCGCGGAAGAGCGGCAGGTCGTCGATCAGGGCCTGCCGTCGGCCGCCGCTCTCGCGTTCGCCCGACTCGAGCGCGTCGAGCACGGTGCGCGCGCGCTCGATCACCGAGGCGGGCAGGCCCGCGAGCCGTGCCACCTGCACGCCGTAGGAGCGATCGGCCGCACCGCGCCGCACCTCGTGCAGGAAGATCACGTCGCCTTCCCATTCCTTGACCGCGACGGTGGCGTTTTCCACGCCCCCGAGCTTGCCCGCGAGCGCCGTCATCTCATGGTAGTGGGTGGCGAAGAGGGCGCGGCAGCGGTTCCGGTCGTGCAGATGTTCGAGTGTGGCCCAGGCGATGGAGAGCCCGTCCCAGGTGGCGGTGCCGCGGCCGATCTCGTCGAGGATCACGAGGGCGCGGTCGTCGGCCTGATTCAGGATGGCCGCGGTCTCGACCATCTCGACCATGAAGGTCGAGCGGCCGCGCGCCAGATCGTCGGAGGCGCCGACGCGGCTGAAGATCTGGCTCACGAGGCCGATATGGGCGCGGCGGGCGGGGACGAAGCTGCCCGCCTGTGCGAGGAGCGCGATCAGGGCGTTCTGGCGCAGGAAGGTGGATTTGCCGGCCATGTTCGGCCCGGTGATGAGCCAGACCGCCGGCGTCTCGCCGGTGGAGAGGTCACAATGGTTGGCCACGAAGGGGGTGCCGGTGCGGCGCAGGGCGCGCTCGACGACCGGATGGCGCCCGGCCTCGATGGCGAAGGCGCGGCTGTCGTCGATCTCGGGCTCGGTCCAGTCCTCGGCCACCGCGAGGTCGGCGAAGGCCGCGATCAGGTCCAGCTCGGCCAGCGCCCGGGCGGCGCGTCCGATCTGGCCCGAGAGATCGAGGATTGCCGTCCGCAGCGCTGCGAAATGCATCTTCTCGAGATCGAGCGCGCGGTTGCCCGCGTTCAGGATCCGCGTCTCGAGTTCCGACAGCTCCACCGTCGTGAAGCGCACCTGCCCGGCGGTGGTCTGGCGATGGATGAAGCGCTCGGAGAGCGGGGCCGAGAGCATCTTCTCGGCATGGGTCGAGGTGACCTCGATGAAATAGCCGAGCACATTGTTGTGCTTGATCTTCAGGCTCTGGATGCCGGTCAGCTCGATGAAGCCCGCCTGCATCGAGGCGATGACGCCGCGGCCCTCGTCGCGCAGGCGCCGCGTCTCGTCGAGATCCGCATCGAACCCCTGTGCGATGAAGCCGCCGTCGCGGGCGAGAAGCGGCGGCTCGGCCACCAGAGCCTGATCGAGGAGATCCCCCAGCGCCTCGTGGCCGCCGAGCGCCTCGAGCGCGCGGGTGACGAGGGCGGGCGCCTCGGCGGGCATCCGGTGCGCGATCTCGTGGGCCTGGGTGAGGCCCGCCCGGATCGCCGCCATGTCGCGGGGACCGGCGCGGTCGAGCGCCAGCCGCGAGAGGGCTCGGTCCATGTCGGGCACGCGGCGGAGGCTCGCGCGCATCTCTTCGCGCAGGCGCGGCTCCTCGGTGAGCCAGCGCACCGCGCCGAGCCTCTCGTGGATCAGGCCGACGTCGCGGGTGGGGCTCGAGAGCCGCCGTTCGAGCAGGCGGGCGCCCGGGGCGGTGACGGTGCGATCCACGGCGGAGAGGAGCGAGCCCTCGCGGCCTCCGGCAAGGGCCTGCGTGATCTCGAGATTGCGGCGGGTGGCGGCGTCGATCTGGACCGTGCCGCCCGCCATCTCGCGCACGGGCGGGCGCAGGAGCGGCAGCTTGCCGCGCTGGGTGAGGTCGAGATAGTCGACCAGCGCCCCCATGGCCGAAAGCTCGGCCCGGGTGAAATTGCCGAAGCTTTCGAGCGTGCCCACGCCGAAGAGCGCGCAGAGCCGCTTCTCGGCCGAGGCGCTGTCGAAGCTCGCCCGCGAGAGCGGCGTCAGCGCGCAGCCCACCTCCTCGATCCAGTCGAGCTCCCACTCGTCGGCCACCAGCAGCTCGCGCGGGGCGAGGCGGGCCAGTTCGGGCATGAGGCGCGGCAGCGGGCAGGCGGTGACGCTGAGCTCGCCCGTCGAGATGTCGGCCCAGGCGAGCGCCGCCTCGTCGCGGATCTCGGCGAAGGCGCAGAGGTAGTTGTGCCGCCGCGCCTCGAGCAGCGTGTCCTCGGTCAGCGTGCCGGGCGTGACGAGGCGCACGACCTCGCGCCGGACCACGGACTTGGAGCCGCGCTTCTTCGCCTCGGCCGGATCCTCCATCTGCTCGGCGATGGCCACGCGGAAGCCCTTGCGGATCAGGGTGAGAAGATAGCCCTCGGCTGCATGGATCGGCACGCCGCACATGGCGATGTCCTCGCCGCGGTGCTTGCCGCGCTTGGTGAGCGCGATGTCGAGCGCCTCGGCGGCCAGAGCCGCGTCGTCGAAGAACATCTCGTAGAAGTCGCCCATCCGGTAGAACAGGATGGCGCCGGGGTTCTGCGCCTTGATCTCGAGATATTGCGCCATCATCGGCGTGACGGTGTCGTCGCTCACGCTGCCCCCTTCCACTTCGGTCGGGCGACCCTACAAAAGCGCCTCTGCGGGGAAAAGCCGCAAATCCTTGGTCATTGTTGCGGGGGCGGGGCGGCGCTAGAAGGGCCGTGCTTGCACAGGATGGCCCCCTCATGACCAAGACCAAGATCACGCCCGAAGAGGCGCTTCTCTACCATCTGGAACCGCGGCCCGGCAAATACGAGATCACCGCCTCGACGCCGATGGCCACGCAGCGCGACCTGAGCCTCGCCTATTCGCCGGGGGTGGCCGTCCCGGTGCAGGCGATCGCCGACGCGCCCGAGACGGTCTACGACTATACGGTCAAGGGCAACATGGTGGCGGTGATCTCGAACGGGACCGCGATCCTCGGCATGGGCAATCTCGGGGCCATGGCCTCGAAGCCGGTGATGGAGGGCAAGGCGGTGCTCTTCAAGCGCTTCGCCGACGTGAACGCCATCGACATCGAGCTGGACACCGAGGACCCCGACGAGATCATCCAGGCGGTGAAGCTGATGGGGCCGACCTTCGGCGGCATCAACCTCGAGGACATCAAGGCGCCCGAGTGCTTCATCATCGAGCAGCGGCTGAAGGAGCTCATGGACATTCCGGTGTTCCATGACGACCAGCACGGCACGGCGGTGATCTGTGCCGCGGGCCTCATCAACGCGCTGGAGCTGTCGGGCAAGAAGATCGAGGATGTCCGCATCGTGCTGAACGGCGCGGGGGCGGCGGGGATCGCCTGTCTGGAGCTCCTCAAGACCATGGGTGCGCGCCACGACAACTGCATCATGTGCGACACCAAGGGCGTGATCTATCAGGGCCGCACCGAGGGCATGAACCAGTGGAAATCGGCCCATGCCGCGCGCACCGAGCTGCGCACGCTGGAAGAGGCGATGGCGGGGGCGGACGTGTTTCTCGGCGTCTCGGCCAAGGGCGCGGTCACGCCCGAGATGGTGAGGAGCATGGCCGACAATCCGGTCATCTTCGCCATGGCCAACCCCGATCCCGAGATCACGCCCGAGGAGGCGCAGGCTGTCCGCGCCGATGCCATCGTGGCCACGGGCCGGTCGGACTATCCGAACCAGGTCAACAACGTGCTGGGCTTCCCCTATCTCTTCCGGGGCGCGCTCGACATCCACGCCCGCGCGATCAACGACGAGATGAAGATCGCCTGCGCCCGGGCGCTGGCGCAGCTCGCGCGCGAGGACGTGCCGGACGAGGTGGCGATGGCCTACGGGCGCAAGCTCTCGTTCGGGCGCGACTACATCATTCCCACGCCCTTCGATCCGCGGCTGATCTACACGATCCCGCCCGCGGTGGCGAAGGCCGGCATGGATACGGGCGTTGCGCGGCGGCCCATCATCGACCTGCAGGGCTACGAGCTGGCGCTGAAGTCGCGGATGGACCCGACCGCCTCGATCCTGCAGGGCATCCATGCCCGCGCCAAGGCGGCGCAGGCCCGGATGATCTTCGCCGAGGGCGACGATCCACGCGTGCTGCGCGCGGCCGTGGCCTATCAGCGGGCCGGCATGGGCAAGGCGCTGGTCGTGGGCCGCGAGCAGGACGTGCGCGAGAAGCTCGAGGCGACGGGCCTCGGCGATGCGGTGCGCGAGCTCGAGGTGGTGAACGCCGCCAACTCGCGCCACATGGAGGCCTACAAGAGCTTCCTCTACAACCGTCTCCAGCGCGGCGGTTTCGACAGCTACGACATCCAGCGCCTCGCCACGCGCGACCGGCATGTCTTCTCGGCGCTGATGCTGGCGCATGGGCACGGCGACGGGCTGGTGACGGGGGCCACGCGCAAATCGGCCTATGTGATGCAGCTCATCAATCATGTGTTCGATGCCAAGGCCTCGGACGGCGCGGTGGGTGTGACGGCGCTGCTGCACAAGGGCCGCATCGTGCTCATTGCCGACACGCTGGTCCATGAATGGCCCGAGGCCGAGGATCTGGCCGATATCGCGATCAAGTCGGCGCGAGTGGCGCGCAACCTCGGGCTCGAGCCGCGGGTGGCCTTCGTCTCCTTCTCGACCTTCGGCTATCCGGTCTCGGAGCGGGCGGCCAAGATGGGCGAGGCCTCGCGCGTGCTCGACGGAATGAAGGTCGATTTCGAATATGAGGGCGAGATGACCGTCGACGTGGCGCTGAACAAGACGGCCATGGCGCAATATCCCTTCTGCCGGCTCACGGGGCCTGCCAATATCCTCGTGGTTCCGGCGCGGCACTCGTCGTCGATCTCGATCAAGCTCATGCAGGAGATGGCGGGGGCGACCGTGATCGGTCCCATTCTCACCGGCGTGTCGAAGCCGATCCAGATCTGCGGCGTGAACTCGACGGTCAATGACATTCTCAACATGGCCGTGATGGCCGCGTGCAAGGTGGGGTGATGCTGCTCAATCTGGGCTCGATCAACATCGACCATGTCTACCGGATGCCGCACCTGCCGGCGCCCGGCGAGACGCTCGAGGCCGCGAGCTACAGTCTGGGCCTCGGCGGCAAGGGCGCAAACCAGTCCGTCGCCGCGGCACGGGCCGGGGCGCGGATCCGTCATGTCGGGGCGGTCGGGCCCGAGGGGCGCTGGGCGCGCGAGCGGATGGCGGAGGCCGGCGTCGATGTGACCCATGTGGCGGTGGGCGAGGTCGCCACCGGCCATGCCATCATCAATGTGGATGCCGAGGCCGAGAATACCATCGTGATCTTTTCGGGCGCGAACCGGACGCTCGATGCAGCGGCGGTGACGGCGGCCCTCGCCGGGGCGGGCCCGGGGGACACGCTCCTTCTGCAGAATGAGACCTCGGCGCAGGTCGAGGCGGCGCGTCTGGCCTCGGAGCGCGGCCTGAGGGTGATCTATTGCGCCGCCCCGTTCGAGATCGGCGCCGTGCAGGCCGTCCTGCCCTATGTCAGCCTCCTCGTGATGAACGAGGGCGAAGCGGCGGCCCTGAGAGCCGCGCTCGGGGCGCTGCCCGAGGTGGCGATGGTCGTGACCCTCGGCGCGCGGGGTGCCGAATGGCTCGTTCCGGGCGAGGACCGGCTGTCCGTTCCGGCCTTTCCCGTGACGGCCGTCGACACGGTGGGTGCGGGAGACTGTTTCACGGGAAACCTTGCCGCGGCGCTCGATGCCGGGCTCGCTCCGGCGGCGGCGATGCGCCGCGCATCCGCGGCCGCCGCTCTTCAGGTGACACGTCCGGGCGCAGCCCAAGCCATGCCCACGGCCGACGAGGTGGACGCCTTCCTCGGCTGACGCCTCTGCCCCCCTTGGCGGGCGGCCCCTCTCCGGTCTAGCGTCGGCGGGAACAGGGAGCCGCCGATGACCGATCACGTCACCACCCACCAGGCCGAGGAAGATGCCCGGAACGAGACCATCCGCCTCTGGCTGAACGGGCGGATCCTGCCCAAGGCCGAGGCACTGGTGTCGGTCTATGACGCAGGCTTCATGCTCGGCGACGGCGTCTGGGAGGGCATCCGCCTCTATGACGGGCGCTGGGCCTTTCTCGACGAGCACCTCGACCGGCTGTTCGAGGCGGCGCTGGCCATCGACCTCGACATCGGGATGGATCGAGCCGCGCTCCGGCAGGCGATCCTCGACACGGCCGCGGCGAACGGCATGACGACGGACGCACACGCCCGGCTGATGGTGACGCGCGGGATCAAGACGCGGCCCTTCCAGCATCCGTCGCTTTCGCGGCAGGGGCCCACCGTCGCGATCATCATGGAACATTCGAAGCCGAAGATCCCGCGGCCGATCCGGCTTGCCACCGTGCCCCATATCCGCGGCCTGCCGATGAGTCAGGATCCGAAGCTGAACTCGCATTCCAAGCTGAACTGCATCCTGGCCTGCATCGCGGCCGAGAAGGCGGGCGCGGACGAGGCGCTGATGCTGGACGTGCATGGGTTCGTGAACACGACCAACGCCTGCAACTTCTTCATCGTGAGAAAGGGCGAGGTCTGGACCTCGACGGGCGACTACTGCATGAACGGCATCACCCGCGGCAAGGTCATCCGGATCTGCCGCGAGGCCGGCATTCCTGTCTTCGAGAAGAATTTCTCGCTGGTCGAGACCTACTCCGCCGACGAGGCCTTCCTGACCGGCACCTTCGGCGCGCAGACGCCTGTGGGATCGATCGACGGCCGGCGGATCGGCACGGGCGAGATGGGCCCCATGACGGAGCGCATCCGTGGCCTCTACAAGGCTCTGGTGGCGGCATGAGGATCGCCATGTGGTCCGGGCCGCGGAACCTCTCGACGGCCCTGATGTATTCCTTCGCGGCGCGGGGTGACTGCGGCATCTGGGACGAACCCTTCTACGCCGCCTATCTCAAGGCCACGGGGCTCGACCATCCGATGCGCGCCGAGATCCTCGCCGCACACGAAACCGACGCCTCCGTCATCGCCGACAGGTGCCGCGGAGAGGCGCCGCTCGGCGAGCCGATCTTCTACCAGAAGCACATGACGCTGCACATGATCCCCTCCTTCGACCGGAGCTTCATGCGCGACTGCGAAAATGTTTTTCTGATCCGCCATCCGGCGCGGGTCGTGGCGAGCTACGCCAAGAAGCGCGAGGGGCCCGGCCTCGCCGACATCGGCTTCGTGCAGCAGGCCGAGCTTTTCGACGAGGTGGCGCAATGGCTGGGGCGCCCGCCCCTCGTGGTGGACAGCGCGGACGTCCGGCAGGACCCGAAAGGGACGCTGACGGCCCTCTGTGCGGCCCTCGGCCTCCCTTTCACCGATGCGATGCTGCGCTGGCCTGCAGGCGGACACAAGGCCGACGGTGTCTGGGCGCCGCACTGGTACGGCGCCGTGCATCTGTCTTCGGGTTTCGAGGATCCCGAGGGCCCGCTGCCGGATCTCGCCCCGCACTATGCCGAGCTGGCCCGGCAGGCGCTGCCGCATTACGAGCGCCTTGCCGCCTTCCGCATCAGGACGTGAAGGCTTCCACCTCGCGCACTTCCGCCTCCGAGAGGTTCAGCCGCCCCCGCAGGGTGCAGAGGTAGGATTTGTTGGCGTTGGTGGCCGGATCCACCGCGGCGCGTGAAGCGAGATAGAACTGCTCGGCGGTCTCCTGATCGCGGACCTGCTCCAGCAGCCGGTCGAGCGGCTGCGGATGGGCGATCTCGCGCTCGACGAGCCGCCGGTCGCTCTCGTCCGCACCCGCGGCGTCGAGCTGGTCGAGGATCCGCTGCCGCTCGTCCGTCGAGATCGCGCCATCGGCCCAGGCCGCGGCCACCATCGCCTGCAGCAGCAGGAGCGCCTTGGCGTCCGAAATCGCCTCCTCGGGCGACTGACCCATCGCTGCGCCGGCAGGAGCGGCCGAGGACCGGCCGGCATCGTCCTGCGGGCCGGTCAGGCTGTCGACGATGCCGCCGATCATGCCCCCGATGCCGCCCGCACCGCCCGCAGTCCGGGCCGTGCCGCCCGGACTACGCGCCTGATGATCCTGATAGGCGCGGTAGGCCATGTAGGCCAGCGCGGCCATCCCGGCCTTCTTGCTCACGCTCGAGCCGAGGACGGCGGCAGAGCCGAGCCCTCCCGTTCGGCCGCCGCGGCCGGCCATGCGCGAGGCCAGCATCAGCCCGAGGACTTTCTTGAGGCTCATCGAAGGGTCTCCTCTCCCTTGGGAAAGGAGGTCAACCGGCGCCGCAGGGCGCCGGTTCCAGCCTCAGCCCTTCACACGCGCGTTGCGCGTCGCGATCAGCTTCAGCCGCAGGGCGTTCAGCCGGATGAAGCCGGCCGCGTCCTTCTGGTCGTAGGCGCCCGCATCCTCCTCGAAGGTGACGTGCTTCTCGGAATAGAGCGAATGTTCGGACCAGCGGGCGACGGTGCGGGCGAAGCCCTTGTAAAGCTTCACGCGGACGGTGCCGGTGACATGTTCCTGCGACTTGTCGATCAGCGCCTGAAGCATCTCGCGCTCGGGGCTGTACCAGAAGCCGTTGTAGATCAGCTCGGCATAGCGCGGCATGATCGAATCCTTGAGGTGGCCTGCGCCCGAGTCGAGCGTGATCTGCTCGATCCCGCGGTGGGCCTCCAGCAGGATGGTGCCGCCGGGCGTTTCGTAGATCCCGCGCGACTTCATGCCCACGAAACGGTTTTCCACCAGATCGAGACGGCCCACGCCGTGCTTGCCGCCAAGCTCGTTGAGCTTCGTGAGGATGGTCGCGGGCGACATGGCCTCGCCGTTGATGGCGACCGCATCGCCCTTCTCGAAAGTGATCTCCACGAACTCGGGCGCGTCGGGCGCCTTCTCGGGGTCGACGGTGCGCTGGTAGACGTAGTCCGGGGCTTCCTCGCCCGGGTTCTCCAGCACGCGGCCCTCGGACGAGGTGTGCAGCAGGTTCGCATCGACCGAGAAGGGCGCTTCGCCGCGCTTGTTCTTGGCGATCGGGATCTGGTTCTGCTCGGCGAATTCGAGGAGCTTCGTGCGTGAGGTCAGGTCCCACTCGCGCCAGGGCGCGATCACCTTGATCGCCGGATCGAGCGCATAGGCCGTCAGCTCGAACCGCACCTGATCGTTGCCCTTGCCGGTGGCGCCGTGGGCCACCGCGTCGGCGCCGGTCTGGGCCGCGATCTCGACCAGCCGCTTGGCGATCAGAGGCCGCGCGATCGAGGTGCCGAGCAGGTAGAGCCCTTCGTAAAGCGCGTTTGCCCGGAACATCGGGAAGACGAAGTCGCGCACGAACTCTTCGCGCACATCTTCAATGAAAATGTTTTCCGGCTTGATGCCCAGCATCACGGCCTTCTCGCGGGCGGGCTCCAGTTCCTCGCCCTGGCCGAGGTCGGCGGTGAAGGTCACGACCTCGCAGCCATATTCGGTCTGCAGCCACTTCAGGATGATCGAGGTGTCGAGCCCGCCGGAATAGGCAAGGACGACTTTCTTCGGGGCGGACATGGGAGGGCTCCATCGCGGGAAAGTTTGCACGCCGGTCTAGTGAAGTTTGCCGTTGTGAACAAGGGGCGCGGGCCGCACCTGGACCGTGGCGGAGCCGCGACGAAGCGGGTAGGGTGCGCGCATGACCCAGTTCGCCCGCAACGCCCGTGCCGCCACCCGCGCCCTGCGCGATCTCTTCCCCGAGACGCCGCTCCAGCGCAACGATCATCTCTCGGCCCGCTATGGCGCCGAGATCTGGCTCAAGCGCGAGGATCTGACGCCGGTGCGCAGCTACAAGCTGCGCGGCGCCTTCACGGCGATGCGGAAGGTGCGCGATGCGCGCCCCGACCAGCGCTCCTTCGTCTGCGCCTCGGCGGGAAATCATGCGCAGGGCGTGGCTTACGCCTGCCGGCATTTCGGCGTGAAGGGCACGATCTTCATGCCGGTGACGACGCCGCAGCAGAAGATCGCCAAGACGCGGACCTTCGGCGGCGAGGCCGTCGAGATCGTGCTGACGGGCGACTACTTCGACCAGACACTCGCCGCGGCCCAGGCCTGGTGTGCCGAGCAGAAGGCCCATTTCCTCGCGCCGTTCGACGATCCCGACGTGATCGAGGGGCAGGCAAGCGTGGGGGTCGAGCTGCTCGAACAGCTGGGCCGGGCGCCGGATCTGGTGGTGCTGCCGGTGGGCGGCGGCGGGCTTGCCTCGGGCGTGACGGCCTTCCTGCGGGGCGAGGCGCCGGAGACGGACTTCCGGTTCGTCGAGCCTGCGGGCGGCGCCAGCCTTCTGGCCGCGCTGGAAGCGGGAGGCCCCACGCCGTTGCCGCGCGTGAACAGCTTCGTCGACGGGGCCGCCGTGGCTCGTCTGGGACAGCTGCCCTTCTCGATGCTCGACTGGGTGCGCCCCGATCAGGTGCATCTGGCGCCCGAGGACCGGATCTGCATCACCATGCTCGAGATGCTGAACGTCGAGGGCATCGTGCTCGAGCCTGCGGGGGCGCTGTCGGTGGACGTCCTGCCGGAGCTGGCCGAAGAGATCCGCGGCCGCACGGTCGTCTGCGTGACCTCGGGCGGCAATTTCGACTTCGAGCGCCTGCCTGAGGTGAAGGAGAGGGCGCAGCGCTACTCGGGCCTCAAGAAATACTTCATCCTGCGGATGCCGCAGCGCCCCGGCGCGCTGCGCGAGTTCCTGATGATGCTCGGCCCCGACGATGATATCGCGCGCTTCGAATATCTCAAGAAGTCGGCCCGCAACTTCGGCTCGGTCCTGATCGGGATCGAGACCAGGGAGGCCGGGAATTTCGCGCGGCTGACGGCGGTGATGGAGGAGGCGGGGCTTAACTACCGCGACATCACCGGCGACGATGCTCTGGCCGAGTTCCTGGTCTAGCCGGCCTCCATCCGTTCGAGTCCCTTGAGAAACTCCATCCGGGCCAGCCGGTAGCTCGTCACCAGCACGCCCAGCTCGACCTCGGCGCCGCGCCCGCAGGCGGCGAGCTGCTCGCCCTCCTGACAGAGGCGCGAGACCGATCTGAAGCCGAGGTTCAGCGCCGATCCCTTCAGGAAATGCAGCATCTCCTCGAGCGGCGCGACCGGAGCGGCGGAAAGCCGGCGGATCGTCTCGTCCGTCTCCTCGAGGAACATGAGAACGACCTCCTCGAACGCCTCGCGGCCGACCTCCTCGCGCAGTGCCGCAACCCGTCCCCAGTCGATCATGCTGCCCGCTCGCTGATTGTGCCGGTCCAGACTGGCACGCGCGCCTTAACGGTCGATGAGGATGGTCCCGGCAGTTCCGGATGATTTGAGCCTTCACGCTCCCTTAAGCGGTGCCGGGTCAGCGTGGCGCCATGCTGCCGCGAGGCCGATCCCGAAGATGCCCCAGTGAATGCGCGATCCCTTCCGTTGGCCGAAGCCGGTGCGCACGGCGCTTCCGCGCCCGTCCGGCATGTTCTGATCGTGGACGACAGCCGGGCGCAGCGGCGGCTCGTCGCGCTCTCGCTCGAGCGGTGGGGCTACCGGGTGAGCGAGGCCGCAACCGCCTCGGAGGCACTGGCCCTCTGCACGGGCGCCGAGGTCGACATCGTGCTCAGCGACTGGATGATGCCCGGCATGTCGGGGCTGGAGCTCTGCCGCCGGATCCGGGCGCTGCCGGGCGCGGCCTATTGCTACTTCATCCTTCTCACCTCCCGGTCCGGCACCGGCGAGGTGGTCGACGGCCTCGATTGCGGCGCCGACGACTATCTGGTGAAGCCCGCGGCGCCCGACGAACTGCGGGCCCGGCTGCGGGCCGGCGAGCGGGTGCTGTCGATGCAGGCCGAACTCGTCGACAAGAACCAGCTTCTGGAGCGCGCCTTCTCGGAACTGCGCACCATCTACGAGTCGCTCGACCGCGATCTCGACGAGGCGCGGCGGTTGCAGCAGTCGTTCGCCCGGGACAGGTCCCGGCGGTTCGGCCGCTCGACCGTCACGCTGCTCCTGCGGCCCTCGGGCCATGTCGGCGGCGACCTCGCGGGCTCTCTCGAGCTCGGGGCGGGGCGGATCGCCCTCTATTCGATCGACGTCTCGGGTCACGGCGTCGCCTCGGCGCTGATGACGGCGCGGCTGGCGGGGCTCCTGTCGGGCCTCTCGCCCGAGGGCGGGGTGGCCCGGTCGGACGGCGCCTGCCCGCACTGCGCCGGGCATGACAGCTGGCCGCCCGAGATTCTGGCCGCGCGCCTCAACCGCATGATGATCGCGGATCTGGGGGTAGAGCAGTATTTCACCATGGCCTATGCCGAGATCGACCTGCGGTCGGGGGCGCTCGCGCTGGTGCAGGCGGGCCATCCGCATCCGGTGGTGCTGCGCGCCGATGGGCGGGGGGAGCTTCTGGGGCAGGGCGGGCTGCCCGTGGGCCTTCTGCCCGACGCCACCTTCGAGCGGTCGGAGACGCGGCTTCTGCCGGGCGACAGGCTCTTTCTGCTGTCGGACGGGGTGACGGAATGCCCGGATCCCTCGGGGCACGAGCTGGGAGAGGCGGGGCTGGTGCGCCTGCTTGCCGAGCACGCGGCCCTCGGCTCCGAGGAGCTGATGGAGGCTCTCGTCTGGGCGCTCCACGAGCGGATGGGCGGCGGAGACTTCCGGGACGATGTCTCGGGCGTGCTCTTCGACTACCGGCCGTGAGGGGCGCGGGCCCGAGAGCCGGGGTCCGTCAGCGCAGGGCCGCCGCCAGAAGCGCCCGGTCGCCCGCATTGCCGAGCCGCACCAGCGCCTCCTCGACCGGCAGCCAGACGGCGTGATGCCCGGGCTCGGTGGGCGCGCCGAGGCGCCGGATCGGACGCGCGAGATACACCGCGCAGAGCTTCTCGGCCCAGAGATCGTATTCCGGCATGTAGGTGAAGCGGCGGAAGGCGCCGATCCGGCGGAGGCCGCCGATGCGCCAGCCGGTCTCTTCCCGCACCTCGCGGTGCAGGGCCGCCATCGGATGCTCGCCCGGATCGATCCCGCCACCCGGAAGCTGGAACTCGGGCAGCGGAGTCTCCTGAAAGGTGGTGAGGATGTCGCCGCCGCTCAGGAGCACCGCATAGACCCCCGGCCTGCGCCGATAGTGCCGATCCGCCCGCACGGGGTCGCCGTATCGCCTGATCATCTGCTCTTGGTCCCCCGGTTGTCGCGCCTATATTGGGGCGGTATGCCAAGGCTCATGCCTCAAGGAAACCCCATGACCATCGGTTCACAGATCGCCTGGGACGATACCGTCCTGCCCTTCCAGCTTGACCGCTCGGACATCCGCGGCCGCGTCGTGCGGCTGGACGGGGTCCTCGAGGAGGTGCTGTCGAAGCACGATTACCCGCCGCAGATCGAGGCGCTGGTGGCCGAGGCGTCGCTTCTGACCGCCCTGATCGGCCAGGCGATCAAGCTGCGCTGGAAGCTGTCGCTGCAGATCCGCGGCAACGGCGCGGTGCGGATGATCGCCACGGACTATTACGGCCCCTCCGAGGATGGGCAACCCGCCCGGATCCGCGCCTATGCGAGCTTCGTGGCGGAGGATCTGCAGCCGGGGGCCCGGGCCTTCGATCAGATCGGCGAGGGATATTTCGCCATCCTGATCGATCAGGGGCAGGGGATGGTGCCCTATCAGGGCATCACGCCGATTGCCGGAGGCTCGCTCACCGCCTGCGCCGAGACCTATTTCGCGCAGTCCGAGCAGTTGCCCACCCGCTTTGCCCTCTCCTTCGGCCAGTCCACCGCCAAGGGCGCGACCCACTGGCGGGGCGGCGGCGTGATGCTCCAGCACATGCCCAAGGCCTCGCCGGGCGTGGCGGGCGAGGGCGGCTCGGGCGAAGGCGGGCTCCTGCAGCATGGCGACCTCCTCGACGGCGACGAGGGCGAGAACTGGACGCGGGCCAATCTGCTTCTCGACACGGTCGAGGATCTGGAGCTGGTGGGCCCCTCGGTCCAGCCGCCGGACCTGCTCGTGCGGCTGTTCCACGAGGAGGCGCCGCGGGTGTTCGAGGCGCAGACGCTGCGCTTCGGCTGTTCCTGCTCGCCCGACCGGGTGCGCGAGTCGCTCGCGATCTATGCGCCCGAGGAAATCGCCGAGATGACGACCGACGAGGGCATCGTCACGGCCGACTGCCAGTTCTGCGGCGCGCATTACGAGTTCGACCCGACGACTCTCGGCACCGGCGCCCGGAGCGACGATGCCTGAGGCGCTGCGCCGCGCGCTGGAGAGCGGCGGCGCCGCCTCTTCGGACCATGACCTGAACCCCGAGATCGTGCTGCCGCCCGACCGCCGCCTGCGCGCGGCGGCGGTGCTGGTGCCGGTCTGGCAGCGCGAGGGCGGGGCGCGGGTCATCCTGACCAAGCGGGCCTCGCATCTCGCGCATCATCCCGGCCAGATCGCCTTTCCGGGCGGCAAGATCGACCCGACGGATGCCAGCCCCGAGGATGCCGCGCTGCGCGAGGCGCGCGAGGAGATCGGGCTTCCGGCCGAGATGGTCGAGGTCGTCGGCCGCCTGCCCGCGCATGAGACGGTGACGGGTTTCACGGTCGTCCCCGTCCTCGCCGAGGTGCGCGGACCCTTCGTGCCGGTGACGCAGGAGGACGAGGTGGAGGAAGCCTTCACCGTGCCGCTCACCCACCTCCTCGATCTGTCCCGCTACCGGGTGGAGCAGCGGCTCTGGCGCGGCGGCTGGCGGCGCTACTATGTCGTGCCTTACGGGCCCTACTACATCTGGGGGGCTACGGCGCGCATCCTGCACGGCCTTGCGCGGAGGATGCAGGGATGAGGATCTCGGGCGACTGGCTGGCGCGTCCCGCAACGCAGCGGCTCTGCGCGGCGCTGGCCGAGGCGGGGCATCGCGCGCTCTTCGTGGGCGGCTGCGTGCGCAATGCGCTGCTGGGCCGGCCGGTGTCGGATATCGATCTGGCCACCGATGCGGTGCCCGCGGCGGTCTCGGCTCTGGCCTCGGCGGCGGGCTTCAAGGTGGTGCCGACCGGCATCGACCATGGCACCGTCACGGTGATCGCGGGCGGCGTGCCGCACGAGGTCACGACCTTCCGACGCGATGTCGAGACCTTCGGGCGCCACGCCGTGGTGGCCTTCTCGACCGATGTGGCCGAGGATGCGGCCCGGCGCGACTTCACCATGAACGCGCTCTATGCCGAGGCCTCGGGTGCGGTCATCGACCCGCTGGGCGGGCTGCCTGACCTGATCGCGCGACGGGTGCGCTTCGTGGGCGACCCCATCCGGCGGATCGAGGAGGACTACCTGCGCATCCTGCGCTTCTTCCGCTTTCATGCGATCTACGGCGCGCCGGACGAGGGGCTCGACGCGGAGGGGCTGGCCGCCTGTGCCGCGCGGGCCGAGGGCGTGGCGCAGCTCTCGCGCGAGCGGGTGGGCGCCGAGATGCGCAAGCTGCTGGCGGCC
>NZ_MABH01000164.1:60000-62066 GCF_001720585.1 Cereibacter johrii | reverse complement strand
CTGGTTGCGGGGGCAGGATTTGAACCTGCGGCCTTCAGGTTATGAGCCTGACGAGCTACCGGGCTGCTCCACCCCGCGTCGGTTTTGATTTGATCGTTTTGAGGGATATTCGTTTCTTTTCAGGTCTGGCGGCGACCTACTCTCCCACGTCTTGAGACGCAGTACCATTGGCGCGACGGCACTTAACTGCCGAGTTCGGGATGGGATCGGGTGTTTTGCTCGTGCTATGGCCACCAGACCGGAGAAGAAACGACAACATCAGGCTTTTGCTTGTTCCGGGTCTATTGCTTTCTGATCTGGGGTAGAGCTTTGGCTTATTGAGCCTTGCTGTTACCGGGTCAGATCAAGCCTATCGGGCAATTAGTACCAGTCAGCTGAACGCATTGCTGCGCTTACACCTCTGGCCTATCGACGTGGTGGTCTTCCACGGCCCTCAAGGGAGACCTTGTTTTGAAGGGGGCTTCCCGCTTAGATGCCTTCAGCGGTTATCCTGTCCGATCATAGCTACCCAGCACTGCCGTTGGCACGACAACTGGTCCACCAGTGGATCGTTCACCCCGGTCCTCTCGTACTAGGGGCAACTCTTCTCAAGTCTCCTACACCCACGGCAGATAGGGACCGAACTGTCTCACGACGTTCTAAACCCAGCTCACGTACCTCTTTAAATGGCGAACAGCCATACCCTTGGGACCTGCTCCAGCCCCAGGATGAGATGAGCCGACATCGAGGTGCCAAACGATGCCGTCGATATGGACTCTTGGGCATCATCAGCCTGTTATCCCCAGAGTACCTTTTATCCGTTGAGCGATGGCCCTTCCACTCGGGACCACCGGATCACTATGGCCGACTTTCGTCTCTGCTCGACTTGTCAGTCTTGCAGTCAGGCGGGCTTCTGCCATTGCACTCGACGACCGATTTCCGACCGGTCTGAGCCCACCATCGCGCGCCTCCGTTACTGTTTGGGAGGCGACCGCCCCAGTCAAACTACCCACCACGCAGGGTCCCGGACCCGGATAACGGGCCGCGGTTAGACATCAAGATGGCGAAGGGTGGTATCTCAAGGTTGGCTCCACGGGAACTGGCGTCCCCGCTTCGATGCCTACCACCTATCCTGCACATCACAATCCTGATGCCAGTGCGAAGCTATAGTAAAGGTTCATGGGGTCTTTCCGTCTAACCGCGGGAAGTGTGCATCTTGACACACAGTTCAATTTCGCTGAGTCCACATCAGAGACAGCGGGGAGATCGTTACGCCATTCGTGCAGGTCGGAACTTACCCGACAAGGAATTTCGCTACCTTAGGACCGTTATAGTTACGGCCGCCGTTTACTGGGGCTTCAATTCGGAGCTTGCACTCCTCCTTTTAACCTTCCAGCACCGGGCAGGCGTCAGACTGTATACGTCGCCTTGCGGCTTCGCACAGCCCTGTGTTTTAAGTAAACAGTCGCCACCCCCTGGTTTGTGCCCCCCGCCCATAGTTGCCTACAGACGGGGCCTCCTTCTCGCGAACTTACGGAGGCATTTTGCCGAGTTCCTTTGATGTGGTTCTCTCAAGCGCCTTGGTATTCTCTACCAGTCCACCTGTGTCGGTTTGGGGTACGGTCTGATGGAGGGCTATTTCCAGGGACCGCTCAGCAGCCCGGTCAATCCGATAAGACCGAACTACACCTGCGATCCGTCACATCCTCCTGGCCCAGGAATATTAACCTGGTTCCCATCGACTACGCCTTTCGGCCTCGCCTTAGGGGCCGGCTTACCCTGCTCAGATTAGCTTTAAGCAGGAACCCTTGGACTTTCGGCGACAGGGTCTCTCACCCTGTTTGTCGCTACTCATGTCAACATTCTCGCTTCCGATCTCTCCACCGGATGCCTTACGGCCCGGCTTCACAGAAAGCTCCTTGTCTCCGCATCCGAGGGATGAAGAGACATGGAGCTATATCACGGAACGCTCCGCTACCACGCACATTGCTGTGCATCCTGAGCTTCGGCTCGTGGCTTGAGCCCCGTTACATCTTCGCCGCAGGACAGCTTATCTAGACCAGTGAGCTGTTACGCTATCTTTAAAG
>NZ_MABH01000164.1:0-55000 GCF_001720585.1 Cereibacter johrii | reverse complement strand
CCAGACCGTGTGATGATCGGGCGCGGTGATGGCGAAGGGCCGGTCGGGCAGGATCGCGTCGAGATCCTGCCGCGTCATCGGCCGGTCAAGCAGCCCGTAGTCGCCGCCCTGCGCCATGAGCAGCGGACGCTCGGGATGGGCCGCGGCAAAGCCCTGCACCGCCCGCGTCAGCGCCTCGACGCCATGGACGCCCGTAAGCTGGAGATGGGCCAGTTCCGCCCCGCCCAGCACCAGATGGAGATGGCTTTCCACGAAGCCCGGCAGGACCGTCCCTCCGCCCGCATCGATCATTTCCGTCTGCGGGCCGGCCAGCCGCTCGATCTCGGCGCGGCGGCCCACGGCCGTGATCCGGCCCTCGGCGATGGCCAGGGCCTCGGCCTCGGGCCGGGCGGGGTCCATGGTCAGGACGGCCCCGTTGGTGACGATGAGGTCGGTCATGCGGCGCCTCCTTCGGCCGAAGGTCCGGCACTGCTTGCGATCACGCAGAGAAGTTCGAACAGGATCGAGACCCCGAGGAAGGCCGTGCCGCCCGGCGGATCGAAGGGCGGAGAGACCTCGACCAGATCCGCGCCCACGATCCGCAAGCCCTGCAGCTGCCGCACCACGCTCAGCGCCTGCCACGAGGTCGGGCCGCCCACTTCGGGCGTGCCGGTGCCGGGCGCATAGGCCGGATCGACGAAATCGATGTCGTAGCTCACATAGGTGTCGTCCTCGCCCACGATGGCGCGGGCCTCGGCCATCACATCCTCGACCCCGCGGGCGTGGACCTCCTCAACCGGAACGATGCGGATCCCCACCGCCGCGGCGAAGTCGCGGTCCTCGCGGTCGTAGGTGCCGCCGCGGATGCCGATCTGGCAGACGCGCCGCGGATCGAGCAGCCCCTCTTCGACCGCGCGGCGGAAGGGCGTGCCGTGGGTATAGCGCATCCCACCGAAATAGCTGTGGAAGAGATCGGTGTGGCTGTCGAACTGGATCATGCCGAGCGGCCGGTCGCGGGCCAGAGCGCGCAGGATCGGCAGCGTGCAGAGATGATCGCCCCCCGCCGTCAGCGGCAGGATGCCTGCGGCGCGGAGGTCGATGAAAAAGGCTTCCATCCGCGCGAGGCTGTCCATCAGGTCGGCGGGATTGGGCGCCACGTCGCCCAGATCGGCGCAGCGCCGCCTCTCGAAGGGACGCACGCCGGTCGCGCCATTCTCGGCACGGATCATGGTCGAGAGGTCGCGCAGCTGGCGCGGCCCGTGCCGGGGCCCCGGCCGGTTCGTCGTGCCCCCGTCCCAGGGGGCGCCCACGAGACCCACCTCCACCTCCTTGAAGCGCGGATGGCCGGGCGGCACGAAGGGCAGGCGCATGAAGCTGGGCAGGCCCGCGAAGCGCGGCAGATCAAAGCCGGAGACCGGCAGCCAGAAGTCGCGATCGGGGCCGTCCGTCATGCGCGCCTCTTCCTTGCAGGAGATCGCAGTCATCTGACCATCCGCCCGCCCATTTGTCCACGATCGGCGGAATTCCCCCCACCCGCTCTTGACCGGACCCCAGCCTTGACCCTTTATCGGGCGAACGTGTGGGCGCGGGCCGCGCACCGTGCCCCCGGCCGCGGGGCCGCGCGAAAGAGGGAATCACGATGCAGAACAGACCCGTCGAGCCTGCGCCGCAGCGCACCGGCTCCAATGCCTCCAAGTCCACCCTGGGCTCGGACCTGAAGATCGTGGGCGACATCACCTCGTCGGGCAGCATTGAGGTGATGGGCGAGGTCGAGGGCACGATCACCGCCCGCGGGCTGATGGTCGGCCCCGAGGGACGCGCGAGCGGCACCTTCAGCGCAGAGAGCGTCGAGGTGCGCGGCCAGCTCGAGGGGCGGCTCTCCTGCGCCTCGCTCGTCGTGCGGTCGGCAGCGCAGCTCACCTCCGATGTCACCTACCGCAGCGTCGTGATCGAGAGCGGCGCCACCATCGACGGCCGCTTCAAGATCACCAGGGACTGAGGCCCTTCAGGCGGCGCGGTCGGGCGGGATCGAATAGGTCAGGCCCGCCCGCGCCACCACCGCCTCCGATCCCGCCGAGCGGATCAGCACGTCCCCCACCGCCAGCACCCGCCCGAGCTTCAGGATCCGTGCCGTCCCGATCAGGTCGCGCGCGGCCTCGGGCTTGCGCAGGAAATCCATCGAGATGTTGGTGGTGACGGCCAGTTTCACCGGCCCGATGCGGGACAGGATCGCCAGATACATCGCCACATCGGCCAGCGCGAACATCGAGGGCCCCGAGACGGTGCCGCCCGGCCGCAGGTGCTGCGGCCCCACCTTGAGCCGCATCGCCAGTTCCTCTCCGGCCGAGAGCACCTCGAAATCGTCCGCGACCTCGGGAAACTCCCGCGCGAGGAACGCGGCCAGATCCGCCGCCTCCAGCTTCAGCCCCATGCTTTCCTCCCTGCTTCCGACCCGCTAGGCTGACCGCAAAGGGGAGGAGTGACAAGATGACCCAGATCCTGCTGCGCGAGGACCGCGGCGCGGTGGCCACGCTGACGCTGAACCGGCCCGAGGCGCTGAATGCGCTGTCGGATGCCATGCTGGCGGCGCTGAAAGAGCAGTTCCGCGCGCTGGCCGAGGACCGGACGATCCGTGTCGTGGTGATCCGCGGCGCGGGCAAGGCCTTCTGCGCGGGCCACGACCTGCGCGAGATGCAGGCCGCGCGCCAGTCCGACGACCGGGGCGCCGCCTATTTCTCGGACCTCTTCGCCCGCTGTGCGGCGGTCATGCAGGCGATTCCCGCTCTGCCCCAGCCGGTGATCGCCGAGGTCCATGGCATCGCCACCGCGGCGGGTTGCCAGCTCGTCGCCTCCTGCGACATGGCGGTGGCGGCCCATGGCACGCGCTTCGGGGTGAACGGGGGGAATATCGGGCTCTTCTGCTCGACGCCGATGGTGGCCCTGACCCGCGCCGTGCCGCGCAAGGTGGCCTTCGAGATGCTCACGACCGGAGAATTCATCGAGGCCGATCGCGCCCGCGAGGTGGGCCTCGTGAACCGCACGGTCCCGCCCGAGGATCTCTCGGCCGAGGTGCAGAAACTGGCGGCAGTCGTTGCGGGCAAGCTCACCGCTGCGGTTCGGACCGGCAAGCGGGCCTTCTACGATCAGGCGGGCATGGGGCTCGGCGCAGCCTACACGCTCACCGGCGCGGTGATGGCGGACAACATGATGTGGCGGGATACGGAAGAGGGCGTGGCGGCCTTCCTCGAGAAACGGGCGCCCGACTGGGCCTGATGCGCTCTCGCTTCGCCTCAGGCGAGTCCGCCTGTGGATCGGGTAGGATCTGGGGCCCTCTTGCGCCATCGGCAGGCGGCAGGAAGGCCGCCCGGCTCAGGCACGCCCTCTGGATCGGAGAGTATGAGAGGTCCGGTCCCGGTTCCTCTTGCGCCAACGGCGGGCGGCGGCAGCAGGAAGACTGTCGGTCTCGGGGCGCGTCCCTCTCCCGTGGATCGGGGAGGAAAAGAGGTCCGGCCCCGGCCTCCCGCATCATCGGGAGGCGTCCGGCTCAGGCCTCCCCCGGGGCAACACCGGCCGGGCAATCGCTCGCCCGGCCCAACAGCATCATTCGGCCACGGCCGCCTCGAGGCCCTGACGGCGCTTGCGGCTCTCTTCGAGCTGCTTCTCGGTCTGGCGGATGTTGACGTAGGCCAGCGCGAGCACGAAGCCGAGGGTGCCGAAGGTCAGAACGGATTCCATGAAGAGGTAGCTCATCGGTCAGGTCCTTTCTGCTTGGGTTGATCGTGCACCGCTTACGCGGGGCCGCGCCCCCCGGATCACGCCGCGGCCGCAAAAATCGCGGCCAGGCGCGGGGGCGGCTTTTGCGTGCGGACAGTTGACATCTGTCAACCGGGCCCGGGCGGGTCAGCCGACCACCACGATCACCAGCAGAAGGAAGAGGAAGAAGCCCACCGGCCCCGCCTGGGCGAAGAGGAGGCTTGTCAGGAACAGCGCGCCGAGCACGGCCACCACCACCGTCGCCTGATCGGCGAGGGAGCGCGCGGCGAGGCGCGCCTCCACCTCCTCGGCCGAGAGGCCGCGACGGAAGCAGGCGACGAGGGCAGCCGCCGTGCGCCGTGCGGCGCGGCCCAGAGCTGCGGTGAAGCCCCCCGCCGCCACGGCCGCCGTCAGAGCCGGTAGATGCCGCGGAACTTCTCTTCGAGATAATCGAGGAGCGGCTCCTCGGTCGGCTCGAAGCCGCAGGCGCGGGTGACGGTCTCGTGCGGCCGGTAGAGCCCGCCGTGCCGCTGCAGGTTCTCGCGCAGCCAGCCGGTCGCGCCCGACGTGTCGCCGCGGGCGAGCTGGTCGTCGAGATCGGGCACAGCCGCGCGGATCGCCTTCATCAGGCAGCCCGCATAGACGTTCCCCAGCGCATAGGTCGGAAAATAGCCGAAGAGCCCAACCGACCAATGCACATCCTGCAGCATCCCGTGCGAGGGCCGGTCCACCGCCACGCCGAAATCCTCGAGGAAGCGGGTGTTCCAGGCTTCTTCCAGATCCTCCGGCTCGAGCGTGCCGCGGATCAGCCCGCGCTCGAGATCGAAGCGCATCATGATGTGCAGGTTGTAATGCACCTCGTCGGCCTCGGTGCGGATATAGCCCGACTGGACACGGTTCGCGGTGGCGTAGAAGGCCTCGGCATCGGCAATGCCGAAATCGCCGAACCGCTCGCTCATGCGGCCGTAGAGCCAGCCGGTGAAGGCCCGCGACCGGCCGAGCTGGTTCTCGTAGATCCGGCTCTGGCTCTCGTGGACACCCATCGAGACGCCAGCGCCGATCGGCGTCAGCGCATAGTCCGGGTCGATCCCGAGCTCGTAGGCCGCGTGGCCGACCTCGTGGATCGTCGAATAGAAGCAGTTGAACGGGTCGGCCTCGACCACGCGGGTGGTGATGCGCACATCGCTGCCCGAGCCGGACGAGAAGGGATGGACCGCCATGTCCATCCGCCCGCGGCTCCAGTCGTAGCCGAAGGTGGCCGCCAGATCGCGCGCCATGCGGACCTGCGCCTCGAGCCCGAAATGCCCCGACAGCGGCTGCGGCTGGACCTCGGCCCCGAGCACCGCCTCGCGCAGCGCGACGAGGCGCGGGCGCATCCGGTCGAAGATGGCCGAGATCGAGGCCGCCGTGGCGGAGGGCTCGTAATCGTCGATGAGCGCATCGTAGCGGTCGCGGCCCCCGGCCAGCGCCGCCGCCTCTTCGCGCTTGAGGCGGACCACCTCGGTGAGGGTCGGCAGGAACATCGAGACATCGTCCGCCGCCCGGGCCTCGGCCCAGATGCCCTGCGCGGCCGAGGTCACGCGGGCGATCTCCTGCGCGAGACGGCCGGGCACCTTGGTCGCCCGCTCGTGGCTGCGGCGGATCAGGCGAAGCTGCGCCTCGTCCTCCTCGTCCTCGGGCTCGGCCAGTTCCAGCCATTCGGCGAGGCGCGGATCGGTGCGCCGGGCATGGAGCACGCCCTCGAGCGCCGCCATCTCCTCGGCCCGCTGCTCGGCGGCGCCGCGCGGCATCACCGTCTCCTGGTCCCAGGAGAGCCGGCCCATGACCTGCGCCAGCGCCTCGGTCTGGCGCTGATAGTCCATCAGTTCGGTGAAGGCGACGTCGGCGCTCATAGCGTTCCTTTCCGGATCGAGCCCACACGGGGATACAGCGCGAGGTGACGGGCATGGAGGATCAGCACCCAGATCACGATCGCCCCGACCTGATGGGCGATGGCGACCTGCCATTCCGCGGCCGAGAGCACCGTGCCCACGCCGAGAAGGATCTGCGCCAGAAGCGCCATGGCGAGAAGGTCGAAGGCGCCGCGGGTCGCCCGGTGCCGCGAGCGGCGGCCGAAGATCCAGAAGATCAGGCCGAGAGCCGCCAGCGCATAGCCGGTCATGCGGTGCAGGAACTGGACGAAGCCCGGGTTCTGCAGGAGACCCAGCCACCAGGCGGGGTTCCTCCAGTCGGTCTCGACGCCCGGCACATAGAACATGTCGGCGGGCAGGAAGGTGCCGTTCATGTCGGGCCAGGTGGGAAAGCCGCGGCCCGCGTCGATGCCCGCGACCAGCGCGCCCAGCACGACCTGAAGGAAGGCCACGCCGATCAGCACGGCGGTCAGGGTGACGAGCCGCCCTTCCTTCTGGCGCCGGGCCTGCAGGAGATCGGATTCGCTGCGCCCGAGGAGGAGCGCCTGCCAGGCGATCAGGCCGAGAATGATGAAGGCGAGGCCCAGATGCGTCGCAAGCCGCGTGCTTTCGACGGTGACCTTGTCGCCCTCGAGGCCCGAGGCCACCATCCACCAGCCGATCCCGCCCTGAAGCCCGCCCAGAGCCCCCAGTGCCAGGAGCCGCGGCCACCAGCCGCGCGGGATCCTGCGCGCCGCGAGAAAGCCCAGGAACCCCACGGCCCAGACGAGGCCGATCACGCGGCCGAGCTGGCGATGGCCCCATTCCCACCAGTAGATGCGCTGGAACTCGGCCAGCGTCATGCCGGCGTTCATCAGCCGGTATTGCGGGCTCTCGCGATATTTGTCGAACTCGGCCGACCACTGGGCCTCGTTCAGGGGCGGCACCGCGCCGGTGACGGGGCGCCATTCGGTGATGGAGAGGCCGGAGTCGGTCAGCCGCGTCAGGCCGCCCACCACGATCATCGCCATCACGAGGAGGAAGAGGGCCATCAGCCACAGCCGGATGCCGCGCCGGGCGCCGCCATGGCCCCGGTCGATGCTGCCGCCCTGCGGGACCGGCGCCTTCGCCCCCTGCCCCACTTCCTCGAAGATGCTGCGCTTTTTCACTGCCATCCGGCTCTCCCGTTCCGCCGGGGAGAGTAGGCCCCCCGCCTGCCCGCTTCAAGGGCTCGCGGGGGGGGGCGCAGGGACGCGGATCTAGCCTTGGGCCGGCCGGTCGTCGAACATGTAGATATCGACGCCGCCGGTGGCGAAGCGGCCCACATCCTCGACGGCCGCCTGCCCCTCGGGGCTCGCAAGCGCCGCCTTCAGAGCGGCCATGTCGTCGAAGCGCAGGATCGCCACCAGCCGGTAGTCGGCGGGCCCGCCGGGCGTGGCCACGGCGCCCTCGCTGATCTCGTAGCTGCGCAGGCCCGGCATCTTCGCGGCAAGCCCGATGTGGGTGTCGGCGTAGTGCCGGTCGAAGGCCGTCCCGTCCTCGGGCGTGCGATACATCACGAGCAGTCTCGCCATTCTCTTCCTCCCTGTTGGCGGCCCACTCTGGCACGTTTCGCCGGAGGGGAGCCTCATCCAAAGGTCGGGAGCGGCCGGGCGCTACTGTCTCAGCTTCCAGGCGATCTGGCGCAGCATCCCGTGCAGGGTCTGGACGTCGGCGCGCGTCAGCGGCAGCCGGGCCCACATGTTGCGCAGGTTGAGCTTCATGCCCGGCGCCTTCTCGGGCGGGAAGAAGAAGCCCGCGGCCTCGAGCTTTTCCTCGAAATGATCGCCGAGCTTCTCGACCTCGAGGCCGCTTGCGAAATCCACCCGCGCCATGTCGATGACCTCGGGCGGGGTCTCGTCATGCTGGCGCCGCCATTCGTAGGCCAGCAGCAGCACGCATTGCGCGAGGTTGAGCGAGAAGAATTCGGGGTTCACCGGCACCGTCACGATGGCGTTGGCCAGCGCCACATCCTCGTTCTCGAGCCCGGTGCGCTCGGGCCCGAAGAGGATGCCCACGCGCCGCCCCTCGCCCGTCAGCGCCCGGCCGTGCGCCATGGCGCGCTCGGGCGTCATCACGGGCTTGGTGAGCTCGCGCCCGCGGGCGGTGGTGGCGAAGACATAGTCGCAGTCGCGGATCGCCTCGGCCACCGTGGGAAAGAGGCCGGCATGATCGAGAAGCCGCCCCGCCCCCGAGGCCATGGCCACCGCCTTCGGGTTGGGCCAGCCGTCGCGCGGATCGACGATGCGCAGGCGGCCCAAGCCGAAGTTCAGCATGGCGCGCGCGGCCGCACCGATGTTCTCGCCCATCTGCGGGCGGACGAGGATGAAGACGGGTTCGATGCTCATGGCGCTCCCTTCGGATCCGGGCGCTTCCTAGGGGAGAAGGGCCCTGCGGCGCAATGCCATTTCCAAGCGCGCGCCCCTCGGCTATAGGCTTCGCGATCCGAAGGAGACCCATCATGGCCGAAGTCGAACGTCCGCAGCTCTATCTGGTCACGCCGCCCGAGATCGATCTAGAGATCTTCCCCGACCGGCTGGCGGCGGTGCTCGACTCGACCGAGGTGGCCTGCCTCAGGCTGGCGCTCGCCGGCAAGGACGAGGACCGGATCGCCCGGACGGGCGATGCGCTGCGCGAGGTGGCCCATGCCCGCGACGTGGCGCTGGTGATCGAGAACCATGTGCTGATGGTCGAGCGGCTGGGACTGGACGGGGTGCATCTGACCGACGGCGCCCGGCTCGTGCGCAAGCTGCGCAAGGATCTGGGGCCGGATGCGATCCTCGGCGCCTTCTGCGGCCGGACCCGGCACGAGGGGATCAACGCGGCCGAGGCGGGCGCGGATTATGTCGCCTTCGGCCCGGTGGGCGCGACCGCGCTCGGCGACGGCAGCCTGGCCGAGGCCGAGCTTTTCGGCTGGTGGTCCGAGATGATCGAGGTGCCGGTCGTGGCCGAGGGGGCGCTTACCCCCGAGAAGGTGGCCGAGCTCGCCCCCCTCACCGACTTCTTCGCCGTGGGCGAGGAGATTTGGCGCGAGGAGGATGCGGCGGCGGCGCTGCGCCGGCTGCTGGCCCCGCTGGGCTGAGGCGCGCCGGCCCCGGCCGGTCAGCCGCCCGTCCGGGCCAGAGGCTCCGGCGGAAAGGCCTCGCGCACCAGCGCCTCGCAGCGGGCGGCGAGGCCCTTGCGGCCGGCGAAGCCGTCGGCGGGCACCGGCGCGTGGAAGGTGATCCGCACCCGACCCTGCCGGGGCGCCGCGAGCAGCTTCACCAGATGGCTGCCGAAATCCATGTCGCCCCACCAGCCGTAGAAGCGCGGATCCTCGCCCTCGGGGGCGCTGTAGATCACCGTCACCGGCTGGATGTGCAGCGCATGTTCGAGACCGTGGGTGAAGAAGGCCGCGAAGAGCGTCGACTTGAAGGGCAGGACGCGCAGCGTGTCGGTGCTGGTCCCCTCGGGGAAGAACAGAAGCCTATGCCCGGCGCGCAGACGCTCTTCGAACAGGCGCTGCTGGACCAGAGCCTCCGAGCCCCTGCGGTTGATGAAGACCGTGCCCGTCGCCCGGGCCAGCCAGCCGATGCCGGGCCAGCCCGCCACTTCGGATTTCGAGACGAAATAGCCCCGCTGCACCGCGTTCAGCGTGAAGATGTCGAGCCAGGAGCCGTGGTTGGCCACCACCGCGCCCGGCACCTCCATCGGGCGGCCTTCCGTCACCACCCGCAGCCCGAGGATCGCGAGCGCCCCGCGGCAGACGCCCTGCGTGATGAAGGGCGTCACGGGGCGCGCGAGGCCGCAGAGCGGCCGCTCGATCTGGCGCAGGATCAGCAGGAGGAGCAGGCCGCCATAGACGAGAAGCGCCATGGCGATGCCCTTCACCGCCGCCCGCGCCCAGCCGGCCGCGCCGATGGCCCGCAGCGCGGGCCGGTCCGACCGCCAGTCGCTCATTCCGCGGAGACCGTGCGCCGGGCGTAGAAGTCGCGGTGCCGGGCCGACATCCGCGCGGTATCCATGAGGAGGCACACGTCGGTCGTGTTGAAGGCCCGGTCGATCCAGGCCCCCTCGCCCACCACGCCGCCCAGCCGCAGATAGGCCTTGATGAGCGGCGGCATGGCGAGCATCGCCGCGCGCCGGTCGATCCGCTCGGGCGGGATCAGATCCATCCGCTGGCCGCTGTCGGAGCGCGCGCGCACCCGCAGCTCCTCGGGGGCGAGATGGAAGGCGTGGAGACAGGACAGGGGCTGGGCCAGCGCCTCGATATCGGTGCCGTGAAAGCTCGCCACGCCGAAGAGAAGCTCGGTCCGCTGCGCCAGCGCGTAATCCGCAAGCCCGCTCCAGAGCAGGAAGACCGCCGCGCCGCCGCGATAGTCGGGATGCACGCAGGAGCGCCCGAGCTCCAGCACCCGCCGTCCGCTGGCGCGCAGCGGATCGAGATCATATTCGCTGTCGCAGTAGAAGCGCCCCGCCCGCGCGGCGCGCTCGCCCGGCAGAAGCCGGTAGACCCCCACCACATCCTCGAGCGCCCCGGCATCCCGCCGCCGGTCGATCAGCAGCAGATGGTCGCACAGATCGTCGAACTCATCCCGCTCGAGCCGCCGGGCGTGGTCGACGAGATCGCCGTCGCCGCCGAGCTCCTCGACGAAGACCGCATAGCGCAGCCGCTGGGCCGCCAGCAGATCGCGCTCGGATGCGGCGAGCCTCAGTTCCAGATGCGGGTCGTCGGCGATCATTCCCGGACCTTGCCTCCCTCACCGGACGGTCAGGGCTTCATAGGAAATGCCCCCGCCGGATGCAACTGCCGCCCGGGGCGTGCCTCCGCCCGGCCCGCGCGCCGCGAGGCCCTGCGCGGATATGCCCTCAATTCATGGTTGAATTATGCAATCTCCCGTCGCTAGATCTGTCTTACAGATCAAGCACAAGTTGAAGCTCGACCCGACCGCCATCGATCAAGACCTTGCCAGCGTGTTCGAAGTTCACCGTGATCCGGCCTTTGACGTTGGATTGCACCTGACCCATCCCCCAGTCCGGTTGCCCCGGATGCCGGACCAGCATTCCCGGTTCGAGCAGCGTGTTCATGTCCGTTCCTTCCGCCTTTCGTGGAGCCCGCCCATGACCGAAAAAACCGATCTGACCGCTCTTCTGGGTTCGCGCATCTGTCACGATCTTATCAGCCCGATCGGCGCCATCGGCAATGGCGTCGAGCTTCTGCTGATGGACGGGGCGATCCGCGGGCCGGAGATGGCGCTGATCCTGGAAAGCGTGACCCATGCCAATGCGCGCATCCGCTTCTTCCGCGTGGCCTTCGGCGCGACCACGCTCGATCAGCGGATCGGCCGGCCCGAGATCCTGTCGATCGTGAGCGACCTCACGCGCGGGGGGCGGCTGCAGATCGACTGGGAGGGACCGACCGACCTGCCCCGGCGCGAGGTGAAGCTCGCGTTCCTGCTGTTGCTGTGCCTCGAGACGGCCATGGCCTATGGCGGGCGCATCCGTGTCGAGCGCAACGATGCGCGCTGGCTGCTGGTGGGACAGGCCAACAAGATGAAGATCGAGCCCGACCTGTGGGAGATGCTGTCGAACCCGATGGCGCAGGTCGAGATCTCGGCGGCCCGCGTGCAGTTCGCGCTGGTCCCCGACGAGATGTCCCGTCAGGGCCGACGCCTCACGTCCGAGATCCGCGAGTCCGAGATCAGGCTCTCGTTCTGAGCCTCAGGCCCGGATCGTGCCGTCTCCCGTCACGAGATATTTGAAGCTCGTGAGCTGCTCGGCGCCCACGGGGCCGCGGGCATGCATCTTGCCGGTGGCGATGCCGATCTCGGCGCCCATGCCGAACTCGCCGCCATCGGCGAACTGGGTCGAGGCGTTGCGCATCAGGATCGCGCTGTCGAGCCGGCGGAA
Source organism: Cereibacter johrii (assembly GCF_001720585.1). Taxonomy (GTDB): domain Bacteria; phylum Pseudomonadota; class Alphaproteobacteria; order Rhodobacterales; family Rhodobacteraceae; genus Cereibacter_A; species Cereibacter_A johrii. Next base: position 43,451 of record NZ_MABH01000164.1, on the reverse strand, counting down.
GAATCGCTCGGCCGTGGCGTCGTTCTCGGTCAGGATCGATTCGGTATGGCTCGAGCCGTAGCGGCGGATATGGGCGATGGCCCCGTCCACCCCGTCCACCACCCTGGCGGCGATGATCATGTCCAGGAACTCGCGCCCGAAATCGTCGGGTTGCGCGGGCACCGTGCCCGGCACTTGGGCCAGCTCGCCCTCGGCGCGGACCTCGACGCCCGCCTTCAGCAGATCCTCGATCAGCACCGGCCCGTGCTTGGCGAGGAAGGCCCGGTCGATCAGCAGGCATTCCGCCGAGCCGCAGATGCCCGTGCGGCGGGTCTTGGCGTTCAGCACCACCCGACGCGCCTTCTCGAGATCGGCGTCGCCGTCGGCATAGACATGGCAGATGCCCTCGAGATGGGCGAAGACCGGCACCCGCGCCTCGGCCTGCACGAGGCCCACGAGCCCCTTGCCACCGCGCGGCACGATCACGTCGATATGCTCGACCATGCGCAGCATCTCGGCCACCGCGGCGCGGTCGCGCGTGGGCACGCGCTGGATCGCATCCACCGGCAGGCCCGCCTGCCGCAGCCCGTCCTGCAACGCCGCATGGATCGCGCCCGAGGAATGGAAGCTCTCGGAGCCGCCGCGCAGGATGACCGCATTGCCCGACTTGAGGCAGAGCGCGCCCGCATCCGCCGTCACGTTGGGCCGGCTCTCGTAGATCACGCCCACCACTCCGAGCGGAGTGCGGACCCGGCGGATGTGCAGGCCGGTCGGCCGGTCCCATTCGGCGATCACCTGCCCCACGGGATCCGGCTGGCCCGCGACCGCCCGCAGCCCGTCGACGATGCCGTCGATCCGCGCGCGGTCGAGCTTCAGCCGGTCCATCATGGCGGGGGTCAGGCCCTTCTCGGCGCCGAAGGCCAGATCGCGGCCGTTCGCCTCGAGGATCTCGTCGGCGCGGGCGAGCATCGCCTCGGCCGCGGCCGTCAGGGCCTCTTCCTTGCGCGACGGTTCGGCAAAGGCGAGCTCCGCCGCAGCAGTGCGCGCGCGGGCACCGATCTCGCGCATGAGCATCGTCACATCCGTTCCGTCCATGTCCCTGTCCTCTCCTTCAGGCCGTGGCCCGCCCGGACGGGGCGGCGGCCTCAGATCACCATATCGTCGCGATGGATGAGCGCGGCCCGGCCGCTGTAGCCGAGGATGGCCACGATCTCGGCCGAGCGGTGGCCCGCGATCTGCACCGCCTCGACCGCCGTGTAGCGGGTGAGCCCGCGCCCCAGCACCTCGCCCATGGGCCCCGCGATCTCGACCGGATCGCCGCGCCCGAAATTGCCCTCGACCGCCACCACGCCCGCGGGCAGCAGCGACTTGCCCGCCTGCAGCGCCTGCACCGCGCCCGCATCCACCCGGATCGTGCCGCGCGGCTTCATCGCATTGATCCAGCGCTTGCGCGCCGCCTGCGGGTCGCCCTGCGCCACGAACCAGGTGCGGGCGGCGCCCTGTTCCAGCGCCTTGAGCGGCCGCATGGCCGAGCCTTCGGTGATCGCCATGGCGCAGCCGCCGGCGACGGCGGTCTTGGCCGCCATGATCTTGGTCTTCATGCCGCCCTTGGACAGGCCCGAGACCGGATCGCCCGCCATCGCCTCAAGCGCGGGCGTGATCGTCTCGACCAGATCGAACCGCTGGGCGGTCGGATCTTCCTTGGGGTTCGCCGAATAGAAGCCGTCCACATCCGACAGGAGCACGAGCTGGTCCGCCCCCACCGTGACGGCGATCTGCGCGGCCAGCCGGTCGTTGTCGCCGAAGCGGATCTCGTCGGTGGCGACCGTGTCGTTCTCGTTCACGATGGGCACGGTGCCGAGCCCGAGCAGCGTCTCCATCGTGGCGCGGGAGTTGAGGTAGCGCCGCCGATCCTCGGTATCCTCGAGCGTGACCAGCACCTGAGCGGTGGTGATGCCGTGCGGGGCCAGCACCTCCTCATAGGCGCGGGCGAGCCGGATCTGGCCCACCGCCGCCGCCGCCTGGCTCTGTTCGAGGGCGAGCGGCCCCGGCGGCAGATGCAGCACCCGCCGCCCCAGCGCGATCGAGCCCGAGGAGACGAGGATCACCTGCGTGCCCCGCGTCCGCGCCTCGGCCACGTCGAGCGCCAGCGCCGAGAGCCACTGGCGACGCAGGCCCTCGCCATCCACGAGGAGCGCCGAGCCGATCTTCACGACCAGACGCTTGGCGCTGCGGATATCGGGCGCCTGAAGCGGCATCAGGGTTGCCACGGCGCGTGCTCCTCCACCTTGTCGCCGCGCGCCCCGTCGATCTCGGCCCAGAGCGCGCGCAGCACTTCCATGAGGCCGGTGCCCGCCACGCCCGAGATGGTGAAGACCTTGCCCCCCGTCGCCTTCTCGAGCGCGCGGCGGCGGTCGGAGATCTGCTTGGGGTCCATCGCGTCGATCTTGTTCATCGCCGTGATGCGCGGCTTCAGCGCGAGGTCGCCGCCATAGGCCTCGAGCTCGCCGATGATGGTGCGATAGTCCTTGACGATGGTCGAGGAGGCGCCGTCCACCAGATGCAGAAGCACCGAGCAGCGTTCGACATGGGCGAGGAACTGGTCGCCGAGGCCGCGGCCCTCGGAGGCGCCCTCGATCAGGCCCGGAATGTCGGCGATCACGAATTCCTTGCCGTCCACCCCCACGACGCCGAGGTTCGGCACCAGCGTGGTGAAGGGATAATCCGCGATCTTCGGCCGGGCGTTCGAGGTGGCCGAAAGGAAGGTCGACTTGCCGGCGTTGGGCAGGCCCAGCAGGCCCGCGTCGGCGATGAGCTTCAGCCGCAGCCAGATCGTGCGGTCGATGCCGGGCTGGCCCGGGTTGGCGCGGGCCGGCGCGCGGTTGGTCGAGCTCTTGAAGCGGAGGTTGCCCCAGCCGCCGTTGCCGCCCTGCGCGAGGAGCACTCGCTGGCCCACTTCGGTCAGGTCGGCGATCACCGTCTCTTCGTCCTCGTCGATGATCTCGGTGCCGACCGGCACCTTGAGCACGATATCGTCGCCGGACTTGCCGGTGCGCTGGCTGCCCATGCCGGGCTGCCCCGACTTGGCGAAGAAATGCTGCTGGTAACGGAAGTCGATCAGCGTGTTCAGCCCGTCCACGGCCTCGGCCCAGACCGATCCGCCGTTGCCGCCGTCGCCCCCGTCGGGGCCGCCGAATTCGATGAACTTCTCGCGCCGGAAGCTGACGCAGCCGCCCCCGCCCCCGCCCGAGCGGATGTAGACTTTGCAGAGGTCGAGGAACTTCATGAGCGGGACTTTCCGATTGGTCGCTTCTGGCGATAGAGAGAAACGGGCCGAGGCTCAAGCCTCCGCCCGTCGTTTGGCGCCTGCGACCGTGGGGTCAGAGCCGGCGCAGATAGGTCCAGGTCGGCACGCGGGCGTTGCGCGCCACCGAGAAGGCCTCGGCGTCCCCGATATATTCGAAGCCGCAGTTGGTGAGCACCCGCGCCGATTGCGGATTGTCCTGGAAGACCTCGGCGAAGATGGTGCGCGAGCCCTGCGGATTGGCCTCGATCAGCGCCCGCACCGCCTCGGAGGCGAAGCCCGCGTTCCAGAAGGCCGGGGCCACCCAATAGGCGATCTCGGACTGGTCGCGGTCCATGCGCTTCAGCGAGATCACGCCCAGCACCTCGGACAGGCCCGAGGCGGAGCCGTCCATCACCCACACATCCTCGGAGGGGGCTTCGGCCGTCGAGCGGTTGACGAAGGCCTCGGCCGCGCCCGGAGGCAGCGGATGCGGGATGCCGCGCGTGCCTTCGGCCACGCGCCGGTCGCCCGCATACATGGCAAAGAGCCCGGCATCGGACTTGCGCACCGGGCGCAGCACGAGACGGCCGCCGGCCGGATGGGCCTCCGTCGCCGGAAGCGTGGTCGAGATCATGTCAAGCGTCACGGGCTTCCTCCTCTGAAGCACTGGCACCTGGGACGGGGGCGGGTCTGCCCCCGGCACGGGTTCCGCCCCGCCGGCACCGGCCGGAAAAGCGGAAGGGGGACCGGCCTTTTCGCCGATCCCCCCCTTACAGACGAACTGTGAAGGTTCGGCTTACTCCGCAGCCTCCGCAGTCGGGAGCACGGAAATGAAGGTACGGCCCTTGAGACCCTTCCTGAATTCCACGCGGCCTTCCACGGTGGCGAAGATGGTGTGGTCACGGCCCATGCCGACGCCGGCGCCCGGGAACCAGGTGGTGCCGCGCTGACGCACGATGATGTTGCCCGGGATGGCTTCCTGGCCACCGTAGAGCTTCACGCCGAGACGACGGCCAGCCGAGTCGCGGCCGTTGCGGGACGAACCGCCTGCCTTCTTGTGTGCCATGGGGTGTTACTCCTTCGCGCTGGCGTTGTGGGCGGCGCGGCGCGCATCGGCGGTGCCGGTCGCGGCGGCCACGCCCGAGGCATCGGCGCCCGAGGCGAGCACGTCGGTCACGCGCAGCAGGGTGAGCTGCTGGCGGTGGCCCTTGGTGCGCTGCGACGAATGTTTCCGGCGGCGCTTGACGTAGTGGATCGTCTTCTCGCCCTTGATCTGGGCGATGACTTCCGCCTGAACCGCGGCACCGGCCACGAAGGGCGCGCCGACGGTGACGGACTCGCCGCCGACCATCAGGATGTCGTTGAACTGGATCTTGTCGCCGGCTTCGCACGCCAGCTTCTCGACGCGCAGCACGTCGCCCGCCTGGACTTTGTACTGCTTGCCGCCTGTCTTGAGGACCGCGAACATGGTCTTTCCTTCATTGCTCCGCGTCCTGCGGCCCCGGTGCGACCCGGCGTTGGATGCCTTCGGACAGCGCACCCCGAGAGGTGTCATGGTGATGATTCCGAAGGCCGTCCCAAGGGGCAGATCGCCAACGGATGCAGAGCCCTGCCGAAAGGATCCGGCCGGGATGCGCGCTTATGCGAGAAAGGCCTCCACGAGTCAAGCCGTTCCGGCTGGCTCATGCTGCAAGATCTCGCCATCCCCTGCCCCGGCATCCGCTCCGCGCGCGCCCCTCACAGCCGGAGCTTCAGATATCTTCGCCCTGCATCTGCCGGGCCGCGGCGCGGCCCAGATCGCGCGAGATGGCCGAAAAGACCGCATCGAAGGCCCGGAACGTGGCGGCATTCAGCTTCCTGCCCGCCGGCGTCTTCGAGAAGGCGATATATTCCTTCAGCTCCGCATCCGACAGCGACCCGTAGGCCAGGGCCAGATAGGGGAAGAGCCAGGCCTCCGTCTCGCGGCGCACGTCGGCCTCCTGCGACCAGACGTCCGCCAGCATGTCCTCTTCGCTCATCGGCTGCTCGAAGGCCGCCCCGTCCGCCATGCCGCGATAGAAGGCGAGATTCGAATTGAGCGCCCCCACCACATTCAGCTCGATCAGATCGTTCGCCTCGGCGAACTCGCGCAGGAGCTCGAGCCGCGGGTCGTTGCGCGCACTCATCTCCTCGACGGCCACCTTCGCCGCCTCTTCCGCCGCCTCGTCGAGCAGGGCGCGCCGCGCCTCGATCTCGAGCTGAAGGATGCGCTGGCCTGTGTCGCTGCCGAAGAAGTCGAACATCTGCCCGATCGCCTGGGGATCCTGCGAGACCTCGGCCTCGAACGCCGCATCGAACCGCTTGCGCATGCTTTCGGTGTCGTAGATCAGCCCGACCACCGCGCGCCAGCGGGATCCGCCGCGCTCCGGAAAGAGCTCCGCCTCGAGGCTCGACCCGTATTCGAGCCCCTCTTCGCGCATGACCGCAATCACGTCGCCGATGCGCAGCGCCTCCTCGAGGGCGGCCACCTGCACGCCGGGGGCCATGGCCTGCCCTTCGTGCGGCAGGGGAACGGAAGGCTCCGGCGCCGTCTGCGCCGCAACGGACAGCGGGGCTGCGACCGTCCCGAGAAGGAGCACCAGTCGGATCAGGGTCGATGGCAGGGCCATGGGAATGCCTTCGGGAGAGGGTTTGGCACAGAGCTAGTGGCTTGTCCGGCGCTTGCCAAGGGACGAGCCGAAGTCCCGCTGCGCCGCGGCATGATCCCGCCGTCGTTTTGTCCCTTGCAAGCGTCCGCGAGCTTCGCTAAATGCCCGTCCCACGACGACCCCTGACGCGGAGAGGTGGCAGAGTGGTCGAATGCGGCGGTCTCGAAAACCGTTGTCGGTGTGAGCCGACCCAGGGTTCGAATCCCTGTCTCTCCGCCACTTGCCTCAGAGAAAGCGTCCTCCCTGTCCGGCTGCGGCCGGATTTTTCCTTTGTTTTCAAGGGTTACGCGAGTCTTGAGGTCCGGAGAATATCAGCCCTCAGAGGCCGCTTTCGGGCCTCCTGGCGCCGACGAATGCTCAGCCCCTCCAAGGGCTCACGCAGTTGCTGCCCGGTGCCCCACATCTCATCGAAGTGGCCTTGTGTGTTCATCCGGCGCCTCTCCTTGGTACCCGCATAGCAGATAACAGGGGGAAATGGGCCAGACTGCACGCGCATGTCGGCGGTGCGTGGCCCCGACGCGCAATTGCCGAAAAAGAGGCGCCGCGCCGAAAACCCGGTCAGGCGCTAAGTTCCGCGCGGCTCTGCGCCCGGAGCACACGGATGTTGCCCCGGGCGGCGATGGCGCGAGACAATCGCGCGGTCGCCGGAGTTCGCAGCCGCAGCCGACCGGGGCTGGGATTTGTCGCGGCCTGCGGCGCCTAATGCGGCGCCGGAAAGCGGACCCAGCCGGTGAAGGAATAGCGGTCGAGCTCGGGATAACCCGCCCAGACATCGCGGCCCAGCGCGTCGGCGATGACCCGTGCATTGCGGAAGGCGCCAAAGCAGGACATGAGCTTGATCGGCCCCTCCCGCTCGCGCCAGCCCTCGTCCACGAGATACCGGGCAAAGTTGCGGCCCGAGATCGGGCGCACGAAATCGGGGACTCCGTCGCCACTCACATCGACGCTGGCGAAGATCGTGTTGCCCGCGCCATGCCCGGCGATGGTGTCCACCGATTCCTCGCGCCCCGGCGCCATCAGCGGGCGGCCCTCGCCGTCGCCCTCGCCGAAATCCAGCCGCATCGCGTATTTGTATCCGCCCGGGCGCCTCAGGAATCCGTTGGCGCTGGTTTCGGCCTCGGGCTGCGGCGCCATCACCAGAAGGCGCTCGTTCTCGCCCACCGCGCCGCGCGTGTCGGCCGCCGGGGTGATGAGGTGCAGTTCGTCCTCGCCGATGGGCACCGGAATGATCTTGGCGTTTATCTTGCCCAGATAGGCGCCCGACATCAGGATCCCGCCACCCGCGCCGGCGCCGAAGCCCACCGCCATGCTGACGATGTTCCCGGTCGAGAAGAACGGCTGCTGATAGGCGACCGAGGTGACCCCGGCCGAGGCCGCGGCCCCGGTCAGCCCGCCGATGGCGCCCGAGGTGATGAGGCCGACGCGGGTGATCGCCGCCTGCGACCACTCCGCGTTCAGCGCCCCGCGCATCGCGACCCGGCCCGCAGCGCCCCCAAGGCCCGCGCCGAGCGCGCCCCCCACCGCGCCGCTCAGCAGGTCGATGCCGACCCGCGCGCCGGTGATCTTCTGGCCCGAGATCGCGGCACTGGTCAGATCCCCCGCGACCGAGCCCACGGCACCCGCCAGCGCGCCCGCGCCGATGCTGGCGGCCACGCATTCGGTGCCGAAGACCGCCGCCGCGGCTGCGCCCGCGACCCCGCCGGTCAGCACGGTTGCGCCGATGCCGACAATGACCCCGGCGATCAGCCCCACGATCTCTTCCCAGCTCTGGCCCAGCGGGTCGGAGTTCGCGATCGGGTTGCCCATGGCATAGGCATACCGGTTCATGGTGATGCGCGGATCGAGCGACAAGAAGCGCATGGTTTCCGGGTTGTACCAGCGCGCCCTGAGATAGGTCAGGTTGCTGACCGGGTCGGTGAACTGCGAATTCCAGTTGAAGCTGTTGGCGCGGTCGAGCGCGGATTGCGGTGTGACCGTGCCATAGGCGGAGATGGCCAGAGCGTTGCTGCCGGCCGAGGTGCGGTGCACATAGACCGATTTCGACGCCGCCGCATAGGCGGTGACCGATCCGGCGCTGACCCGCGCGACGGGCATCTGTCCCGCCCACATGAGCCCGTGCCATTCCGGCGTGCCCGACTGGGCATTCGCCGCCACGCTGACCATGGTCCCGGCCAGCGGATAGAACCTGTCCTCGGTGCTGCCGTCGATCACCGAGGCCAGCGCGCCCTGCGGACCATAGCTGTTGGACATCGCGGGCCCCGAGGCCATGCCCACATTGATCAGCCGGTCGAGCGGGTCGAAGCCATAGGTCGATCCGTCCACGTCCCTGACCATGCGGCCGTTGGCGTCATAGGCGGCAGCGCCCGAGGTGATCTGGTTCAGAGCGTTGTAGGCAAAGCTTTCCTGCTGGCCGTTCCGGGTGCGGGTCAGCACGTTGGCGGCGCCATCGTAGGCATAGCTTACCTGGGTCGGCGATCCGCCGCCGGACGGGGTCAGCGTGATCCCCACCAGCTGTCTCAGGCCGTCATAGCTCATCGTCTTCGCGACGTTCACCGAAGGATCGGCGTTCACAGCCGAAGCGAGCGTCAGCGACACCAGGTTCCGCCAGCCGTCGCGGGTGGCGGCGGCGCTCAGGACGCCGATGCCCGCGCCGTCGGTGACAGCGACGCTGTCGTTTGCCCCGTATCCGTCATAGCCGAACTGCGTGGTCTGCGCCGTCGCGCCGCCCAGCACCTGTTTCAGCAACACGCCGTTGGCGTGGTTGGCCGTGCCCCAGCTGTTGCTCAGCGTGACCCCGCCCATGGTCTGCGCGGTGATCTGGTTCAGGTTGTTGTACGAATAGCTTGCCGCGGTGCCATCGGGCAGGATCATCGACACCACCCGGCTGGTGGCGTCCTTGGTCAGCGACAGCGTCTTGCCGTCGGGATAGGTCACGGACGAGGCCGTGCCGTCCAGAGAGTAGGCATAGCGCAAGGTGCCGCTCGGATCGGTGACCTGCTCGATCCTGCCATTCGAAAGATAGGCGAAGGTGCGCGTCTGCCCGTTCGTGGTCTCGCTCAGCACCTGGCCTGCGGCGTCGTAGGCATAGGTCGTCTGGGTGCCGTCATAGCGGGTGCGGCTTTGCAGGGCGCTGTCGGTCGTGTAGCTCAGCCGTTCGATCTGCCCGGTCTGGTTCCGGATCTCGATCAGGTTGCCGACCGGATCATAGGTCAGCGTCTCGCTGACAACGGGGGGCTGCGCCACGCCGTTATAGCTGACGTTGCGGGTGACCAGGACCGGATTGCCGTTCAGGTCGCGCTGCGTGGTGGTGCAGCGCGTCGCCTGCAACGCGGCGGTCGCGGGGGTGCCGGTGAACTCCACAACTTCGGGATTGCCGTCCGGCGTATAGGTGAAGGTCTTGACCGAATTCTGCACAACGTTGCCGCCGAAGATGCTGAAGTGCGTTTCGGTCACCACTTGGCCAAAGCCGTCATAGGCCGAGGTCACGCGCTGCACCTGGCCCGCCTGGGGGGAGCCGCTGTCGGCATGGGTGTCGGTCTGGATCGTGTTGCCCAGCCCGTCACGGGTGATGACCGTGCGAAGATCGCCGTTCATCGAGGTGCTGACCGTTCGGGCCGCGTCATCGAAGACGGTCGTGCTCTGATTGCCCAGCGCATCGGCCAGGGCGATCTGACGTCCCAGCGCGTCATAGCTGATCGTCAGGGTCTGGTCGGTGGCGTCGGTCTCGCTCGCCTTCAGATCCAGCGCATTGAAACTCACGCGGCGCAGGGTACGCGACAGGCTGGGCGTCGATTGGGTTGGATCGCCATTGTCCATCATCAGGACGGCGCGCCCCTTTGCATCATAGGTCGTGCAGAGGACATAGCCGTTGGACTGGGTCACGGTGCTCGTGTTGGTGCCGCCGCCACCGTTTCCGGCCAGAGTATAGGCATGGGTCGTGACATCGCCCAGCGGGTCGGTTTCCTGCATCAGGCGCGCCAGCGGGTCATAGGCATAGCTGCGCCGCGCGCCGCCGGGTTTGGTCTGGCTCAGGCAGGGTCCGCCCGGCAGGCGCATGTCGAAGACCGCGACCCGGGTGTGGCCGTTGGCGTCAGTCGTGTCGACGGTCAGCTGATGCGACGCGGCATCGTAGCTGTAGGAGGTCTGTTCGCCGACCGAAGCGACCGCCCCCTCGGGACCGCTGTAGCCCTGGGCCCAGGTCAGGGTCCAGCCGGTCTGGCAGCCCCGGGGATCGAACTGGAAGGTCTTGGTCTTGTAGGGGGCGAAACTGCCCGCGCCCGCCGCCTGGGTAGAGACGGTGGTGGCGGCGATGGATTTCTGGTCGGCCGTCAGCACATAGTCGATCCGCGTCGTCTGGCCGGTGACCGCATCGAGGTAGTCGGTCCGCTGCGGCATCTCGCCTCCCCACGCGACCTGGAGAAAGCTGTGCGTCCGCTGGCCGGTCAGCCGGGGGCTGCCGCTGCTCAGGTCGTACTGGCTGCTCGACGTGATCTTTCCATAAAGATCGTAGGCGACATCTGCCTGCGAATTGTCGGACCATGTGCCGCCCGCCGCGTCATAGACGCTGTGCACCGTCGTCACCGGTTTGTTCATGTTCACGCTTCGCGCGTGGGCGTCGGTGACGATGTCGTAGGTATAGGAGGTGCGGTGCGCCTCTTGCGCATGGCCGTTTGCGTCCACCAGATAGGCATGCTCGGTCAGCGGGCAGTGCAGGTAGTTGAAGAACACCCGGTTGGCGGCAATGAGCGCGCCTCCCGGGTCGCGGCGCTGTTCCAGCACGTCGTACTGGTAGGCCGTGTTGTTGCTGTCCATGAGCCCGTCCGAGGCCGTTCCCATCCGGTACCCCGCGGTTGCCCCGGTATAGGTATTGCCGCCCGATGCGGTGCCATAGCTGTAGTCGCTCCGGTCCAGGAACGCGCCGCCCGGTCCGGTCCGGGTTATCGACTGCACGGCCGGGCGGGTGCCGGAATTCCCTCGGGCGTCGATGTAGCGGAGGCCGGTGTAGGCCAGCGTCGTTGTCATCCCGGTAGGATAGGAGATCGCGCCGACGACCGTCGTGCCCGAGGCCGAGGCATAGCTGAAGGCGGTGACCGCGCCGATCTGGTTGGTGACATGCTGGACACCCTGGCTCGAAAACGCCACGGTCACGCTCGATCCGTCGGGCAGGGTCAGCAATATCGTGCCGCCGGAATAGCCGAACGTGACAACCTGGCCGAAACTGTCGGTGATGCTGGCCAGGCTGTTCTGGAACACGTCGCCCAAGGGGTTGGTATAGGCATAGCGCAGCATGTTGCCGTAAAGGTCGGCATGCGCGATCAGCTTGCCCGTGGCGTCGAAATAGCTGATCGATCCGTCGTCGTAGCGCAGCATGAACCCGTATGTCCCGCCGCCGCCTGGAACGGGCTGCGGCGGGATGACGGTCTGGAACCGGCGCCCATGGTCGTTCAGATAGCGCAGGCCGGACTGATAGCCCGAACTGTCGGTCCAGGTGGGGTCAATGACAAAGGTCTTGCCCTCGACCGTCAGCGATTGCCCGGCGGCGACGAAGGGCAGCCCCCAGCCCCAGCCCTGCGGCAGACCCAGCTGGCCCGACGCCCCCGCACAATAGCCCAGCGTCAGCGACAGGCCGATGGCGTCGGTGATCCCGCGCAACTGCACCAGCGGCAGCGACACCACCAGCGACCCGGTATTCCTGTTGATGTATTCGTTGCTTTGCAGCGACTGGTTATAGGCCTGCGAGCCCTGATATTGCGACGACGTCATGACATGCTCCCTGGGTCCGGTTTCACGCCCTGGGGCGCCCGGCTAAAAAAAACGGGGCCGCGGCCCAGAGACAGGCCGCAGCGATTGTCAGAATGTCGGTGGGATGCGCGCGATCAGTTGTGCGCGCCGGGCTCGAAAATCATGTAGAGCGGGCCTTGGGTGCCGGAATCCCATGTCAACTTGGTCGAGTTGCACAGGTGCGCGGTCGAGCAGATGTAGGTGTCGGGCGAGGCGTTGTCGATCTCGATATGGTTCGAGCTGAAGATCGGATGCGACATGTGCGCCTGTACCGAGCCGGAATAGCCGCCCGCCGAGGACGAATAGCTCAGGATCCAGGTCGAGGTATCGGTGGCGCAGGTATCGCCGCCCGTCGACGAGCCTTTTTCCTCGACATAGCCTACGGAAACGCAGGAAACGCCTGCCTGACTGGCCACGACCGAAGCATCCTGGCCGATGTCGTTCATGCAATGATCCGCGCTACCACCCGCGGTGAAGCTGAAGGTAATGGGCTGCGCGGGCGGGACCGCGAGATAGACGCAGGCGTTCATACTCGCGCCGGCCCCCGCAAGGGCGGCGGTCCCGGTCATGACCATCGATGCGCAACCGGCGGCAAGAAATAGCACTCTCATGGGACTCTCCACTGACTGGACGCCGGCCCGAAATCGGTCCGGCGACACAACCACAAGTTGCATTCCGCCTCGATTCGCACAACAATTATCCGTGAAGCGCGATGGCTCTGTTGCGCAATTCGGATGAGAGGCGTGCTTTCCCTTCCCCCGATAGATCTATCGTGCGGCCTCTGTGATGGGCGTGCCGGGTGCGGTGAAGCCGTTAGGGACGGCAACCCTGACCTGGAACTCGGCGACCTGACGGTCGAACTCGCGCGCGGAGAGACGCTGACCCGCGAGCTTGACCCTGTGCATCCTGGTCTCGGCGCGGCTTCTGCGGTGATACCCACTGGTGGTGAGCTCGGCCGCGCGGATTTCCGGCGATTTCTCGTCGATCCCGATATGAATCTTGCACCACCCGCCGCTTCGTGCCGCCATGCTTGCGGGCGTTCCATTCCCCTTCCCCCTCGACCTTGATCCCGGTGCTGTCGACCGGCAGGTGAAGCGGGCCGTCCGAGCCGCGGTAGGGGGTGTTCTCCTTCAGCGTTCGATGGGCTTACGCGGCGCCACTGGCGCCACGGTCCCATCTCACTCTGGCGACGCGACAGCGTGCTGAAGTCGGGCACCGCCCAGTCCGGGCCGATCAGCCGCAGCAGGCTCTCGACAAACCCTGTGGTCTGGCGGAGGGCCATACCGAAGAGGCCTTGATGGTCAGGCAGGCTTGGACGGCTGCGTCACCATGGACGGGCTGCCGCCCGCGCCTGCCTGTCGGTGTAGCTCCCCACGTCATCGCGGGATCGAACCAGATCGTCAGCGAACCGCGACGCTTGAGCGCCTCGTTGTACGCAGGCCAGTTCCTTGTCTTGCAGGTCGGAGCTGTAGGTCTGCTCATGTGCCCCGGATCCCACGCTGGAGTCTCGAGATGAACCCCTCACGGGATTTGTGCAACAGAGCCGGGGGCAAGCGATCTTCACCCAGGTCACCGCCCCTGAAACGCCGCGACCAGCGCATCCAGCAAAAGGCGGATCCGGCGCTGGTCGGTGCGGCCCTCGGGGAAGACGGCCTGCAAGGCCAGCCCTGGCATTGCGAAGGGCTGGAGGATCGGCACCAGACGCCCGGCTTTGATGTCGTCGTTTACGTCCCATTCCGACTTGCGCACGATGCCATGCCCCGCCACGGCCCATTCCCGCACCAAGGCCCCGTCATTGGCCACCCGGTTGCCGCGCACGGCGTGTCGTTCGATCTGACCGTTGATCTGAAACGGCCACAGCCGGTCAATTTCACTGCCAAAGCGCATGAGCAGGCAGTTGTGCCCGACCAGATCGGCAGGATGCTCCGGCCTGCCGCAGCGCGCCAGATAGCTGGGCGCGGCGCAAATCAGGCGGCGGCTGGTGGTCAGACGGCGCGCCCGCAAGTTCGAGTCCGCCAGATCGCCGAACCGGATCGCCAGATCCAGCCCCTGGCCGGCAATGTCTACGTAGCCATCATGCAGATGCAGATCGAATGTCACCTCGGGATGGGCGGCCTGAAACGCCTCCAGCACAGGGGCAATCCGGGCGCGTCCCAGATCCACCGGGGCAGACAGGCGGATGGGTCCGGCGATGTGGTCGATCCCGAATTTCATGCGGGCGTCCAGCGCGTCGAAGTCCGCCAGCAGCTGATGCGCGCCTTCGGCCAAAGCGCGGCCTTCCTCGGTCGGGGCAAGGGCGCGGGTCGTGCGGTTCAGAAGACGCGTGCCGTAATGCGCCTCCAGCGCGGCAAGCCGCTCGGACACCGTGGCCGGGGACAGCCCCGCCTCACGCCCGGCGGCAGCCAGGCTGCCCTTTTCCAGAATGGTCAGAAACAGGCGCAGATTGTCCAACACCATTGTTCGGCATTCCCGAATGATGACTTCGGAAATCTGCCAATTCTGCGGTTCTGCCGCAAGGTGTAAGTCGGACCAGCCAAGCCGGGACAGCCTTATGCATCTGGATCACGTCACACTTCGCACCAGCACATTGGAGGCCACGCGGGATTTCTTCCTGTCGGTGTTTCCCGACTTGAAGAAGGGGCCACGGCCTGCCGCGATCCGCAATATCCCGGGGCAGTGGCTCTATGCCGATCAGGCACCGATCCTGCATCTGATCGCGGCTCTGCCGACGTTCATGCCGTTGCGCGGCGACGGCTGGGATCACGTGGCCTTCAGATTGCAGAACGAGGCTGACTTTTGCGACCGGCGGGATGGCTTGCGCATTCCGTGGAAGCGGATGGACCTGCCCGAGTTGCAGGAGCGGCGGATCTTCCTGCAGGCCCCCGGCGGTGCACTGGTCGAGGCGGTCTTCCGTCATCACAGCCCAGGCACAGGGGCTCACCCCCATGCCTCCGCGTCCGCACCTTCTCCGACACAGCCCTCGTATGGAGGCTCAGCATGAACAGCCTGTTTTCCCCTTTGGTCCACGGCGGCGCGCAGCTGCCGTCCCGGATCGTCATGGCCCCCATGACCCGCGCCCGTGCGGCGCAGCCCGGCAATGTTCCAACCGATCTGATGGCGGAATATTACGCCCAACGGGCCTCGGCCGGGCTGATCCTCACCGAGGCCACGCAAATCAGCCCGCAGGGACAGGGCTACAGCTTTACCCCTGGCATCCACTCTGCCGACCAGGTGGCGGGCTGGCGCAAGGTGACCGATGCCGTCCATGCGGCGGGCGGGCGGATCATGCTGCAACTGTGGCATGTCGGCCGGATGAGTCATGAGAGCTTTCATGCGGATGGGCTGCCCGTGGCCCCGTCTGCCATTGCGCCCGGAGCCTCGGTCTGGGTGGTCGATCCGGCGACGGGCAAAGGGAACATGTTGCCCTGTCCGGTGCCGCGAGCGCTGGCAACCTCGGAAATCCCCGGAATTGTCCAGGACTATGCCAGTGCGGCCCGGAATGCGCTGGAGGCCGGGTTCGACGGGGTCGAAATTCACGCCGCGAACGGCTATCTGCTGGACAGTTTCCTGCGCACCACATCGAACCACCGCACGGACCCGTATGGCGGCACGGTCGAGAACCGCATCCGGCTGGCGCTGGAAGTGGCCGAGGCGGTCGCTGCCGTCTTCGGCCCGGCGCGGACGGGGATCCGCTTTTCGCCGTTCATCACGCAACGCGGGATGGATGATCCCGATGCGCCCGACGCCATCCTGACCCTGGCCCGTGCGCTGAACGATATCGGGCTGGGCCATATCCATATCGCCGAAGCCGACTGGGACGATGCCCCCGAAACGCCGATGGGATTCCGCGTGGCCCTGCGACAGGCCTTTGCAGGCCACATCATCGTGGCGGGCGGCTATGACGCGCGCAAGGCGCAAGGGATGCTGACGCGCGGGCTTGTGGATATGGTGGCCTTCGGGCGTCCGTTCCTTGCCAATCCCGATTTTCCGCAGCGGCTGGTCGGGAACCTGCCGCTGGCCGATTTCGACCCCGGCACCCTGTTCGGGGGCGGGGCCGAAGGGTTCACCACCTACCAGCCCTACGACACATTGCCCCAACCCTGAAAGGACAAGACATGACATCCGAGATGAAGGCGGTTGGCCTGACCCGCTATCTGCCCGTGACCGAGGCCGAGGCCTTTCTGGACGTGACCCTGCCAAAGCCCGTGCCGCAGGGTCGCGACATTCTGGTCGAGGTGAAGGCCGTGGCGGTGAACCCCGTCGACACCAAGGTGCGCGCGCCCAAGGACCAGGTCGAAGCCAGCCCCCGTGTGCTGGGCTGGGATGCCAGTGGCGTGGTGGCGGCCGTCGGCCCCGATGTGACGCTGTTCCGTCCCGGCGATGCGGTCTATTACGCCGGTGACATCACGCGCCCCGGATCGAACCAGCAGTTCCATCTGGTCGATGAACGCATCGTGGGCACCAGGCCGCAAAGCCTGTCCTTTGCCGAGGCCGCCGCGCTGCCCCTGACCACGATCACCGCCTATGAGGCGATGTTCGACCGGCTGCGGATCGACCGGGACGGCGCGTCCGCCGGGCAGACCATCCTCATGATCGGCGGGGCGGGCGGCGTCGGCTCCATCGCGATCCAGCTGGCGAAACTGGCCGGGCTGGTGGTGATTGCCTCGGCCTCGCGTCCGGAAACGGTCGATTGGGTGCGGCAACTGGGGGCCGATCACACGGTTGACCATCGCGGCGACATGGTGGCGCAGACCCGCGCGCTCGGGTTCCACCACGTCGATCACATCGGGATCTTCAATGACATGCGTCACTGGGATGCGGCGGTGGAGCTCATCCGGCCGCAGGGCGGTATCGTGTCGATCGACGATACCCATCTGCCGATGCCGATGGCAGGGATGAAGACCAAGGCGGCCAGCCTGCATTGGGAATTCATGTTCGCCCGTGCCATGCACCAGACGCCAGACATGATCGAACAGCACAGGTTGCTGGACTGGGTGGCGGCACAGATCGACGCGGGCCGCATCCGCACCACAGTGACCGATGTGCTGCGCCCGATCGATGCTGCAAACCTGCGCCGCGCCCATGCGGCCATCGAGGCGGGCACGGCAAAGGGCAAGATCGTGATCGAAGGCTTCTGAACCGAGGAAAGGGCGCGCGGGGCAAGGGATTGTTCCGCGCGTCCTTCGTGCATCACGACGGCATCCCCCGAAGGCCACAATGGCCTGCACTCAGGCCGATGGCAGCTTGGATCTTGGCTTCAGGCCAAGACGGACCTGTATGTCATAGTTGCCTCAATTGCCCGTCCCTGTGGCGTCCGTCGAGCTTTCGCTCTTTCAAATCCAACACGCAGCAGCCGCGTCACGAATTGGTTGAGGACCGCTTTGTCCCTCACGCTGCGAATGCAATGCCGCGCCGCCATCAGGCGGCTTCCCGTCCTTTGCTGACGGTCGAACTCGACGAATGCTGCGTAGCCGCTTCCCGAAAGCCGCCATTCGCCTTGCTCTGCCGCAAATACCCGGCAAGTAGATCAGTTAGGCGGGAAAAGCTGGCGGTCAGCGACGATGAGAGTCCGATCACGGTCCGTCACCAGTCTGACGGCCTAGGGTTAGAACTGAAGACTATACTTCCGTCTCGTCATTCTGTCTCTCCAGTTCCTTGATTACGGACTTAAATCCGTGTCCACGGAACCGGCAGCAGGCCAAAGAAACTATTGCGCCAAATTTACTCGCGCGTAAGCTGCATTGTAAGATCTCCCAATGACCGGGCCTTGGGAGCAATTGGGTCATTGGCTGAATGAGAAACCTTTCCATCTCCTTGGCGACATCTCTCCTTTCGGGGCTTCTGCTTTACCTCTGGCGGTTAAGTTACGCCTTTTCTGACTTGGCAGTCCTTTGGCTTCTGCTGCTGGCCGCAATGATCTTCTTGGGGAACTGGTCGCTGGTGATCGATCACTGGCTGGCCGAGCGCGGGATTGTGCTGAAGCCAGAGTCCTGGCTGTCGCGCTGGTTGTCCGGGCGGATCCTAGCCTTCTTCTCATCGACCTTACTGGTGGGGGCGCTGGTTCCCTTCCTGGCTTGGCAGGTGTTGAACATGTCGGCGGCCGAGGCAGCCGTTCTGCTCGGGCTGGTGTTCTCGACCGCCTGGCTGTTTCTCTGGGCGAGGGGGTTCGTCGGTCGCCATTTCATGCCGCCGTTCGACCGGATACTTACCCTGGGGCCCAGTGCCTGGCTGGTCGGTCTCCCTTTCGCCATCGTCCTGTTCCTTATTTCCTGGCGGACGACGAGCGTTCCCCTTTCGATGCTCGACGCCACGTTTTCCGAGGCGGTGCGGTTGGGGTTTGATGCGCTTCCGGAACGGCGGGGCTGGATTGCCGAGGTCCTGGCCTTCGGCTATGCGTTCAAGGCGGCGAAGCTGTGGCTAGTGGCGCAGTTGCGCGACTATCCGCTGGTTGCCCTGCTGTTCAACCTCGATGCGGCATTGTTCGGGTTCCTCGCTGCGCGGTCGGGCGTGGTCGTCACCAATTTCATAGACACGCATTACGACAGAGAGGCATGATGGCCACGAGCCCGAAAGACCCCGCTCAAGCTTCCGGCAGGCCGACCGCGAAGCGGCTGAAGGCGTCGCACTGGTTCTGGGGAACCATCGCCGTCCTTCTGCTGGTCACGCTGGCACTGCACTTCGCGGCCAGCCGGCAACTGGCAAAGCAGGGCGCCGAGGGCGAAGGCAAGGCCGCCAGCCAGAGCCCCGCCGAAGCCGAAGCCAAGGCGACGCAGGTGGAACACTGGTTTGCCGTGGCGGGGGAAGAAGCCGCCAAGGTCCGGGCAGAGATCGACCCGATGCTGGATAAGGCCTATGCGCCGGTCTATGCGGGCATCCCGGCCTATATGGTTTTCCACTATTCGCTGAAGGGCGAATGGCTGGAACTGGGCGCGGCGGCAATCGGGGAGATATCCTCCGGTCTGGACAAGTACATGTTCGCCGGCCTGGACAGGCGGTTGGACTCGGTTGCGGCGGATCTGGGCCGGGAATTCGATCAAAGATACTTCGGCGTGCTGGACAGGGCGATGGCAGAACTGCCGGGTGGAGCCGAGGCACTCGGGCCGGTGGTCGCCAGGGCGCTAAAGGACAGCAAGATTCGGATCACGAAGACAGGGGGCATGGTGGCGCTGGAAGCGGTTGCGCTAAAGGGCATGACCAAGGTTTTCGCCACGAAACTGGGCGTCAAGCTGGCGGCGAAAGTGGCGGCCAAGACCGGGACGAAATGGGCGGCCACGTTGGCCGGCGGAGGGACCGGTGCGGCCGTCTGTTCCTGGACCGGGCCTGGGGCGGCGGCCTGCGGCCTGATCGGGGCGGGGATCGCTTGGGTCGGCGCGGATGTCGCCATGATCAAGCTAGAGGAATACCTCAAGCGCGACGATTTCGAGAAGGAACTGCGCGCCCTGGTCGACGAGCACAAGGCAGAGACCCGCAAGGTGCTGGAAGCGATGCTGGCCGAGCGGGGGAAGGAGCGTGGCAGCGCGGCGAAGGTCGCGGTGGGGGAAGTCGCCCTGTCCGAATTGGCGGATGCTGACAGGCAACTCGCCTGCAAGACCGCCGGGTCGCTGCTGGTGCTTTACACCGGGATGCGGGACAACCTTCAGGCACGGTCTCCGGCACAGGTTGCGGCATTGGAGCAAGGGTTGCGGGCGCAAGCCGGGGACCACCTGCTGGCCCCATGGGTCGAAGGAATGGAGCAGGCGATCCCCGACCCGGACCAACTGCGTCCCCAGGTCGTGGGGAGCATCACCGTCACGGTGGAGGTTCCCCTAGGGCTGCGCGAAGAGCAGGAATCTTCGGGTAAACTGACGCTGGGAACGGAGGAGATCGTCTTCGACTGGGCCGAGGCGAACACGGCGGGCGGATATGTGCTGCACGCCGGTGCCGGAGAGGCCACCCGGATTGCACCCTCGGCGCGCGTCGCTCTGGAACTTGTCCAGGATCGCGGCTGGAAGCATCGGAATCGGACCTTTACCGGCTCGGCATCGACCAATGTCTTCTCGATCTTGGCAGAGGGATCCGGCCTTGCGCCTAGGGCGGAAATCCGCTTGCCGACGAAGCTGGAGAGCGACAATACTGCGGGGCCGACTGCGATCATTGCCCTGTCCCTGTCCGGGGTGATGTTACCCGAGCGGGCTTTGCCGGATTTCTGTACGCCCTGAAGCTCAACGCAGATCTTACTGCCGACAATCCAGCATGAGAGCATCAGGCCGTTTGTGGCGTCTGCGTCAGCTCGGTCAGCTGGCCCACCACGATGAAACGCAGGTCGTCGGCCCATTGCAGACGTTCGAACTCGAAGATTGCTGCGCGGCAGCGTTCCGAGAATCGGTCCTTCAAATAAGTGCGCAGCATCTGCGGGCGGTAGCTGTCACCCTAGTGCTCCCGATCATGGACGGCTATGCTTCGGGCCTTAGGTCCGCCCGGAGCAGCTCTGCCCAAGCAACGCTCTGACCCAAAGATATCGCTGCCGCGCCCGCATGCCGCCATCTGAAGGTGGTGACGCGGGACCTTCGATCTGAGAGGGCGGCACTTGTTGAATGTCTCGGCCTTTTCGACGTGGAAGGGCGTGTAGCGGTCGTCTGCAGCAAACGCGAGGTTCACCCGGCCGAGGCAAAGCGAGTGAAACACTCAACGGTTCAACCAAGTGCGTAAAGGATGTGCGGTGTTTTCCCTCCTATCCCAGCCCATCCACTCTTCCTCTTCTTTACCTCTAAACATCTTCCAAGCCACGCGATCATAGAGCCCTAGATACTCCCAGCTTGTCCAGCTATCTTGTCTCGTGTCTTCTAGGACCGGGAGTACTGCAATATTATCAAACGATTTGTAGCCATCTGCGATTCCCAATTCCCACGGCACCCACCTGCTGTCCTTGCTGTTTTCTGAGGCGAGAAGTATAAACTTTCTTGCTTGCCGAATCCTGAGCCTCAAGCTTGCGGCTGTTTCCTTATTCGTGTAAGGTGGCAGGCCCGGGTCCTTTTTGTCAATGTAAACCGTGGCGCCGTGAAGTTCCAGAATTCGAATGACCCCAGGGAGTATGTCCTCATCTTTGCTTGAATGAGAAAGGAAGATGGCTCGGTCTGGAGAACGCGTCTCAGCGCGCTTTCGAACGTTTGTGCGCTCCTGAAGTGAAAGTCCTTGGGCGAATCCAACATACTCGGAACGCGTAAAGTAGTCGGCCATTAGTGCATCACCCCTTCAGTGATCAGCTTCTGCCTCAGTTCCTGAAGAATAGAGTTTTCTACGGGATCGAGGATGCTAGGGTTTCGCCAATCCAGAGGCGATCATAACTTCCAGGGCGCCCTTGAGCTTATCTCTATTTTGGGCGGGATATGAAAGTTTATCTCTCGCCCTCGGCGGGACAATACGGGTATCGTCAAGTTGCAAAATCCATAGGGCAATCTTTCCCGCCTCTAGGCGATCAAGAGCTAGTTCCATCTCATCGAAACACCATGGGCTACAAGCGTAGGCTGCGCACCAAAGCGCTATGAAGACCTCTGAACTAAATATTTTTTCCCTTATCTCGGTCGGTATATTGTGGCCCGGAGAGAAGGAAGCTTCATCGCGAACGACGTCAAACCCGCGACGGCGCAGTGTCACTTCGACAAAGTCGGCGTCATCTGCATGTGCCTTCGCATAGCTGATGAAAGCGCGCCGGTTTGCCATTTTTCTGGGCGACTGTTTGTGAATGGCTTTTGAAAGGATGGATGAGAAGTCTTTATCGGCCTCAATCTCGTGAAGGGCCTGGATATCGTCTCCGAGAATGTCATCATATTCTGATCGATGGGATTCGAGGAATCTAGCAGAGGCCCCTTTTAATCCCGCCAGTGGAATAATTAGTCGGCCGCGGCTGTGAGCGAGCTTAAGCAAAAGTTCTGCAGAAGCTCCGATCCTTCCTCCTATGGAGATCAGTGCAGATGCTCGATCCAAGGCGCTCAGTTGCGAGAGGAGCCATGAATACATTGAAGCATCTGGCTCATCAGTCACTGGAGGGTGATGGGGAAACATATCGAATGTAACATTGGGAAGGCGCCCAGCCCACTCCTCAACTCGTTTTCGGATGATCTCAACATCTGGAAAATGAAACTCAATCCGTGCTGGTCTGTCGCTATTTTCCAGTCCCGTTAGTGCTGCGTGGTCGGCGGAGCCTTCAAATGGGCTGCACAGAACTAAGTCGTGACCATCTGCCACCAATTGATGAGCCAATTGAGAAACGCCATTCATAAGCCTCGCACTTTTGATTGATCCCACTGACGATGTTTGATCAGGTAACCCACCCAGAATCATTACTTTCATGTTTTTGTGCCTGCGGTCATTCTTTGGAGTTTAGGGCCTGCTGGTGAGTAAGCCATAGTTCAAGGAGATCAGCTATTTCATATGCCATTGCTTCACTGCGATCGTCATCGGCAAGCGACTTCAAGGCGGATTCAAGGTGTGCGGGAATTCTGTGGCGATATGCAGCGACCTGTCGTAGCGACGCATCATACGTTGCTGACTGCTCACCTCGCGGTACACGTTTTGCGGGGTCGAGCAGGTGCAAAGCAATAGCAACATCACGCGCCGCACCGCCAAAGGCGCCTAACGGAACGCACGGGAGGTCCGCTGCCAGTGCAAGGAGCGTCTCCTCCACAATTCCAGGCATAGCACCCTGATAAGCGTCGTCGGGAACATCTAGCAATCCCATCTTCCCGCCAAGCACAACGCGCGCTTGAGACACATGTGTCATTGACTCCCTGGCCGCCGAAAATGCTGAAGCGCTATCGAGCTGGGACTTGGCTTCAAGCCAAATCCTGAACTCCTCGTCATTGCGCAACCTGACACTCGAGGCGCCCCTTCCGACGCGCAAGCCGTCCTCTACTGATCGTATTGGGACAAGGCCACCTTCTATATGAACAAGCGTTTCTACAACTGACGCACCTTCACGCAAGACCAAGCCTAGTGCGTCGAAGGTCGTTTCACGAAAAACTGGCTCGGGGATGATATGTATGAACGGCGCCTTTCCTGTTGCAACGTAAGCACCAGCCAGATGTCGGAACATAGTGAAAGTCAGACCGCTTGGGTCTAGATTGCCGCTGTAAACAATTCTGGCACCAGATCGAACCATCACTGTGCATATCGAGAAAAGCGCCCGATCTACCTCACGCTTCGGCAGACCGAGCCGGGCCCGATCAGGGGCGTCGCTCACCGACAGAGCCACTAGTTTGCCTTTGAGAGCGCTCACGATAGTTCACCAAGCGTCGACAAACGTGTAGTAGGCGATATCCTTGCGAGCGCCTTAGACAATACTTCCTCCTCGATTGAACTAAGGGGCGGGTCCGGGTAGACGATAAGGGTCGACAACTTATCCGCATCGATCACGTCAAAGAGTTCAGGAGGTCTAGGCAGCAGCAGCACGCTCTTCGAATTCCTGACGACCCTGGCAGCTTGACGTTCGAAGAGATCGCAGCGCAGTCCCTCTGAAATCGTCTCAACCAGCAGGGGCTCAATCCAACTCGTGTCGTCGGGCTTAGGAAAGATCCTGACTTTCGGGAGGTTTGCTCCGTAGGGGTACGTGCGGCTAGTTCTCCGTTGACCAATGTCGGCAAGTACGATGGGACGACGTTTGCGCTTTGCAGTAGTCAATTCGAACACGCACCAAGGTCGCGAATCGTAGGCGTCAGAGACAACTGCGAGAAGGGTCCCCGACTCGATCTCCTCTGCAAAGCGTTCGCTGAAATCCTCTCCTGGGTTGAGCTCTTTGGCATCGTAGAAGGTGTGAAGGGTGACATCTTGGCTCTTATCGTTCACGAAGGTCACGATCGCTGAGGCCGTTGTGTCTCCATCCGCCTTTGCATGACTCACGAAAATCTTCTCTTGGCCATCCCCGCCCCCGATTAGCGCAAGCTGGCGACGTATCTGATAAAGCGTATGCAAGAGCAGTCTACTGTCCCGGGCACTGGCTGACATTCCTGCCTGAGCCCAAGCTTTTCTATATGTGTATTGAATACTGGCGGCAGCATCGGTTGGGAGCGGAGCATCACCAGAAGGACTGCCAAACGGTATGATGAAATCAGTGTTGCCGCGATCGGAAATCGCTTCCCTAATTCGTTTAACGTAGTCGTCCCATGCCTCAACGTCATCCTGCATAACGTCGTCGTGGAGTAACACAATTGCATTGTGGACAGCACGGCTCAGATCAATGAGCGCAGGAAGGGGCGATGCATCAATCCAAGGGGCGCTTGCGAAACGCACAGGCACCCTATACGCAACACCGTCGCGCTCCATTCCAATTCCGTCGAAGTGCTTAGATAATAGCTCAGCGATGCGTGCGCCCTCTTCAGACCCGTTTGCCCAAATAACGTGAATACGAAGTAGATCCAGAACTTGGGGGCGATGGTGCGGATCCTTTGTCGGGTTCATAGATTGCGACCTTGCCGAACGCGCGTATTTTCTATGAGAAGCTTCGATGCACTGTTCGCTCGCTCAATGGCCTCAGTCAGAACATTCGCGTTCGCTGCAATCTCGTTCCAAGAAGTCCAAACAGCGTACCCGCAATCAATGTTATCCTGCAACCTGGCGGGCTTGTCAGTGCCATTATTCGGCGATAAGGGGAGCGAGGGCAGCCAAACCCCAACCAGTCCCATCTGCTGGATCAGCGAGGCATGGATTTCCCAGTCGACATACTTTCGTCGCCAGGTGTTTGCGCCGCAGAGAACGATGGTGCAAGAACTGCCGTGGAGATGATATTCTCGTATGCGCCGCATGATGTAGTTATGGTCGCTACTGTCGATACGACGCTCTAGAGAGTTGTCAGTGATAAGTTGCAATCGGTCATGCATTGTCTTGGTAAGGGTGTCATAATATGCCTGATCGCCACCGTGATGGTAGCTGACGAACACGTTGCGTCGGACAGGTCGTACTGCTCCGAAAGAACTGCCCATCATTGTTTCTCCACAAAAATGTAGGTTGCCTTTAGTTACATAGAAGAGGAACTCGCAAGGACTGGCAAGTCTAATCAGAATATAGACAGCGTTGTCCTCCTGGACTCCCTCCGCCATACAGATCTTCTGCGCTTCGCCTTGCAGGTCGCCGTCCGTTGCAGGGTTTTGAGCGAGGCGATAGCTGCCCCCCGGTGACAACCGTTCCGCCAAGATGGGCAAGCTCACAACGCCCCTGAGCCGCTGCCCACCCTATGCAGTAGCACACGCCCGCCTCGCAGTGCGCTGCATGGGTGACCGCTTTCGCAATGCTTCTGCGTCCGCCCTGCCGTGTCGCGGTCAGGCAGGTCACCGCCCCTTGCGAAGGTCGCCATCGCGTCCATACGTCTAGCCGCGTCCGGGTACTTCTCCCAAAGCTCGACATCCCTCGAGATCTCGCGCAGCTCGGCTGTGGCAGTCCTCCGTACCGAGCCTAGAATGTCGGCAAGCGAGACACAGGCCACTGGCTTCTAGATCCAGATCAAATTCCTGAGGCATTCGGCTACTGCCATGGTTAGAGCACAAACAGAATCATGGGCTATTTCATATCTGCTCACATTCGCCGACAAAGGCGCTGACATTCCGCTCGAGTGGTGCAGCTCTGTTCTGCTCCGTTGCAATCGCGCCCGGCCTAGAAAGTACCCGGAGCTGAACGCCCGTTCCAACATCATAGAATAGATATATCGCGGCCCAATTTCCCTCTCGGTCGTATCGTTCGTAAGCACCTACACCAACGCGTGGGAGACTTGAGACACTTCCGTCTTCAAAATACCTGATCGCGACTTTATCGTAGAATTCCCAAGTCAATATTTGCCCAATAGCCGTCATGGAGCGACAAGACATTCCAGTCATGTCAACCTGCTCTGCGCTGAGAGGCTTCGCCAATGCGAGCATCGCCAAAAAGAGGAGTGATCTAATCATTCTGCCAGAGCCAAGTGATTGTCCTATTCATGGTCTAGAGTTTGCCGCCCACGATGTCCACTCCGGGCTGTCCGCACACTGCGCTTCGCTGGCACCCGCGCCGTGCATGCGATTGACCGGTCTCGCAGGATGCTGCGGATGCCATGCGGCGGTGCCGCAGGGCGGCTTTCCGCCCTCTTCGAAGGCGCCGGCGCCGCGCCGCGCTCGGATGGCGGCGATGCGCAGGTTGCGAGCTTCCCGCCTTCTGCCCTGCCAAGGGCGACAACAAGACGCGTCTGGCCCTAAGCTGCCGCTCACACAACCGCGTCTGAATGACCGCTTTGTGGGACTGTGGACTTTCTGCCAAACAGCGTCGAGGGCTGCGCTCGCCTCTATGTAGAAATCTGCGACCGTATCACGTGCAGCGATGCAGCGTCTCCGGACCGTAAAGCACATGCTGCGCCGCTTCCAACAGGTGAAGTCGGTGGGAGCGTGACGTCACAGTCAAAGGCTTAATTTGTCACCCTGATATACCCGAAGAGCGATGCAACTTGAACTGGCAGCTACATTCAGTACAATGCACTAACTCTCTACAAGGATGGTTGCTTTATGGAATTGCCCAAAAAAATCTCTGAAGCTCTCTTCAACGAGAATGCTTTGTCGACGATGGTCCACGGCGCGATTGATTCCAGCAAACACATTATCTCCGCGAAGCCCGAATTTTTCCCGGAGTATACGGATCACGGTCCGAATCATAATACTGAAGTCTTGGACACCGCGCTTGGGATCCTGACAGAGGACGCACTGGAGGCATTGTCTGCTTCCGACTACGCGGTGCTCGCGCTTTCGGTGCTCCTTCATGATTGCGGCATGCATCTCAGCTCAGATGGTTTCGTTAGCTTAATTGATCCCAGAAACGAATTACGTACGAGCGCGGACAATGTGACATGGCGAACCCTGTGGGATGAGTTCATCTTGGAGGCAAAGCGATTTGATGGACGAAAGCTCAAGAGCCTGTTTGGAACAACTGACCCGATTTCGGATATCCCTGATAACCCAGACGACTTCACCTCGAAACACAAGCTGCTGATTGGGGAGTTTCTTCGCCGCCATCATCCGCGATTGGCGCACGAGATTGCGCTATTCGGCTTTCCCGGAGCAGACGGAGAGAGGATTAAGATCTGCACGACGGAGCATGGAGATTTGCCGGAACTTGCAGGTTTGATCGCTCGTAGTCATGGGATGTCCATGCGAAAAGCTTGTGACGTTGTAGGTGAAAGATTTCATGCGCGTGAGTATCAAAGGGTTCACCCCCCCATTTTGATGGCGGCTCTTCGAATTGCGGACTTTCTTCAGATTCAACCTGAGAGGGCTCCAAAGGCAGCGCTGAAACTTCGAAAGCTGAGTAGCCCATTCTCAACCGGGGAATGGCAAGTCCATCAGTCCGTGCGCAATATCACCCCTGCTGACGATGACCCAGAGGCGATCTTCGTGGATGCCATGCCTAAAACCGTGGCTACATTTTTGAAGTTTCGGACTTGGGCTGAGGGATTCCAGCGTGAACTGGATTCGACTTGGGCTGCGTTGGGGGAAGTATACGGACGGTTCGCCGCGCAAGGCTTCGACAAATATCAGTTGAGACTTCGCCGGTTGCGGACAAGCATTGATGATGCGGAACACTTTGCGAAGAGCGTTCCCTATTTGCCAAGCAAGATCTCCTTCGAGGCATCTGGCCCTGACCTGCTCAGTTTGCTCGTCGCACCATTGTATGGGAACAGACCCGAAATTGGACTTCGAGAGTTGATCCAGAACAGCATCGACGCCGTCATCGAGCGAGAGCACATTGAGGGACAGGTTCCGAGCGGCGATCTCGCAGGGCATAATGCGGACGTCATAGTCTACCCCGTTTATGAAGGCGAAGACTTGGTTTCCGTTGTCGTGGAAGACCGGGGTATCGGCATGGATGCCGATGTGGTTCAGAACTACTTCCTCCGGGCGGGCGCTTCCTTTCGCAGTAGCTCGCAGTGGAAGAAACAGTTCACGACACCAGACGGAAAGTCAGAGGTGTCACGAACTGGACGGTTCGGCGTCGGGGCATTGGCCGGTTTCTTGATTGGGTCCACTATCGCTGTTGAAACAAGACGTGTTGGCCATGCTACAGGCCTCAAATTTGCAGCCGAGATCGACAACGAAGCGATAGAGGTTACGGAATGCATCCGGGAAATTGGGACAAAGATTACAATCCATATTGACTCGAAGAAAAACCCTTGCATTGAAGCGTTACTTTCAAACTCTGACCAACAAAAGAATTGGGACTGGTATTGCGGATCACATCCACGCCTGGCTCGCGTCGACAAAAGTGGAGAAGAGATCCCAGCACATTTTACCGCTGAAAATACAGGCGAATGGGTGCGTGTGCCATCTAGCGATTACGCCAATGTGAGGTGGAGTTATCGGACGTTCAAGGCAAAGCCTTGGTCGAATGGCAATGCAAAACTGTACTCCAATAATATTTACATAACCGATCTCACCGATTACGGTGACAGAGTCAAGGTTTTCGAAAATGATATATCGCCAGGGATATCATTGAGCACACCCACGATACTCATCACTGATAAAGATGGACGCCTTCCGCTAAACCTTCAGAGAAACGGTCTTACGGAAAGGGATGAAAAGCTCGCTGATCAACTTAAGCTGAGCTTGACAAAAGACCTGATTTTACAAGCTATCGCCCTTGCGCCAGAAGTCTCGCCATTTGAGATCAATGCGTTTGAAAAAATTATGACGCGAGAAGTTGTCGCGAAATTCACATCGATTTCATTTCGCAATAACTACCGTGAGAAGCGGTCGCATTGGTGCTGGGAGGATGAAGGGTGGCGCTTAGCAGATTTCTCAAATTCACTGCAGAAGCCCTTCATTTTGCTTATCCATGATCAGTCGGGCCTTGCTCGCCTCAAGGAGTTGAAGGTTGATTTTTCAGATGTATCTGTCATCTGGCTGCAATTGGGCGCGTCCCCTAAAAATGCGAACGATATCCAAGCCACATTGCGAGAACAGATTTATTCCGGCTACCTAGGACGAAAGGGTGCTTTTTCATCGTTGAATGTGTGGTCGAGTTCGGTAGTCCACAAAGTGTTGCAGGGAAATCCCACTAGCTACATGAAATCGATTGTGAACGATGGCGAAGAGTTCTCACCAGGACATGTGATTCTTCGAAAAGGGGAACTGAAACATTCAGTCATAGAGGGCTTCCGAGAAGCTTTGAGGAACGACAAGAGCGAAGAGCCTTTCGTTTTTTCGATGGTTGCGGGAGGGAATTCATCTGGGGGAGAAGATGCCGGCCTTCTCTGTTCGGAATGGTCCGATTTGCTGGGAGGTGTATCTATTCCAGTAGCCTTCGAGGACCGGAAATCCGCATTTCCTGGTGTTTTTGAAGAGTTTGGTGGTCGGATCGAATTTATACGTCAGAATTTCCTAAAGGAATAATATAGGTTTAGCTTACTGCCCGTACGAGACATTGCCTTTTGTGCAGCGAATGTCTGCTCTTCGCCCCTCGTGTCGGCGCCTAGCGTTATGCTGCGCGTGGCACGAGGGGCAGCAAAGGGCTGCCTGCGGTCATTCGCCGCGCCGCGCCCGGATGGCGGAGATGCGCAGAAAGCGGCCTCTTTGCTACTGCTCCACCGAGCGCCACAACTTCGCGCACCCGGCCCCTGAGCTGCCGGTCGGCCGTCCCGGCGCATGCCGCCGAAGCTGCCGTTCAGCCGAAACGCAGCAAGACGCTTGCCCAACACAACTATGACGACGCTGCGAGCTTGACTCTGGCTGCGAGCTTGACTCTGCTCGCGTCTAGCGGTGTTGTTCAGGAAATGTAGGTGGTAGCGCAATGTCACTTTTCGATTTCAATAAACTTAGCCGTCCCTCGACACAGTCGAAACCAATAAAGCCAATTGATGTCTTCCGCAGCGCATCATCTTTGGACGCCACGCCTAACGACCTTTGGCGGGGCCAATCGCATGCTCTCGAGCAGTGGGAGGAGCACCGCAACAAGAATGATGTTCTTGTCTCGCTCCATACAGGTGCTGGAAAATCTCTCGTTGGCATCATCATCGCCCAAAGCTTGATGAATGAGGGCGTCCAGAATGTCGTCTATGCGTGTGCAACAAACGATCTAGTTGGGCAAACCAGAAAAGAATGTGAGGAACGCCTCGGGTTTACGTGTACTACAAGGGGAGGTGGGCGGTTCTCCAATGATGCCTTTGAGAATGGCACCGGATTTTGCATCACTAACTATCAGGCTCTGTTCAATTCCAGGTCCGTTTTTCGCGGAGACCTGAGGCCAGGGGCAATTATCTTTGACGACGCACATGTGGCAGAGAAGGTCATTCGCGACTGCTTTACCATTTCGTTCGACCGAAGCAAGAATGAAGCCGCTTTTAACGAATTCATCAAGATGGTGCTGCCCTACTTCGAGGCAATTAGTCGCCGCGAGCACCTTGCAGCCATACTAAGAGGATCGGGCACATACAATTGTACCATGGTGCATCCAGGGGCGGTTGTGTCCATCGCACAGAGCGGCGCTCTGATTTCTTGGATGCATCGGCACAATATCGCCCAAGACTTTGCGTTCGGCCATCTTGCCGACAAGCTGGCCTATTGCTCAATATTCATCTCAAAGTACCGCGTTGAAATTTCTCCTTCTTTCCTTCCGTCTCGCAGGTTGGAACTTTTGGCATCCCGAGACATAAGGCGTGTCTACCTGTCTGCAACGCTCACCAGCGAGGTTGATTTCTGCCGCGCTTTCGGCAAACGCCCTGCAGTGAAAATTGAGCCTGAGAATGATGCTGGCGTAGGTGAGCGCCTAGTTGTTCTTCGGCGCCGCGACCAATTGACATGGAAGGGTACCAGAAACCCTGAGTTTTCGGTGATTGCTAGCAGCCTGTCGGCGCAGCACAAAGTCCTGATTGCGTCTTCGTCCTACCGAGCGGCGGAAAAGTACAAATCGGTCGCGGTGCCGCCAAATGTAACTGAGTTTTCGGAGAAGCTTGAGGCATTTCGTCGTCAGACGCATCCTGGCGCGTTTTCACTTGTTGCTCGTGTCGATGGGATTGACCTGCCCCATGGCACCTGTCGTGTTTCGATAGCGGACGGGTTGCCTACTGGTTTCAGTCTTTGCGAGCAGTACCAGTTTGACTGCCTTGAGATGCGAAATGCATTCGCTTCTAGGATCGCAAATCGGATTGTGCAGCTTTTTGGTCGAACGAACAGAGGTCGCAACGACTACAGCGTTATTTTCTCCTTCGACGACAGATTGATCAGCTGGTTGAGTAAGGGGCGGAACTTGGCCTTGCTGCCGTCGCTTCTGCAAAGGCAGATTCAGCTTGGCCGGTCGCTTGTCGATCAGTTTGGCATATCAGATGTGGATGCTCTCCCGGCGTTGGCCAACCAGGTTCTTTCTCGTGATCCCGGTTGGCTAACCTTCTACCGTGATACCGTTTCGGCTACTGGTGTGACTGAAGAGGAAATCAACCAAGCGCGTGAAACGGACGCTGCAATCCTCAAGGCAGCTCAGGCTGAGGCCGAGTTTTCTGCGCATTTGTGGGACGGTCGCGCGGATTTAGCTCGGGAAGCGCTTGGTAGCGCGGCTCAGGAGGTTGCATCTGCGGACCGAAGACTGGCTGGGTGGTATAGCATTCAACTCGGGCACACCTACGAGCTCGAGGGCGACCCGGAGAGTGCAAGCAAGCAGTATGCTGACGCCCGCTCGAGAACATTCTTCGATATCACTCTTCCTCACCCAACGACATCTGCTTCTGTCGCATCAGCCGTCATCCCGCAGAATAGCCTGCATGCCTCATTGCTTTCGATTTTTGGAAGCGATCGAGCAATTGCGTCCAATCCATGGTCAAAGTTTGATTTCCACATCAGGAAGATCTGTGATGCATCTCTTTCTGCAAATCAGCATGAGGAGGCGATCCGCCTTCTGGGCGAGGTATTGGGATTTAAAGCGTCAAGGCCTGAGCAAGAATCTGATCAGGAATCAACGCTGGATGTGCTTTGGCTCCATGAAGGAGCAAAGACCGCGTATCTTTGGTCGTTGAAGAGTAAGAAGAAATCCGAGAGCCTCCTAAATAGTGAGGAAGTTGGGATAGGGCATAATCATTTGCAATGGTTCGCTACTGCGCATCCTGAGTATTCTAGCCATGAACTTTGGTTCCTTGCACCCCGCGCTGAAGCGGTCGCCGAAGCTTATCCATCAGAGAAAATGAAAGTTGTGTTGCTGGAAGACGTTCAGTCCTTTTACCGCGCTTTGGATCAAAGCATGATAAACTTGTTTCGGATGCCACCGGCGGCGCGCGTTACGGAGATTGAGGCAATGGCGCGTCGGCAAGAGTGGCAACCGGACGGAATTCGTGCCCAGCTTCGTCCAGTGAGCATAAAGAGATAGAAACTAGCTGTTCAAATCCGGCATTTTGGGGAAGCCGGCCGTTAACCCCGGCGGCACTAGCGGGCGCTATGCGCAGCAAGCGGACTGTTGGTCGGCCGACCTTAGTGGGATGCAGAGATCTGGAAGCCTTCCGTTGCCGAGAGCTTCGGCCAAGCAACGCGGGAGACTGCTTGTGGCGGCGTGGTGCTGTGACAAATAGTTAACACCGACACTATTCTCATATGGTTCCTGCATCGCCACGGCTTCAAAAGCATGGCTGTGTCTTCGCCACACTTGAACTTAGGTCGTATAAGCGCAAGTGTGAATGGAGGCGCTTTCGCACTGTCCGAAGGCGCTTGGTTTCAGTCGGCCGCACTCAATTATGAAACGGCATGATAGGGAAGGTAGCGAAAAGCTAGATGGAAGAAATCTGGGAAAAATGTGGGCTAGATAAAGATAGATGGGAAAAACTGGGTGAAGACCGCTCTATTATTGAAGCCATCTATAAGGACTACATGGGCAGGTCCGACGAGTTACATAATGTCGCCATAAGTCTAAGCAGTTTCCTTCAGAAAATGACAGGCGTCCATTCGGTAAGATGGAGACTGAAGTCACCGGAACACCTAGTATCAAAGATCTGCCGGAAAAAGGCGGCTGGATCTGAAAAGTACAAGACAATATCCATTGAGAACTATAGGGATGTAGTTACCGACCTCATAGGTATTAGGGTGCTTCATCTCTTGAAAGAAGATTTCTCCAAGCTCCACGGGGAAATTATTCGAACTTGGGATGTCGCTGAGGAACCTGTAGCATATCTGCGCAACGGCGACCAGCAAGACCTGCGAGATCTATATGATAAACTTGGCCTGCACGTCGAAAATCATGCGGACGGATACCGGTCTATCCACTACATAATTCTCACTAACTTCACAAAGAATTCGATCAAGTGCGAACTTCAGGTTCGTACGATATTTGAGGAGGGATGGAGCGAAATCGACCATATGATCCGGTACCCTGAATTTACTGATGAACCCCTTGTTCTGGAGTTTGTAAATATCTTCAATAGATTGAGCGGGGCAGCCGACGAGATGGGGACTTTCGCACTGAAGCTCGCAAAGGATATCAATCGGTTCCGTGAGGAAGGCGCTCAAAAGGAAGCGGAAGCGACAAAATCCTATGAAGAGCTATCGGCCAAAATCGAAGAACTTGAGAGGGCGCATAACCAAAATGAAAGCTTGAGGTCGGAGCTGACGATACTCAGGAAACTGGCGAATAAAGTCCAAGCTACGAACGCAGAAAGAAGCTCTAGATTTATTTCGCCCAACTACCAAAATGCAAGAGTTTATCTTGAAAAGAGGGCGCAACGAGAAATATCTGACAGCAAAGGAAACAACGAGGACCTGAATAGGGATTTAATAATGAGGCTTGGGTTCTCGGCCGATTCATTTGATGAAGTGGCATCGACCTCCAAAAAGTCGATTAAAGAATCCGTTTTGCGAATTAGAAGAATGGAGGCAGATCACAGACCGGATGATCCATCTGTCAAGAAGTACGTACGCCCGCTCAAAAAGATAGCGCCAAAGAAGGATGACGATATTGACACATAGAAATGGCTTGGCCGGTAAGGCTGGGAGGGGTCAGTAGCCGGCGCCGAGCAGATATAAACTTCGCGTTCACCGCATTGGGATAAGCGGCTAGAACGAGCCTTCTACGCCGTGGTGGATAAGCCGCCCCCGCTCAAGAGGCTGCTGCGTCTCCTGGCGCTATGCTTGACTAGGCGCGAGGGGCCGCTTCGGGCTGGCTGCGGACGCTCGATGCCTTGCATGTCACACACAATTTTCAAGCATGGCCGCTAGCTGAGCAAACGCGGAGGGGCGCGCTTCATGATGTGCTCAGTGCCAGATCCCAGGTCTCCCGTACGGCGACTGATCAAGACAGCGTGGGACACCGGCCTTCTAACCCTTTGATTTTGCTAAAGCCTATCCTTCCGGGCGTGGGACACCGCGCGCCTAAGTTGTAAGCACCCGGTTGTGGCCGCCTTCTGATGCTGCCGGTTTCGGTCTAGCCATCCGTCGTTATTGACGTCGTTACCGACGCGTCTGTGGCGGAAGGGATCATGCGGCAAGAGATTTTGACGGGGGTCGAGCGGCGACGCCGGTGGTCGGATGCGGAGAAGCGGTCGATCCTGGCGGAGGTGGGTGTGAATGGGGCGCGCGTTGCGGATGTCGCCCGTCGTCATGATCTGACCCGGCAGCACATCTATCAGTGGCGGGCGGAGTTCCGGCGGCGGGGCGAGAGCCTTTCAGATGAGACCGGGTTCCTGCCGGTCGAGATGACGCCAGAGAACAGCGTCCCGTCGGTTCCCGCGGCGACCCCACCGGTCGAGATCGTGCTCGTGAACGGCCGGCGCCTGCGCGGGATAGAAGGATTGTCGCCCTCGGGCCTCGCGCAACTGATCCGGGTGCTGGAAGGCGCATGATCGGGCCTGGGAATGGCGTGCGCGTGTTTCTCGCGGCAGGCACCACGGACATGCGCTGCGGGATCGCGGGGCTCTGCGCGCGGGCGAAGAAGGTGCTGGGAGAGGATCCTGCTGGCGGCGCGCTCCTGGTGTTTCGGGGACGCATGGGCGACCGGCTGAAGATCTTGCATTGGGATGGGCAGGGCTTCTGCCTCTATTACAAGGTGCTCGAGCGCGGGCACTTCCCCTGGCCGAAGGCCACCGAGGGCAAGGTTGCACTGACACCTGCGCAGATGGCTATGCTCTGGGAAGGGATCGATTGGCGCCAGCCGCGCTGGACGAGCGCGCCGACGCGGATGTGAGTCAAAGCGCCGCTTTCCCATTGTTTTGTTGGGCCTTTTGGCGCCGGCATGGTAGCAATGGCCCATGTCGCTCACCGCTGCTTCCCTGCCGGACGACCCTGCTGCCCTGAAGGTGATGATCCTTCAGCTGCAGGCTACGCTGCGCGCGCACGACCTGCTGGTGCAGTCGCTCCGGATGCGGATCGCGCGGCTGAAGCGGCAGGCCTTCGGCAAGGGCTCGGAGAAGATCGCCCGCGAGATCGAGCAACTGGAGTTCGCACTCGAGAGCCTGCAGGTGGCGCAGGCCGAGGTCGCTCCGCCGCCCGAGCCGGAAAGCGTCGAGACCACACTGGTCTCCGGGGCGCCGGATGAACAGGGCGATGGTGACGCCCCGGAGAAGGCGCCGCGCCGCCGTCCGCGGGTGTCGCCCGACACGCCGCGCGAGCGCCGCGAGCTCGATCCCGGCGAGACCTGCCCGGATTGCGGCGGCGCCCTGCGCCTCGTCGGCGAGGACGTGAGCCAGATCCT
This sequence comes from Cereibacter johrii, assembly GCF_001720585.1. Lineage (GTDB taxonomy): Bacteria > Pseudomonadota > Alphaproteobacteria > Rhodobacterales > Rhodobacteraceae > Cereibacter_A > Cereibacter_A johrii. Next base: position 8,078 of record NZ_MABH01000164.1, on the reverse strand, counting down.
CGACATGATCACGGCCCGGCTGAAGCTGATCGAGGTGGCGCGGCCGAAGAAGTCCTGCCGGTGCTGCGAGCGCATGGTGCAATGCCCGGCGCCGACCCGCCCGATCCCGGGCAGCCTCGCCGGTCCGAGCCTTTTGGCCTTCATTCTCGTCGCCAAATACGACGACCACCTTCCGCTCTATCGCCTGAACGAGATCTTCGCCCGGATGGGGGCCGACATCCCCGACACCACGCTTGCGGGCTGGTGCGGCGGCGCGATGAAGACGCTGGCGCCGCTGGTCGAGCTGATCCGCAAGGATGTTCTGGCCTCGGACCTGCTCCACGCTGACGACACGCCGATCCGGGTGCTCGACCGGTCGAAGAAGGCCGAGCTCGGCAAGGGCGTGAAGGAGGGGCGGATCTGGGCCTATGTCCGCGACCAGCGGCCTTGGTCGGGGACCGCGCCACCGGCCGTGGCCTATCACTTCTCGCCCGATCGCAAGGGCGAGCACTCGCAGAAGCACCTCGGGGCCGGCAAGGGGATCCTGCAGGCCGATGCTTACGCCGGCTTCAAGGACCTCTATCTGGCGGAGGGGAATGGCGAGGCCCGGTTCCGCGAAGCAGCCTGTTGGGCGCATCTGCGAAGGGCCTTCTTCGAGGTCGAGAAGGAGACCGGCTCCGAGATTGCCCGCGAGGCGCTCGAACGGATCGGCGCGCTCTACGACATCGAAGCGCAGATCAACGGCCGCAGTGCCGACGAGCGCCGCGCTGTCCGCCAGGCGCACAGCCGTCCGAAGGTCAGGGCGTTCAAGGCCTGGGCCGAGGAGCAGCTTGAGTATATCTCGGGCAAGAGCGACCTGGCGAAGGCGTTCCGCTACGCCCTGAACCGCTGGGATGCCTTCTGCCTCTTCCTTGAGGATGGGCGTGTGGCCATCGACAACAATCCGGCCGAGCGCGCCATGCGGCCGATCGGCATCGGGCGGAAGAACTGGCTCTTCGCCGGCAACGACGCCGGGGGCGAAACGCTCGCCCGTGCCATGACGCTGATCGAGAGCGCGAAACTGAGCGGACTCGACCCGCAGGCCTACCTCGCCGACGTGCTGGCGCGTATCAACGACCACATCAACCCGCGGCTTTACGAACTGCTTCCCTGGAACTGGAAGCCCCTGCCAGCCGGCGACAACAAGATCGCCGCCTGATCTGCGCAGATCTCGTTGACGTCAGTAACGACGCCAATAACGACGTCGTATCACGCACCCCAGATATCAGTTGAACCCGCAAGGGTGGTCACAATCGGGCGGTTACCCTAAGTTTGCTGGGCCTCGGGTAACTCTTGGGCCGCCCTTCTGATCTCGCAATTCGCCTTCGACGCCGCGCCCGTGGTGGCGCTGGCCCGCCGGCTCCGCAGTCTGGGCCTGACGGTGCCGCTGCGCGTGGGCACCGCCGGACCGGCCGATCGACACATCCTGTCGGAGTTCGCGCGCGATCTCGGCGCCGGGCGCTCCGCCGAGCGGCTCGCTCGCCCGGCAAGCGATCCGGAGGGGTTCAGCATCGAGCGGTTCACGGCCGCCCTGGCCGAGGCCGGAGCGCAGGAGCCCGCGCTGGGGCTAGAGGGTCTCCATCTCTTTCCGTTCGGCCCGACGGAGGCTTCGGTCAGCTGGCTCGGACAGCCGCGATGAGACGGCAGGGCACAAGAGGCCGTGCCTCGCACGACGCCTCTGCTCTCGGTCGCCTCCTCGCCCGACCCTGTCCTGCTGATCTGTCCGGGTGCCGATGACGGGTGCTCTGGGCCTCATGTGAGGAACATGATCTCCGTCCGCAGGGTCTTGGCAGGCGTCAAGCTGCGTGGTGCGACCGAGATGCGCGGATCGCGGTGGCCGCGACGCAGGCGCGCGGCCGGTCAACCCTGAAAGGCAGCCGGGGGCGGCAGGCGCGCCGCTTGGCGGCGATCGGGCGATGCCTCACGCCGAAACAGCAATACGGCGGACGCTCCCGGATCCTGCTCGGGCGCAGAGCCGGACAAGCCCGCGCTGCACCGCCGCGACCATCGACTTTCGATAGAGTTTTACGCGTCTTTTTGCCGGCTGGTCAGGAGTGCCGGTGCGGCTAGACCAGAAGGACGTGACGCGCGCGTCGGCCGCATCGTGCACCTCCTGCAGGATGCGGCCACCGGGCGTCGAGTTGAGGTCTTACCGATTGTCCGCCGCCTGCAAGTCGGCACCAGGGTTACCAGCATGACACGACCTGTGCGCGCGCCGCATCCTCTCGCACCCAGTCCCTTGCCGCAGGCTGCGACCGACGAGGTGCCGATCGGCTTCGACGAGATCTTCTTCTCGCGCACCGACGGGCGGGGCGTGATCCATGCCGGCAACTCCGTCTTCCGCCGCGTCTCAGGCTACGACGCCGGACAACTCATCGGTGCGCCGCACCGCATCGTCCGCCACCCGATCATGCCGAAGGCCGCGTTCCACCTGCTCTGGGAGCGGCTGAAGGCGGGACGTCCCACCGGCGTCCATGTCTGCAACCGCGCCATAGACGGGCGCGCCTATTGGGTCTTCGCCGTGGTGGTGCCGATCCGCGAGGGCTTCCTCTCCGTGCGCATCAAGCCCGCCAGCGCGACCTTCCGCCGGGTGCAGGAGGTCTATGCGGAGCTTCTGGCGGCCGAGGCAGACGGGGCGACTCCAGCGGAGGGAGCCTCCGCTCTCCTCGCGCAGCTCTCGCGGGAGGGCTTCTCCGGGTATGACTCGTTTCAGGCGCAGACGCTCGCGGCGGAGCTTGCCTGCCGCGCCGAAGAAACCGGCCTACCCGCCCCGGATCTCGGCGCGGCTCTGGCGGCGCTTCGCGCGGCGGACGGCATCGAGGCCGAACTTGAAGCGATGCGGCGCATGTTCCGGAAGGCGATCCTCATCACCACCAACCTGCGCATCGTGGCGTCGCGTCTCGAGGGAGGCGGGCGCGCCCTGAGCGCCATCGCCGACAATTACGCGCTCCTGTCGGATGGGATGAGCCGCTGGATCGAGCAGCACAGGGGCGGAAGCCTCGGCATCGCCCGGTCCGCGGCCGAGACCCTGTTCCTCGAGGGCGCAAGCCTTCTTCTCGAGGAAATGTCGGCAAGTTTTGCCCGCGACGCCGAAGCGGGCGTCGGAGATCCGGAGGCCGAGCGCGGCCGGCTCGCGGAAGCGGCCGCGCACTATCGCGCGAGGGCGGAGGACTGCAGTCGCCGCGCCCTGTGCGATGCGGCGGATCTCGGAAGCCACCTCGCGCAGATGAACCACCATGTGAGTGCGCTCGGCTCGATCCGGATGCTCAGCCGGATCGAAGGGGCGGTTCACCGCCAGAGCGACAGCGCCCTCGATCAGATCGTGGCCCAGCTCGACAGCTTTCAGGACGAGCTGGGGGCCCGCCTCACCCGCACCACCGCCCATGGACGAAAGGTCTCGGCCGCGGCCTGATCGGCGGTCGCGGGCCGGCGCGAGGGGGCGCCCCTCCCGATCCTCGGGCCGGAAACTCTCGCGCCTTCGGCCTGCACAAGGCGCCGCCTGTCGAAGGCGCTCCGCCGTCGAGAGGGCACTGCCGAAGGGCCTGCCGCGCGACGCCCCTCCGGTGCCGCGCAGGCCAGCGATCCCTAAGGCGTTACCGCCGGGCGACGCCACTTCCCACGGACATCTTCAGGGCCCCGCCGAGGCTCCTCCTAGCCCGCTGCGGACGAGGTGAGCACCGTCGGCCGCGTGCGGACGATGGGCTCCGCCCGCTCGACATGGGCGGCCATCTCATTGAGCTGCTGGAGCCTCCGCTCATGTTCGGGCGTGGCCTCGAGCCCCAGCGTGTCGAGCACGCGCTTCCAGCGGTGAGCCCAGTCGTGGCGGCGCAGAGACTGCGCGATGTTGCTGCGCCGCGCCCGCTCGACCCGGGCCGGATCGTCCTCGAGTTCGGCCAGCACCTCGCCGATGTCCCGATCGAGCGGGATCAGCGCGTCGGGCCAGTCGAAGGCCTGATGATATTCCGGGCAGTCGGGCGCACTGCCGAGGACGAGCGCACCGCCGGCCGCCCCCTCGAAATAGCGCGTCGAGAGCGCCCGGTCGCCGCCCGCCAGTTCCCGCACCGCAGAGGGATCGCCCGGATCCCAGGCAAGGAAGCAGTGGCTGTGCCGGATCAGGTCGGCATTGTAGCGCCGCACCGGCGCCCAGCCGTCGCGCATCTCCTGCCCCTTCCAGACGTCATAGACATAGACAAGGTCGCGCTCGGCCGAGAGATCGAGGAGACGCTCGTGCACCGACGCGTCGCGGCGCCCGATCACCGTCACATCGATGCCGCGCTTCGGCAGATGCGGAAACGGCGCGGTCAGCATCGTGTCCGTCGCCGTGGACAGTTGCGTGATCGGCGCGCTCGTATAGCGTGCCAGCGCCTCCTTGCTCGAGCCGTTCAGCACGAAGACATGGTCGAACCGGTCCAGAAGCCGCAGCTTGTCCTTCCATTGCTCGAAGGTCGAGGACCAGCTTTCCAGAAGGAAGATCGCGGCAATCCCCGACCGATCGCGCCACTGCCGGATCTGGTCGATCTCCTCGATCTCATAGACGAACTGGCAGGTATAGAGCGTGAGGTCGTAATCGAGATCGAGCGTCATCGGCTCCATCCGCGGGATGTAGCGCCCGCGCAGCTTGCGGTACTTGAGCTCCAGCCGGTCGCGCAACGGCAGGCTCACCGCCCCTGCGCCCGGCCGGTAGAGACGGTCCTGCGGCGCGATCACGCGCCCGCCCTCGAGCCGCGAGACGACATTGGCCCATTCCCAGAGCACGCCGCTCCACGGCCGGGCATCCATGTTGTGCGTGGAAACGAGCAGCGTCCTGCGAAGGTTCATGCCGAAAATCCTCGAACGATCAGTTTGCGTGCGCCACCCGAAGGCGCGCGTGCCAAAGAAAAGATAAAAGATGATTCAAGGATGCCGATCCGGCCCCGTCTTTCAAGGCACCAATCGCGAAAACGCCCTAAAACCCATGCCGTTACACGTCAGGGTTGCGCTCAGTACCCGCGCAGGAGGAGTGGGCGCTTCCTGAACGTGCATCGCCCCCCCCGGCGAAGGCGCCTGCGGCGCTCGCCTCAGGCCGCGAGGCCCAGTCTGGCCCGGAACCGCGCCATCTCGCGCGACTCCGGGCGCACGCCGGTGTAGATCTCGACATAGCTCGGAATGCGCGCGAGCCGCGTCTCCAGCGTCTCCTCCGCCCGCATCGAGATATAGCCGATCTGCACCAGATAGACCGTTCGCGCCCGCACGTCCGCCTCCTGCGGATCGTGCCCCCACCGCGCCAGCATGTCCGTCAGCGCCGCCAGCCGGTCGGCATCTGCCGCCTCGACGGCCGCAGCCATGGAGGGATCCTGCAGGCCCCAGCTGCGGGCGGCGAATTCGAACCGCGCATCGAACCGCCCCGAGAGAAAGCAGGCCAGCACGTTCAGCATGGCCTCGGCCCTGCTTTCGGCATATTCGGCGCAGGCCGCCACGAGGGGCGCGGTCGTCGTCCCGGCCCACTGGCTGCGCAGCGCATCGAGCACGTCGGCCCGGTCCTTGAAGAACCAGTAGAAGCTGGTGCGCGAGAGCTTCAGCTGCGCTGCGAGGGTCATGATCTTGACCGATTCCACGCCGCCCTCGATCAGCGCCTCGTAGGCCGCCTGAAGCCAGCCGTCGCGCGATCCGCGCCACCCCGTCTCGGATTCCCGTTCCTCCATGTCACCGTGCTTAGGCGGGCGACAGGCGGCAGGCAAGCGAATGTTCGCCCCGGATCATCCATCGTGCACCGCAGAACCTTTAATTGACACATCTGCACATTCCGGCAAATGATGCAGCCGTCCCGCCAAGGAGTCTCCCATGTCGAACGACCCGCTCCTCCAGCCCTACCGGCTCAAGCATCTCACGCTGCGCAACCGCATCCTCATCACCAGCCACGAGCCGGCCTATCCCGAGGACGGGATGCCGAAGGACCGCTACCGCGCCTATCATGTCGAGCGCGCGAAGGCGGGCGTGGCCCTGACCATGACGGCAGGATCGGCCAGCGTCTCCCGCGACAGTCCGCCCGTCTTCAACAATGTCCTGGTCTGGAAGGACGAGGTCGTGGGCTGGATGAAAAAGCTAGCCGACGAATGCCACGACCATGGCGCGGCGGTGATGATCCAGCTCACCCATCTCGGGCGGCGCACGCGGTGGGACAAGGGCGACTGGCTTCCGGTGGTGGCTCCGAGCCACGAGCGCGAGGCGGCGCACCGCGCCTTCCCCAAGCGGATGGAGGAGTGGGACATCGCCCGCATCGTGGGCGACTTCGCCGATGCGGCCGAGCGGATGAAGGCGGCGGGCCTCGACGGGATCGAGCTCGAGGCCTACGGCCACCTGCTCGAGCAGTTCTGGTCGCCTCTGACCAACGATCTCGAGGCGCCCTGGGGCGGCAGCCTCGAGAACCGTCTGCGCTTCACCTTCGAGGTGCTCGGTGCGATCCGCAAGCGCGTGGGGCCCGACTTCATCGTGGGCGTCCGCTACACGGGCGATCAGGATCTGGCGGGCGGCATGGGCGCGGCCGAGGGGCTCGAGGTCTCGCGCCGGCTGAAGGAGAGCGGGCTGATCGATTTCCTGAATGTCGTGAAGGGACATATCGACACCGACCCCGGCCTCACCGACCTGATCCCGATCCAGGGGATGCGCAGCGCGCCCCATCTCGATTTCGCGGGCGAGATCCGGGCCGCCACCGGCTTTCCCACCTTCCATGCGGCGCGCATTCCCGACGTAGCGACGGCGCGCCATGCCATCGCCAGCGGCAAGCTCGACATGGTGGGCATGACTCGCGCCCATCTGGCCGACCCCCATCTCGTGCGCAAGATCGTCGAGGGCCGCGAAGACGACATCCGCCCCTGCGTCGGCGCGAACTACTGCCTCGACCGGATCTATCAGGGCGGCATGGCGCTCTGCCTGCACAACCCCTCCAGCGGGCGCGAGATCGAACAGCCGCACGAGATCGCGCCGGCCCCGGTGAAAAAACGTATCACCGTTGTCGGCGCCGGTCCTGCCGGCCTCGAGGCCGCGCGCGTGGCAGGCAGCCGCGGACATGCGGTGACGGTGTTCGAGGCCGCGTCCGAGGCCGGCGGTCAGGTGCGGCTCACCGCTCGACAGGAGCGGCGGCGCGAGATGATGTCGATCGTGGGCTGGCGGCTCGACCAGTGCGAGAAGCTGGGGGTGAAATTCCATTTCAACAGCTTCGCGGACGCCGAGGCGGTGCTTGCGACAGAGCCCGATGCGGTCATCGTGGCCACCGGAGGCCTGCCGCATACCGAGGTGCTGGAGGAGGGCAACGACCTCGTCTGCTCGGCCTGGGACATCCTTTCGGGCGATGTGAAGCCGGCTGCCAGCGCCCTCGTCTTCGACGATGCAGGCGATCATGCGGGACTTCAGGCGGCCGATCTCATCGCCGCGACCGGGGCCGCGGTCGAGATCGTGACGCCTGACCGCAGCTTCGCGCCCGAGGTGATGGCGATGAACCTCGTGCCCTACATGCGCAGCCTGCAGGCGCGCGACGCGACCTTCACCGTGACATGGCGCCTCAAGTCGGTCAGGCGCGAAGGCAACCGCCTCCGCGCGGTTCTGGGCAGCGACTACGGCCCCGCGCTGCGCGACCGGCTGGTCGATCAGGTGGTCGTCAACCATGGCACGCGGCCCCTCGACGATCTCTATTTCGAGCTGAAGCCGCTCTCTTCGAACCTGGGCGAGGTGGATTACGACGCCCTTGCCACGGGTGGCTCTCAGGATCGGCTGGTCAATCCCGAGGGTCGCTTCCGCCTCTACCGCATCGGCGACGCAGTGGCCGCGCGCAACACCCACGCCGCGATCTATGACGCGCTGCGGCTGGTGCGCGACCTCTGACGGCCGCAGGCGGGCCCCCAAACAGCGCCTCCGCCTGTCCCTCGGGGCGGGGCCGCTCCTCGGGTCACTGAAGGAGCCGCGATCCGAAGTCGATCAGCACGCCGAGGGCCGCGAAGGGCAGCGTGAGGAAGAGCGCGAGCCAGAGCCCGCCCAGGGCCGTGGGCCGCGGAGCCGGCGCGCGGATGCCGCGGACCACGCCCGAC
>NZ_MABH01000163.1 GCF_001720585.1 Cereibacter johrii | reverse complement strand
GTCCTTGGGCGCCGCCCCGTGCGGCGAGCGCCCCTTTGTCGGGCCTGCGGCGCCGTCGGACATCGTCCCCCGAGCGGGTCGGGCGGGTCCGTCCGCCGCGGCCCCACGAGGCGGACGCGCGGCGCTTTCGGATCTTGTGGAGCCTTCGGAACTTGCCGGACGTGCGGTCCCTTCGGACCTTGCGGAACGCGCGGACCCTTCGGACCTTGCCGGACGTGCGGTCCCTTCGGATCTCGCGGGGCGCGCGGTCCCTTCTGACCTTGCGGGGCGTGCGGCGCCGTCGGGCTTCCGTCCCCTGGCCGGGCGTGCCTCGCCGTCGGCTTGCGGATCGAGGCCGAGCTGGTCGCGCAGGATCTTGGGGCGCACCTCCTCGACCATGCCGGGCTCGAGCTCGTTCAGCCGGAACGGGCCGTAGCTCACGCGGATCAGACGGTTCACGGTGAGGCCGATGGCGGACATGGCGCGGCGGATCTCGCGGTTCTTGCCCTCGCGCAGGCCCACGGTCAGCCAGGCGTTCGCGCCCTGCACCCGGTCGAGCGAGACGGTCATCGGCTGGAAGCTCTCGCCCTCGACCGTGATCCCCTTGCGCAGCGGCTCGAGGGCGGGGGCGGGCGGATTGCCCTTCACCCGCACGCGATATTTCCGCAGCCAGCCGGTGGAGGGCAGTTCGAGCCGGCGCTTGAGCTCGCCGTCATTGGTCAGGAGGAGGAGACCCTCGGAGTTGAGGTCGAGCCGTCCCACCGACATGACGCGCGGCAGGCCCTCGGGCAGGTGGTCGAAGACCGTCTCGCGGCCCTTCTCGTCGGAGGCCGAGGTCACGAGCCCCTCGGGCTTGTAATAGAGCCACAGGCGGGCGGGCTCGGGCGGGGCCAAGGGCTGGCCGTCGACCGTGATGCGGTCCTTCGGGCCCACGTTCAGCGCCGGGCTGTCGATGGTGCGCCCGTTCACCCCGATGCGGCCGAGTTCGATCATCCGCTCGGCGTCGCGGCGCGAGGCGATGCCCGCACGAGAGAGAACCTTGGCGATGCGCTCGCCGTCTTTGCTGTCGGTCATGAGGGGTCCCGGATTGAGGCTGTTCCGCTGGCGGAACCCCCGGGGGTTTTCCACCCCCGGACCCCCGGAGGATATTTGGACCAGAGTGAAAGGGCAAGGCGCGGAGGGGAAGATCGGCGCGGCGGGCCCCTTGTCCGCAGGGGGCGGGGGCGGCGGACGCAGCCGCCTGGCCGGGCGCCGCGGTGGGCGGGATGTTTGCGGCCTCCGGGGCGGGGGGCGAAAGAGGGCGGGCGGGACAGGGCCGCTTGCGTGGGCGCGGGGGGCGCGGCATGAGGGGGCATGGAGTTTCGCAGTCACATGGAGGCGGCGCTCGCCGAGGCCCGGGCGGCGGGCGCGCGGGGCGAGGTGCCGGTCGGAGCCGTCGTCGTGGCGCCGGGCGGGCAGGTCGTCGCGCGCGCGGGCAACCGCTGCCGCGAACTGTCCGATCCGACGGCCCATGCCGAGATGCTGGCGATCCGGGCGGCCTGCGCGGACTTGGGCGAGCGGCTGACGGGCTGCGATCTCTATGTGACGCTCGAGCCCTGTCCGATGTGTGCAGGGGCCATCTCGGCAGCGCGGATCGCTCGGCTCTATTATGGCGCGGCCGATCCCAAGTCGGGGGGCGTGGCGCAGGGGGCGCGGGTCTTCGCGCACCCCCAGTGCCACCATGTGCCCGAGGTCTACGACGGGATCGGCGAGGCCGAGGCGGCGGCGCTCCTGCGCGGCTTCTTCGCCGCGCGGCGGCCGGGCTGAGCCGGAGCGCTCAGATCTCGATCGGGACGAGCACCTGCGGCTCGATCACCTCGACGCCGGGCAGGCCCTGGGCCAGCGCCTCGGCCGATTGTTCGAGCACCGGGAAGGTGCGGTAATGGCAGGGGATCACGGTGCGGAAGTCGAAATATTTGCGCGCCGCGAAGGCCGCCCGCTTCATGTCCATGGTGAAATGGCCGCCCGCGGCGAGGATGCCCACGTCGGGGCGGTGGTATTCGCCCATCCAGCCCATGTCGGCCATGATGTCGGTATCGCCAGAAAGGTAGATCACATGGCCGTCGCCCGCGATCATGTAGCCCGATTCGGTCCCCGTATAGATCGGGCCGGTCTCGCCCGACATGGAGGAGGAATGGGTGGCCTGCACCATCGTGACCCTTGCACCGCCCAGCGTCACCGTGCCGCCCTTGTTGAAGCCGATCCCCTCGATCCCCTCCTTCTCCTGGAGCCAGGTCACGAGATCGTAGATGCCGACCACCGGAAGGCCCCGCTCCTTGGCGATGGCCACCGTGTCGCCGGTATGATCGCCATGCCCGTGGGTGATGAGGATATGGGTGGCGCCCGCCAGCGCCTCCTCGCGCCGGTCGGCGGGGAAGAGCGGGTTGCCGGTGAGCCAGGGGTCGACGAGCAGCACGGCCTGCTCGATGGCGATGCGGAAGCCGGAATGGCCGAGCCAGGTGATCTTCATGGGGGCATCTCCCGTAACGGATTCGGTTCGGCTCCAATCTAGGGCAGGGGAGGGCGAGGGGAATGGACTGGTTGGCCGCGGTCGACGGCTATTGCGAGCGCGTGGGGCCTGGGCTCTGGGCCGAGCCGCTGAATGCCGCCACGAACGCGGCCTTCCCGATCGCGGCGGCCGTGCTCTGGCCGCGGGTGCGCGGGCTGGCCCGGGGCCGGGCGCTGTGCCTCGTGCTTGCGGCGATCGGGCTCGGCTCGGGGCTCTTTCACACGGCGGCGAACCGGCTGACGGGGCTTCTCGACGTGCTGCCGATCCTTGCCTTCATCCTCCTCTATCTCCATGCCGCGGCGCGCGACCTGCTGGGGATGGGCCGCGGGGCGGCTCTGCTCGCCACGGCAGCCTTCCTGCCCTATGCCGCGCTCACCGTGCCGCTTTTCGCGCGCCTGCCCGGGCTCGGCTCCTCGGCAGGCTATGCGCCGGTGCCGGTCCTCATCCTCGGGGTGGCGGCCTGGCTCGGGCCGCGGGCGCCCGCCACGGCGCGGGGTCTTGCCGTGGGCGGGGGGCTTCTCCTCCTCTCGCTCGGCTTCCGAACACTCGACGGGCCGCTCTGCCCAGCCTTTCCGCTCGGCACGCATTTCCTGTGGCATCTCCTGAATGCGCTGCTCCTCGGCTGGATGATCGAGGTCTGGCGGCGGCACCGGCTTGCAGCCGCAGGGCGGCCTCGCTAAACGGACCCAAACGGCAAGCGGAGCGAAGGACATGTCGATCGACATCGAGACCGCGCGGCGGGTGGCGCATCTCGCGCGGATCCGCGTGGACGAGGCGGACCTGCCGGCCCTGGCCGGCGAGCTTTCGGGCATCCTCACCTTCATGGAGCAGCTGAACGAGGTGGATGTCGAGGGTGTCGAGCCCATGACCTCGGTCACGCCCATGCGGCTGAAGCGGCGGCAGGATGTGGTGACCGACGGCGACATGCAGGACAAGGTACTGTCCAACGCGCCCGACGCCCGCGAGGGCTTCTTCGCCGTGCCGAAGGTGGTGGAATGAACGCGAACGAACTGACGATCGCCGAGGCCCGCGACGCGCTGGCCGGGGGCGAGCTTTCGGCGGTGGACCTGACCATGGCCTGCCTCACGGCCATCGATGCGGGCACGCCGCTCAATGCCTTCGTCCATGCGACGCCCGAGATCGCGCTCGATCAGGCGCGGGCGGCGGATGCGCGCCGGGGCGCCGATGCGGGCGCGCTGAACGGCATCCCGCTCGGGATCAAGGATCTCTTCTGCACGAAGGGCGTGGCCTCGCAGGCGGCCTCGAACATCCTCAAGGGCTTCAAGCCGGAATATGAATCGACCGTCACCTCGAAACTGTTCGAGGCGGGGGCGGTGATGCTCGGCAAGCTCAACATGGACGAGTTCGCCATGGGCTCGTCGAACGAGACCTCGTGCTACGGCGATGCGGTCAACCCCTGGAAGGTGGACGACCGCAGGCTGACGCCCGGCGGCTCGTCGGGCGGTTCGGCCGCGGCAGTGGCGGCGGATCTCTGCCTTGGCGCCACGGGGACCGACACCGGCGGCTCGATCCGCCAGCCCGCCGCCTTCACCGGCATCGTGGGGATCAAGCCCACCTACGGGCGCGTCTCGCGCTGGGGGATCGTGGCCTTCGCCTCGTCGCTGGATCAGGCGGGGCCGATGACCAAGAGCGTGCGGGATGCGGCGATCCTGCTTGGCGCCATGGCCGGGCACGATCCAAAGGATTCCACCAGCGCCGACATTCCGGTGCCGGATTTCGAGGCGGCGCTGACGGGCGACATCCGCGGCAGGAAGATCGGCATCCCGCGCGAATATCGCATGGACGGGATGCCTGCCGAGATCGAAGCGCTCTGGGCCCGGGGCCGCGAGATGCTGGCCGATGCGGGCGCCGAGATCGTCGACATCTCGCTGCCCCACACGAAATATGCGTTGCCCGCCTATTATGTCATCGCGCCGGCCGAGGCCTCCTCGAACCTCGCGCGCTACGACGGGGTGCGCTACGGCCACCGCGCGCGGCTCGGGCAGGGCGACGGCATCGTCGACATGTATGAGAAGACCCGCGCCGAAGGCTTCGGCAAGGAGGTCCAGCGCCGGGTGATGATCGGCACCTATGTGCTCTCGGCGGGCTTCTACGACGCCTATTACAACCGGGCGCGCAAGGTGCGGGCGCTGATCAAGCGCGACTTCGACGAGGCCTTCGCGGCGGGGGTGGATGCGATCCTGACGCCGGCCACGCCCTCCTCGGCCTTCGGGCTGGGCGAGATGGCCGAGGCCGATCCCGTGGCCATGTATCTCAACGACGTCTTCACCGTGACGGTGAACCTCGCGGGGCTGCCCGGCATCTCGGTGCCGGTGGGTCTCGACGCCAAAGGGCTGCCGCTCGGGCTCCAGCTCATCGGCCGTCCGTGGGACGAGGCGGGGCTCCTCAATCACGCCCATGTGCTCGAACGGGCGGCGGGCTTTGTGGAAAAGCCCCGGAAATGGTGGTAAGGGCCCTCGGATCCATGCGACACAGGACCGATACCATGCGCGCCTCCGCGGCTCTTCTTCTCGCCGTCGCCACCGCGGCCTGCCAGCCGGCGCCGCCGCAATCGGGCGCGGGATTCGAGGATTACTCGAGCTATCTGCACCGCCGCGAAGCGGAGCTGATGGGGCAGCGCCCCTCCACCACCATGCCGCTGCCGGACGCTCCGGCGGGCGCGGCCGGGCAGCCCGCCTTCTCGACGGAAGCCATCGGCTCGGCCATCGATGCGGCCGACGGCGGCGCGGGCTACGGCGGGGCGGCTCCGGGACAGGTGGCTCCGGGTCAGGTAGCTCCGGGCGCGCTGATCGGCGGCACGACGAGCTATACGACCGGCGAGGCGGGCCTGCCTGCGACCCGGCCGCGCGGCAACGCCCCGGTGGGGATCCGCGAGGAATCGGGCGAGATGGCGGCCGTGGGCAGCCACACCGGCATTTCGGACGAGAATGACTTCAGCGCAGTGTCGGAGCGCCGGAGCCGGGAAGACGATGCGCAGCTCATCGCGCAGAACCGCGCCAACTATACGGTGATCCCGCCCCAGCCGGTGCCGCAGCGGACCCAGTCCAATGGCCCGAACATCGTCCAGTTCGCGCTCTCGACCAATCATGCGCCGGGGACGCAGATGTACAAGCGCTCGTCGCTGCGCCTGTCGGATCCGGGCGCGGCCTGCGCGAAATTCGCCTCGCCCGATCTGGCCCAGCAGGCCTTCCTCGCCTCGGGCGGCCCCGATCGCGACCGCAAGGGCCTCGATCCCGACGGCGACGGCTTCGCCTGCGGCTGGGATCCCCGGCCGTTCCGCGCCGTCCGCTGAGGCGTGAGCCTCTCGCCCAATTGCGGGCCGCGGCGCGAGGGCGCGCGGCCCGATCTCGTGGTGATCCATTACACGGCCATGGCGAGCGCCGAGGCCGCCCGCGCCCGGCTCTGCGATCCGGCGGCGGAAGTCTCCGCCCACTGGCTGGTCCCGGAACGGGGCGAGCCCCTGGCTCTGGTGCCCGAAGAGCTGCGCGCCTGGCACGCGGGGGCGGGGTCCTGGGGGGGCGTGACGGATGTCAACTCGCGCTCGATCGGGATCGAACTTGCCAACCCCGGCGACAGGCCCTTTCCCGAGCCGCAGATGGCGGCGCTGGAGCGGCTGCTGGCGGGGATCCTCGCGCGGTGGCAGATCCCGCCCGCGCGGGTGATCGGCCATTCCGACATGGCGCCGGAGCGGAAAGGCGATCCGGGCGCGCGCTTCGACTGGCGCCGTCTGGCCCGCGCCGGGCTCTCGGTCTGGCCTTCGCAGGGCTGTCCGCCGGCGGAGGTGGGGGGCTTTGCCGAGGCGGCCCGGGCCTTCGGCTATCCCGCGGTGCAGGCGGAGCTTCTGCTCGCGGCGGTGCGCCTGCGGTTCCGGCCCTGGGCGAGGGGGCCGCTTTCGGGGGAGGATGCGGGGGTCATGGCCGATCTTGCGGCGCGCTATCCGGTTGACGGGCGGACGCCCCGGGCGTAAGCCACCGCCGTGCGGGTGGCCGGATGACCGCGAGCCTTCGGGCGCGAGGAAAGTCCGGACTCCATGGGACAAGGGTGCCGGGTAACGCCCGGCCGGGGCAACCCGAGGGAAAGCGCCACAGAGAACAGACCGCCCCACAGGCTTTCGGGCCCGGGGCAAGGGTGAAACGGTGGGGCAAGAGCCCACCGCGGGACTGGCAACAGGACCGGCATGGCAAGCCCCACCCGGAGCAATGCCGAATAGGGGTTCCGCGCGGGCCTGATCCTTTCGGGGATATCGCCGCAGGGATGTCTCAGCCCGAGGAACCCGGGTTGGCAGCTCGATCCCGTCGGCAACGGCGGGGCCAGAGGAATGGTCATCGAAGGGGGCAACCCCGGAACAGAATCCGGCTTACAGGCTGCCCGCACAATCGATCCCGGAAGACGCCGGGGGCTTCGCGCCCCCGGACCCCCGCGGGATATTTGGGCCAGCGTGAAAGGCGGGCCTCTCAGCCGTAGGTGCGCCGGTCCTCGATCACCTTGCCGTCGTTGGGCAGGGTTCCGGGCGTCACGATCTCGATCCGGCCGCGCAGCTTCAGCGCGGCCAGCACCGAGGCCTCGTAGACGGCCGGGTTCGTGGCGCGGCTCTCGATCTGGACCGTCATCGCATCCATCTCGCCCTCGCGGGTGGCGATGACGCGGGCGCGGCTGACCTCGGAATGGCGGGCGACGAGATCGGCCACCTGTTCGGGGCGCACGAACATGCCCTTGATCTTGGTGGTCTGGTCGGCGCGCCCCATCCAGCCGCGGATGCGCCGGTTGGTGCGGCCGCAGGGGCTCTGGCCCGGCATCAGGGCGGAGAGATCGCCCGTGGCGAAGCGGACGAGGGGATAGTCGCGGTTGAGCGTGGTGACCACCACTTCGCCCACCTCGCCCTCGGGCACCGGATCGCCGGTGCCGGGGCGGACGATCTCGACCAGCACGCCCTCGTCGAGGATCATCCCCTCCATCGCCTCGCTCTCGTAGGCGATGTTGCCGAGATCGGCCGTGGCATAGCACTGCAGGCAGAGGATGCCGCGATCGGCATACTCCTTGCGCAGCGAGGGAAAGAGGGCGCCGCCGCCCACCGCGGCGCGGACGATGCCGAGCCGCTCGCCCATCTCCTCGGCGCGGTCGAGGATCACCTTGAGATAATCGGGCGTGCCGGCATAGGCGGTGCTGCCCACATCCGCCGCGGCGCGGACCTGCAGGTCGGTCTGGCCGGTGCCCGCGGGCAGGACGCGGGCGCCCACGGCGCGGGCCCCGGATTCGAAGATCATCCCGGCGGGGGTCAGGTGGTAGCCGAAGCAGTTCTGCACGATGTCGGCCGGCCCCACCCCGCAGGCATGCAGGAAACGGCCCATCCGCCACCAGTCGGGCGTCGTGCGGCCAATCTCGTAGATCGGGCCCGGCGACTGGAAGATGTGCTCGTAGCTGCCGCCCCCGGGGAGGAAGCCGCCGAGCGGGGGGCGGGCCTTCTGCGCGGCAACGAGGTCGGCCTTGCGGATCACCGGCAGGGCGGCCAGCGCCTCGACCGAGGTGATGGTTGCGGGATCCACCTCCGCGAGGCTCTGGCCCAGCGCGGGCGCCGTCCTCGCATGGGCGATGAGCCGCGGCAGGTTCCGTGCAAGGTCCGCCGCGCGCGCATCGGCGGAGCGGGTCTCCAGATGGTCGTAATGGGTCATCCGCCTCTCTCCCCTCATGCCAGCCACCGCTTGCGCCGCCGGTAGGAGCGCACGTCGCGGAACGACTTGCGGCCCTTGTCGGACATGCCGAGGTAGAATTCCTTGACGTCGGGGTTCTCGCGCAGCTCCTGCGCGGTGCCCTCCATCACCACCCGCCCGCTCTCGAGGATATAGCCGGTGTGGGCGTAGCGCAGCGCCACGTTGGTGTTCTGCTCGGCCAGAAGGAAGGTCACGCCCTCGCCCTCGTTCACCGCGCGCACGATTTCGAATATCTGTTCGACAAGCTGCGGCGCGAGGCCCATCGAGGGCTCGTCGAGCAGGATCATCTCGGGGCGGCTCATCAGCGCGCGGCCCATGGCGACCATCTGCTGCTCGCCGCCCGACGTGTAGCCCGCCTGGCTTTTCCGCCGTTCGCGCAGGCGCGGGAAGTAGGTATAGACCATCTCGAGATCGTCCATCACCGCCGCGCGCCCGTCCTTGCGGGTATAGGCGCCGGTGAGAAGATTCTCCTCGACTGTCAGATGCTCGAAACAGTGCCGGCCCTCCATCACCTGGATCACGCCGCGGCGGACGAGGGTCGCGGGGTCGAGATCCTGCACCCGCTCGCCGCGGTAGAGGATGGCGCCCTTCGTGACCTCGCCCCGCTCGGAGCGGAGCAGGTTGGAAATCGCCTTCAGCGTGGTGGTCTTGCCCGCGCCGTTGCCGCCGAGGAGCGCGGTGACGCCGCCCTTCGGGACCTGCAGGCTCACCCCCTTCAGGACGAGGATGACATGGTTGTAGATCACCTCGATGTTGTTGACCTCGAGCAGGGTGTCGGTCCGGGGGGAGGGGCGGTCGTCGAACATGGGCATGGCCTCGGCAGGGGAGGGAGGGCCCGCAGCGGGCCCGCCGGGAGCGGGTGCGGCCGGCCCCGGAGGGCCGGCGCGCCGGGTCAGTTGCAGCGCTCGGAGAGGCCGGCTTCCTTGGCGTAAGCCGCTGAATCCGCGGCCACGAGCGGGTCGAGCACCGCATCGTCGGGCGCGATCCAGTCGGTGACGAGCGTCCAGCGCTTGGCGCTCGCGTCCCATTGCTGGATGCGCGCCATGCCCGGCCCGCCGTGGTCGGCGCAGGTGGCCTTGAAGGGCTGGCCGAAGTCGGGCAGGCCCAGCTCCTTCATGCGCGCCTCGGTGATCTCGAGCGCCTCGAAGCCGTCGCGCACCTGGGCCGCGTTCACGGCCGAGGTTCCGGCCAGCTCCTGTGCCTTGCGGATCGCCTCGGCGATCACCATGGCCGCATACATGCCGCGGGAATAGATCACGGTGCCGACGTTCGAGCCGTCGCCCGCCGCCTTGCCCGCATCGACGACATACTGCTTCAGGTCGGCATAGACCGGATAGTCCGCTCCCACGCCATGCATGGTCAGCGACTTGTAGCCGTTCGCGCCGGCACCCGCGGGGGCCACGTCATTCTCGGAGCCCGACCACCAGATGCCGATGAAATTCTCCATCGGGAAGCGGATGTTCGCGGCCTCCTGGATCGCGACCGAGTTCATCACGCCCCAGCCCCAGAACAGGACGTAATCCGGTTTCTCGCGCCGGACCTGGAGCCACTGGCTCTTCTGCTCCTGGCCGGGGCTGTCGATGGGGAGGGTCGAGAGGGTGAAGCCGTGTTTCTTCGACAGGTCCTCGAGCGTGCGGATCGGCTCCTTGCCGTAGGCGGAGTTGTGATAGAGCAGCGCGATCTTCTTGCCCTCGAGGCTGCCGCCGTTCTGGTCGAGCAGATACTTGATCGCGACCGAGGCGCCGTCCCAGTAGTTGGCCGGATAGTTGAACACCCATTCGAAAACGCGGCCGTTGGCCGCCGAGGTCCGCCCGTAGCCCGGCGTGTAGAGGGTGATCCCGTCGGCCTGCATCTTGGGGATGAGCTGGTAGGTGATGCCGGTCGAGAGCGGGTTGTAGACGAGCGCGCCCTGGCCCTTGGTGGCCTCATAGCATTCGACGCCCTTCTCGGTGTTGTAGGCCGTCTCGCATTCCGGGGTCTTGACGATCTCGCCGCCGATGCCGCCGTCACGCTCGTTCAGCAGCGTGAAGTAATCCTGGAAGCCGTCGGCATAGGGGATGCCGCCCGCAGCGAAGGGGCCGGTGCGGTAGCTGAGGTTCGGCACGACGAGATCCGCCTGCGCCGCACCAGCCGTCGCGGCCGCGAGCGCCGTCGCGGCGAGCAGGGTGAAACTCTTTCTCATGGACACTCCTCCCGTTGGTCCTTGCCGGTTGTCCCGGCCTTCGTCCGGCCGCCCCCGCATCAGTGCGGGAAGGGCCACAGTCGCAGCTTCTCCTTGAGCACGCGCCAGAGCTGGGCCAGCCCGTGCGGCTCGAGGATGAGAAATCCGATGATGAGCGCGCCCACGATCATGAGCTCGATGTGGGCGGCGAGGTCCGAGGGCCAGCCCAGTCCGCCCACCAGCACGTTCTTGAGAAAGACCGGCAGGAGCACGAGGAAGGCCGCGCCCGCGAAGCTGCCGAAGATGCTGCCGAGACCCCCGATGATGATCATGAAGAGAATGAGGAAGGACTTCTGGATCCCGAAGGCCTCGCCCACCTCGGCCGCGCCGAGATAGACCGCGAAGAACAGCGCGCCCGCGATGCCGATGAAGAAGGACGAGACCGCGAAGGCGGAGAGCTTGGTCGTGAGCGGGTTCACCCCGATGATCTCGGCCGCGATGTCCATGTCGCGGATCGCCATCCACTTCCGGCCGATGGTGCCGCGCGTGAGGTTCCGCGCGATCCAAGCCAGCGCGAAGAGGAAGGCCGCGCAGAAGAGATACTTGGCCCAGGCGGGCGTGTTGGCCCCCGTCACCGCGATGCCGAACATGGTCCGCTCGGGCGCGGTGATCTGGCCCGAGGCCGAGTAGTTGTAGAACCACGGCACCTTGTTGAAGAGCCAGACGAGGAAGAACTGCGCGGCGAGCGTGGCGACGGCCAGATAGAAGCCCTTGATCCTGAGCGAGGGCAGGCCGAAGAGCACCCCCACGCCCGCGGTGATGGCGCCCGCGAGGATCACATGGATCAGGATCGGCACGTCGGGAAAGGCGGTCATCAGCTTGTAGACCGCATAGGCCCCCACCGCCATGAAGCCCCCCGTCCCGAGGCTCACCTGCCCGCAGTAGCCCGTCAGGATGTTGAGCCCGATGGCCGCGATCGCATAGATCAGGAAGGGCACGACCACGGCATTGGCCCAGTAGTCGTTGATGACGAAGGGCAGGATGGCGAAGCCCACCACCAGCGCCACCTGATACCAGAGCCGGTCCCACCAGATCGGGAAGGTCTGGCTGTCCTGCGCGTAGCTCGTCTTGAACTCGCCCGCTTCACGGTAAAGCATGGATCAGACCCTCTCGATGATGCGTTCGCCGAACAGGCCCTGCGGCCGGAAGACGAGGAACAGGAGTGCGAGCACATAGGCGAACCAGTTCTCGGTCGCGCCGCCGATCAGGGGGCCCGCGAAGAACTCGAACAGCTTCTCGCCCATGCCGATGATGAGCCCGCCCACGATGGCGCCGGGGATCGAGGTGAAGCCGCCGAGCATGAGAACGGGCAGCGCCTTCAGCGCGATGAGCGAGAGCGAGAATTGCACGCCCGACTTCGCGCCCCACATGATGCCCGCGATGAGGGCCACGAAGCCCGCGATCGACCAGACCAGCACCCAGACGAAGCGGAGCGAGATGCCGACCGACAGCGCCGCCTGATGGTCGTCGGCCACGGCGCGGAGCGCACGGCCGTATTTGGTATATTGCGAGAAGAGCGTGAGCGCCGCGACCAGCGCCGCCGCGACCAGCGTCGCCACGATGTCGAGCCTGTCGATGAAGAAGCCGTAGCCGAACCACTCGGCCGTGACGGCCTCGATCCCCTCCGAGATGCCCTGCGGCAGGCCCACGTCGAGCGTCTTGATGTCCGCGCCCCACATGACGTCGCCCAGCCCCTCGAGGAAATAGGCGAGCCCGATGGTCGCCATGAAGAGGATGATCGGCTCCTGGTTCACCAGATGCTTCAGGATCAGCCGCTCGATGGCCCAGGCGAGGCCCACCATCACGAGCGCGGTGAGGGCGATGGCCAGAGCCGCGGGCAGGGTCCAGCCGAAGCTGTGCAGGTCGGTGCCGAAGGCCGCGTTGATGAGATGGGCGAAGGGGATCTGGCCGTTCTGCAGGCCGACCAGCGTCAGCGCGGCAAAGAGCGCGAGCACCCCCTGCGCATAGTTGAAGATGCCCGAGGCCTTGAAGATCAGCACGAAGCCGAGCGCCACGAGCGCATACATCACCCCGGCCATCAGGCCGTTCAGGGTGACTTCCATGGCGAAGACAAGCTGGTCAGGCAGCATCGGGCGCCTCCTCGGCAGCGGGCGGGAACGGGGCGGACGGGGCGCGGGGGGACGGGGCTTCCGCTCGCAGGCGCAGCAGCGGCGCGTCGGTCAGAAGCCGCGGGTGCGGCACCTCGAGCAGGCGCGCGCCGTGGATCGGGGCCTCAGTCATGCTGCACCCCCAGATAGGCGTCGATCACGGCCTTGTTGCTGCGGATCTCGTCGGGCGTGCCGTCGCCGATCTTCTTGCCGTAATCCATCACCACGACGCGGTCCGAGAGATCCATGACCACGCCCATGTCATGTTCGATCAGGGCGATGGTCGTGCCGAACTCGTCGTTCGTGTCGAGGATGAAGCGGCACATGTCCTCCTTCTCCTCGACGTTCATGCCGGCCATCGGCTCGTCGAGAAGCAGGAGCTTCGGCTCGGTGGCCAGCGCGCGGGCAAGCTCCACGCGTTTCTTCAGGCCATAGGGCAGGCGGCCCACGGGCGTCTTGCGGATATGCTGGATCTCGAGGAAGTCGATGATCCTCTCGACCTTGGCGCGATGCTCGACCTCCTCGGCCTGCGCGCGGCCCCACCAGAGCGCCTGGCTCCAGAGGCCGGTCTTCATCAGCGTGAGGCGGCCGGTCATGATGTTGTCGAGCACGCTCATCCCCTCGAAGAGGGCGATGTTCTGGAAGGTACGGGCGATGCCCTGCTGGGCCACCTCATAGGGCTTCATCTGCGGCCGCCGCTTTCCGCGGAACCAGACCTCGCCCTCCTGCGGGACGTAGAAGCCCGAGATCACGTTCAGCATCGAGGATTTGCCGGCCCCGTTCGGCCCGATGATGGCGCGGATCTCGCCCTCGCGGATGTCGAAGCTGATGTCGGTGATCGCCTTCACGCCGCCGAAGCGGAGCGTGATGTTCTTCATCTCCATCAGCACGCCGCCGATGCGGCGCTCGTCGGCGCCGGTTTCGTCCATCGTCACGTCGAGCGCATTCATTCGGCAGCCATCCTCTGCGCGGAGGCGCCGTGGGTGGCGGCGTCCTCGATCCTCAGCGTGGCGCGGATCGCGCCCTTGCGGCCGTCCTCGTAGGTGACCTCGGTTTCGGTGTGGATGCTGGTCCGCCCGTCGTAGAGCGCGGCGATCAGGTCGTGGTATTTCTCCTCGATGACCTTGCGGCGCACCTTGCGGGTGCGGGTCATCTCGCCGTCGTCGGCGTCGAGCTCCTTGTGCAGGATCAGGAAGCGGTGGACCTGGCAGCCCGACAGCATCGGATCCTCGGCGATGGAGCGGTTCACCTCCTCCACATGGCCCTTCATCATGTCGTAGACCTTGGGGTGGCCCGCCAGCTCCTGATAGGAGGAATAGGCGATGTTGTTGCGCTCGGCCCAGTTGCCCACGGCGGCGAGGTCGATGTTGAGGAAGGCGGTACAGCGCTCGCGTCCGTTGCCGAAGACCACGGCCTCGAGGATCGAGGGGTAGAACTTCAGCTTGTTCTCGACATATTTCGGCGCGAAGAGCCGCCCGTCGGCCATCTTGCCCACGTCCTTGGCGCGGTCGATGATCCGCAGGTGGCCGGTCGCTTCCTCGAAGAAGCCCGCGTCGCCCGTGGCGACCCAGCCCTCGGCATCCTTGGTCGAGGCGGTGCTCTCGGGGTTCTTGTAATAGGCCACGAAGGTGCCGGGCGAGCGGTAGAAGACCTCGCCCGTCTCGGCGATCCGCACCTCCACGCCGGGCGAGGGCACGCCCACCGTATCCGAGCGCACCTGCCCGTCGGGTTGCTGGGTGATGAAGACCGAGGCTTCGGTCTGGCCGTAGAGCTGCTTCAGGTTGATGCCGAGCGAGCGGTAGAAGTCGAAGATCTCCGGCCCGATGGCCTCGCCCGCCGTATAGCCCACCCGCACGCGCGAGAAGCCGAGCGTGTTCTTCAGCGGCCCGTAGATCAGCTTGTCGCCGATCCAGTAGGCGATCCGGTCGGCCGTGCTCACGGGCCTGCCGTCGAGGATCGCGGGGCCCACCCGGCGGGCGACCTCCATATAGTGCCGGAAGAGCGCCTTCTTGATCCGGCCCGCATCCTCCATCCGGATCATCACATTGGTGAGCTGGCCCTCGAAGACGCGCGGCGGGGCGAAGAAATAGGTGGGCCCGATCTCGCGCAGATCGTTCATCATGGTGGTCGCGCTCTCGGGGCAGTTCACGCAGAAGCCCGTCCACATCGCCTGACCGACCGAGAAGATGAAATCGCCGACCCACGCCATCGGCAGATAGGCCAGCACCTCGTCGCCGGGGCGGAGGCCGTCGAACGCAACGGAATTCTTCGAGGTCTCGATGATGTTGCGGTTCGACAGGACCACGCCCTTGGGCTTGCCGGTCGTCCCCGACGTGTAGAGCATCACGCAGGTCGAGTCGTAGTCGAGCTCGGCGATCCGGCCGTCGAGCTCCTCGTCGAAGCGGCGATGGGCCGCGCGCCCCTCGGCCACCACATCCTCGAGCCAGTTCATGCGGGAATGGTCGTATTTCCGCATGCCCCGCTTGTCGACATAGACCACCTGCTCGATGTGGTGGATCCGGTCCTGCACCTCGATGACCTTGTCGACCTGCTCCTGATCGCCGCAGATGACGAAGCGCGCGCCGCAATGGTCGAGCACATAGACCATCTCCTCGGCCACCGCGTCCTGATAGAGCGGCACGGGCACCGCGCCGCACATCTGCGCCGCGACCATCGACCAGTAGAGCGCCGGGCGATTGCGCCCCACCACCGCCACATGGTCGCCCCGCTGCAACCCGAGCGCGAGGAAGCCCAGCGCGATGGCGCGGATCTCGGACGCCGCCTCCGCCCAGCTCCAGACCTGCCAGATGCCGAATTCCTTCTCCCGATAGGCGGGCTGGCGCGGGAACGCGGCAGCGTTCCTGTGCAGCAGCGCCGGAATCGAGACGAGGTCCCCCGTTTCGGCCATTCCACTCCTCCCTGGTGCGACCGGCCCCCTCCTCCGGGGTCGGTCGGGCGAGGGGAGGATTCTTGGCGATCCCGCCCTTCGCCCGAGGAGCCTCGCCCGCAATGGTTGCGCGACTTTTTCGCAATCCTTGCGAATTGTAACAGGCCGGGGGGTGCGCCGTCCCGGCTCCCGCCGTCTTGTCGCGCCTCCGCCCCGCGGCGCGCCCCCGCCGGCTGCGGCTTTCCCGCCGTCTCCCCCCGGGTCATGAGCTCTAGGCCCCTCGACCCTCAGCCCCTCAGCGCATCCGGTTCCGCAATACTGCCCGCGCACGAATCGGACGGGCGTGACCGGCCGCCCGGCTCTGTCCGCGGCAGCGCCGGTTGCGGGGGTTCGATGCCCCCGCAACCGGCACCTCCCTCCAGCCCCTCCAGCCCCTCCAGCCCCTCCAGCCCCTCCAGCCCCTCCAGTCCCCTCCGGTCTCCCCTTCGGCCAACCAATCTCGACGGGCCCGCCCCGGGGGCGGAGTGACGCGGCGGCCTTCCGCGCGGATGCCCCTTCCGCCGGACGGGGGCCCGGTGCTAGCCAAGAGGCGGGAGGATGCGGGATGCCGGAGAGAGACGAGCCGCTCGAGCCGCTCACGCGGGCGGGGCTGAACCTGATCCAGCAGGCGCTGTCGATCTATGACAGCGACCTCAAGCTCGCGGTCTGGAACCGCCGCTTCCGCGAGATGTTCGACCTGCCCGAGCGGCTGGCCAGTTCCGGGGCGGATTTCACCGAGACGATCCGCTATCTCGTCGAGCGCGGCGAATACGGCCCCGTCGAGGATGCCGAGGAGGCCGTGCGCATCCGCGTCGCCGCCGCCCGCACCTTCCAGCCGCATTACATGGAGCGCGAGCGGACCTCCGGGCGCTGGATCTCGGTCGAGGGCGCGCCGCTGCCGCAGGGCGGCTGGGTGACGGTCTATACCGACATCACCGAGATCAAGCTGCAGGAGAGCCTGCTGCGCGCGCGGTCCGAGGTTCTGTCGGGCGAGGTGCTGGCCCATGCCGAACGGCTGGCGCAGGCCAACCGGGCGCTCGCCGCGACCAATGCCGCGCTGGAAGAGGCGCAGCGCGAGCTGACCGAGATGGAGGCGCGCACCCGCCTGACCACCGAGATGATGCCTGCCCACATCGCCCATGTCGGCCGCGACCTGCGCTATACCTATTCCAACCGGCGCCTGTCGCAGGTGATCCCGGGCCGGCCGTCCGACATCCTGGGCCTCTCGGGGCGCGAGGCCCTGGGCGAGGGGCTCTTCGCCCGCATCCGCCCGTGCCTTCTCCGCGCCCTCGAGGGCGAGGCCTCGGTGCTCGAATTCTCCGACGAGGACAGCGGCTCGCGCATCCGCGCGGCCTTCACCCCCGACCGCACCGGCTGCGGGCCGATCAATGGCGTCTATATCCTGTCGATGGATGTCACCGCCGAGACGCAGGCGCGCGAGGCGCTGATCCAGACCCGCAAGCGCGAGCTGACGGCGCAGCTCACCTCGGGGCTCGCCCACGATTTCGCCAACCTGCTGACCGTCATCCTCGGGCTGCAGGGCCGGCTCGAGCGGATGGACCTGCCCGAGGAGGGCCGCCAGCTCGTCGCGGCCACGGTGGCCGCGGCGCGGCGCGGGGGCGGGCTTCTCGACCAGATCGCCTCGATCTCGGGCAAGCGGGCGCTGAAGCCCACCGCCACGGAGCTCGCGCGGTTCCTTGCCGACCTGCGGCTCATGGCAGGCCCGACCCTGCCCGAGGGGGTGGCGCTCGAGATCGTCATGCCCGAGCCGATCCCGCCGGTGATGCTCGATGCGGGCGGGCTGCAGGATGCGGCGCTGAACCTCATCCTGAATGCGCGCGACGCGATCGGGCCCGCGGGCGGCACCATCCGCCTGACGGCGCGCCCCGTGCGCGACGCCTGGATCGAGATCCTCGTCGAGGATGACGGGCCGGGCTTCACCGAGGCGGCGCTCGAACGGGCGCTCGATCCGTTCTTCACCACCAAGGGCGGCATGGGCTCGGGCCTCGGTCTCTCGATGGTCTACGACCAGATCAAGCTCGCGGGCGGCACGGTGCGTCTCGGCAACCGCCCGGGCGGCGGGGCGGCCGTTCAGCTCCGCCTGCCGCTGCGGCGGGCAGACGAGGCCGTGCCCCCGATGCTCGTTCTGCTCGTGGAGGACGATCCCGACATCCGCGAGACCGTGCGCGGGATGCTCTGCGCCGGAGGTCACAGCGTGATCGAGGCCGCCAGTGCCGACGAGGCGCTGACGCTTCTCGACCTGCCGGGGGTGGGGCTCGTCCTGTCGGACGTGAATCTGCCGGGCCGCCTCTCGGGGCTCGATCTGGCCGAGGCGCTGGCCGGGCGCGCGGGGGCGGCGCGG
The DNA here is from genome assembly GCF_001720585.1 of Cereibacter johrii. GTDB lineage: Bacteria > Pseudomonadota > Alphaproteobacteria > Rhodobacterales > Rhodobacteraceae > Cereibacter_A > Cereibacter_A johrii. Next base: position 54,501 of record NZ_MABH01000163.1, on the reverse strand, counting down.
CTCGTCCTCATGACCTCGCTGCCCGCGGGCGACGCGCGCCGCGCGCGCGCCGAGGCGCTGGCGCCGGTTCTGGCCAAGCCCTTCGATGCGGCGGATCTCGCCGCCTGCCTCGGAGCCCCCGCATGAGCCGCGCCCCCCTCGTGGCCATCCTCGACGACGAGCCCGAGATCCGCCGGATGCTGGCCCTGGCCCTCGAGGAGGCGGGCTTCCAGACCACCGCCTTCGGCCGCGCGACCGAATTCGAGGCGGCGCTGAAGCGGCGCGCGCCCGACGTCTGCCTTGTCGATCTGGGCCTTCCCGACCGCGACGGGCTGGCCGTCGTCCACCGGCTCGCCCTCGAATCGGGGGCGGCCATCATCATCGTCTCGGGCCGCGCGCAGGTGCAGGACCGGGTGACGGGCCTCGAGCTCGGCGCCGACGACTATATCATCAAGCCCTTCGATCCGGCCGAGGTGGTGGCGCGGGTCCGCGCCCGGCTGAGGAAGGGCCGCGGCGAGAGCCAGCCCGCCACCCAGACGGCGCATTTCTCCGGCTGGACCGCGCATTTCGACCGCTACCTCCTCGTGGCCTGCGACGGGGCGGAGGTCGCCTTCTCCCATGCCGAGGGCGAGGTGCTGCGGCTCTTTCTCGAAAGTCCGCGGCGGCTGATCTCGCGGGCGCAGATGCAGGAGAGCCTCGGCGGCGCCGCGGGCGAGAGCTTCGACCGGGCGATGGATGTGCGGATCTCGCGCCTGCGCACGAAGCTGGGCGAGGACCCGCGCAACCCCACGCTCATCAAGACGATCTATGGCGCGGGCTACATCTTCCTGGGCGAGGTCGAGTGGCGCTGAGCCCGCCGCCTCAGAGGAAGGCCGCGCCCAGTCCCGCCCCCGCCAGCACGATCCAGAGCGGCGGAGTGCGCCACAGGGTCAGCAGCACGAAGCCCGCGAGCGCCATGGCGAAGGGCAGGGGGCCCGTCACGCCCGCGGTGAAGACCGGATCCCAGAGCGCGGCGCCAAGGAGGCCCACCACCGCGGCATTGGCGCCCCGCATCGCCCTCTGCGCGCGGGGCATCCGGCGCAGCCGGTCCCAGAAGGGCAGCGCCCCGCAGAGAAGGAGGAGGCCCGGGGCGAAGATCGCGACCAGCGCCACCGCCGCGCCGACGGGGCCCGCCGCCACCGCCCCCAGATGGGCCGCGAAGGTGAAGAGCGGCCCCGGCATCGCCTGCGCCGCCCCGTAGCCCGCGAGGAAGGCGTCCGGTGTGACGAGGCCCTGCCGGACCGTCTCGGCCTCGAGCAGCGGCAGCACGACATGGCCGCCGCCGAAGACCAGAGCCCCCGCCCGCGCCATGCCGTCGGCCAGCGCAAGGATGGGCGAGAGTGCCGCCAGAAGCGGCAGGAGGGCAAGAAGCACCGCGCAGGCGGCGAGGCAGGCGATCCCGGCGCGTCGGGAGAGAAGCGGCGGCCCGCCCGGTGCGACCTCTGTCGCCGCGGGGGCCGCGTCGCGGGCGATCCAGAGGCCCGCAAGCGCCCCGAGGAGGATCGCGCCGATCTGGCCCGAGGCCCCGGGCACCAGCACGGCCAGCGCGGCCGCTGCCGCGGCAAGGCTCGCCCGCTCCCGGTCGGGACAGAGGCTCGCCGCCATCCCCCAGACGGCCTGCGCCACGATCGCCACCGCCACCACCTTCAGCCCTGCGAGGGCCCCCAGGGCCGCGGGATGCGCGATCTGGCCCGCCGCGAGCCCGAAGCCCGCCATGAGGAGCGCCGAGGGCAGGGTGAAGCCCGCCCAGGCCGCGAGGGCGCCGCCGGGTCCGGCGCGGTGCAGGCCCATGGCGAAGCCCACCTGGCTCGAGGCCGGCCCTGGCAGGAACTGGCAGAGGGCCACGAGATCGGCATAGGCGCGGTCGTCCATCCAGCGCCGCCGCTCCACCAGCTCGGCCCGGAAATAGCCCAGATGCGCCACCGGCCCCCCGAAGGAGGTCAGCCCGAGCCTGAGGAAGGCCACGAAGACCTCGGCCGCCCGGCCGCCTTTGTCGCTGTGCATGAGCGGCTCCGCTTGACGGGAAGGAAGGTTGGCGCATCCTGCCTCGCCGGCAAGGGCAAGGGCAAGGGCAAGGGCAAGGGCAAGGGCAAGGGCAAGGGCAAGGGCAAGGGCAAGGGCAAGGGCAAGGGCAAGGGCAAGGGCAAGGGCAAGGGCAAGACGGGAGGAGCACGGCCGGCGGCCAGTCGGCGGGGCGGGGGAGAGAGCCGCACGGGGGCGGTTGTGCGGCGCGGCGCGCGGGCTGTTGACACCCGATCCGGGGCTTGTATAAGCGCGCATCCCCGGGCAATCGGCCCGGGGTTTTCATTGGTGTTGGTGGCCCCCGCGAGGGGATGACCTGTCGCCCGGTCTCCGGGAAAGGACAACGCCCTTCACAATCGAAGGAGATCAGCGGTGACCAAGCGCACCTCTGCCAAATACAAGATCGACCGCCGTATGGGCGAGAACATCTGGGGCCGTCCGAAGTCCCCGGTGAACAAGCGCGAATACGGCCCCGGCCAGCACGGCCAGCGCCGCAAGAACAAGCTCTCGGACTTCGGCACGCAGCTGCGCGCCAAGCAGAAGCTGAAGGGCTACTACGGCGACCTGACCGAAAAGCAGTTCCGCAAGATCTTCGCGGAAGCCGAGCGCGTCAAGGGCGACACCGGCGAGATGCTCGTCGGCCTGCTCGAGCGCCGTCTCGATGCGATCGTCTACCGCGCCAAGTTCGTGCCGACCATCTGGGCGGCCCGCCAGTTCGTGAACCACGGCCACGTGACCGTGAACGGCCAGCGCGTGAACATCGGCTCCTACCGCTGCAAGGAAGGCGACGTGATCCAGGTCCGCGAGAAATCGCGCCAGCTCGCCCTCGTGCTCGAGGCGACGCAACTCGCCGAGCGTGACGTGCCGGACTACATCGAAGTCGACTATTCCAAGATGACGGCCACCTTCGTCCGTACCCCGGGTCTGGGCGACGTGCCCTATCCGGTTCAGATGGAACCGAACCTCGTGGTCGAATTCTACGCGAAGAACTGAGGCGAGGGGGCGCATCGCCGCCCCGTCCCCGGGCGCTGGCGCGCCGGACCGGACCGCGCCACCGCCCGACCTTCCGCCGCCCCGCCTTGTGGGGCGGCTTTTTTCTGCCCGCCATATGCGGTGGCACCCTCCAGACCTTGTGGCCTGAGGGTCGCATTGCCTCTAGGACCGCCCGTTCCCGTTGAGTTCGCACTGGCCTCGCCGCCCCGCCGCGGATAGAACCCGCTGGCAGAGGAAGGGGACCCATGAGTGACGCCATACGCCCCCAGCCCGGGATTCTCGACATTGCCCTCTACGAAGGCGGCAAGAGCCATGTGGCGGGCATCCAGAACGCGCTGAAGCTTTCGTCGAACGAGAACCCGTTCGGCCCCTCGCCCAAGGCGAAGGAGGCTTTCCTGCGCTCGGTCCATACGCTGCACCGCTATCCCTCGACCGACCATGCGGGCCTGCGCCATGCCATCGCCGAGGTGCACGGGCTCGATCCCACCCGGGTGATCTGCGGCGTGGGCTCGGACGAGATCATCACCTTCCTGTGCCAGGCCTATGCGGGGCCGCATACGGATGTGGTCTTCACCGAGCACGGCTTCCTCATGTACCGGATCTCGGCGCTGGCGGTCGGGGCCAATCCGGTCGAGGTGCCCGAGCGCGAGCGCACGACCGACGTGGATGCGATCCTCGCCGCCTGCACGCCGCACACGCGGCTGGTGTTCCTCGCCAACCCCAACACCCCGACGGGCACCATGATCGGGCAGGCCGATCTCGCGCGCCTGGCCGCGGGGCTGCCGGCGCAGGCCATCCTCGTGCTCGACGGGGCCTATGCCGAATATGTGCCGGGCTATGACGCGGGCCTCGCCCTGATCGAGGAGCGCGGCAACGTCGTCATGACGCGGACCTTCTCGAAGATCTACGGGCTCGGCGGGCTGCGCGTGGGCTGGGGCTACGGGCCGAAAGCCATCATCGACGTGCTGAACCGGATCCGGGGCCCGTTCAACCTCTCGACCACCCAGCTCGAGACCGCCGAGGCCGCGGTGCGCGATCAGGACCATATCGCCCGCTGCCGCGCCGACAATGCGCGCTGGCGCATCTGGCTGGCCGAGGCGCTGGCGGAAATCGGCGTGCCGTCGGATACTTCGATGGCGAACTTCATCCTCGCCCGCTTCTCGGACACCGAGGAGGCAGAGGCCTGCGACCTCCATCTGCAGACCCAGGGGCTGATCGTGCGCCGCGTCGCGGGCTACAAGCTGCCGCACTGCCTGCGCATCACCATCGGCGACGAGGCCTCGTGCCGCCGCGTCGCCCATGCGATCAGCCAGTTCAAGAGGATGCGCTGATGGCCCTCTACGAACGCGTTGCGCTGATCGGGCTCGGGCTCATCGCCTCGTCGATGGCCCATGCGATCCGGGCTGCGGGCCTTGCGACCGAGATCACGGGCCATGCCCGCAGCGCCGAGACGCGGGCGGCGGCGGTCGAGATCGGGCTCTGCGACCGGGTGTTCGAGACCGCGGCCGAGGCCGTGGCGGGCGCGGATCTGGTGGTGCTGGCCGTGCCGGTGGGGGCGATGGGTGCCATCGCCGCCGAGATCGCGCCGCATCTGGCCCCCGGCGCGACCGTGACCGACGTGGGCTCGGTCAAGCAGGCCGTCATCACGGCGGTGGCCCCGCATGTGCCGGAGGGCGTGCATTTCATTCCCGGCCACCCGCTCGCGGGCACCGAACATTCCGGCCCGCGCTCGGGCTTCGCCACGCTCTTCCGCAACCGCTGGTGGCTGCTCACGCCGCTCGAGGGCGCGGATCCTGCGGCGGTCGCGCGGCTCCGCGCGCTCTGCGAAGGGATGGGCGCCAATGTCGAGGAAATGGATGCCGCCCACCACGATCTCGTGCTGGCGGTGACGAGCCATACGCCGCACCTGATCGCCTACACGATGGTGGGGGTCGCCGATCACCTCCGCCGCGTCACCCAATCGGAAATAATCCGCTACTCGGCGGCGGGTTTCCGCGACTTTACGCGCATCGCGGCCTCGGACCCTACCATGTGGAGGGATGTCTTCTTGACAAACAAGGAGGCGACGCTGGACATTCTCGGTCGTTTCACCGAAGAGCTTTTCGCGCTGCAAAGGGCCATTCGACTGGGTGATGGGGATCACCTGTTCGAATATTTCACGCGCACGCGCGCGATCCGCCGCGGGATCATCGAGGCGGGTCAGGACACGGCAGCACCGGACTTCGGCCGCGCGGCCGAGGCCGGCAAGGGCACAGAGAAGGGCTAGACAACGATGCAGGCATTCGGGGCGCTGGTTCTCGTCACGGGTCTCATGGCGGGAAGCGCCTTCGCGGATGCACCCGAAACGTCGCCGCGCCCGGCGGCGCGCACCGCGGCGCCAGCCGTCGTGGCCGCAGCCCCGAACAGCGCCGCGCCGGCCGAGGCGCTCCGGCCCCGCGCCCGTCCTGCCATGAAACTGGCCGCGGTCGCCGCGGCCGAGCCCGCCATGAGCTTCCTCGCCCCTGCCGCACCCGAGCCTGCCCGCAAGGGCTTCCTCGGCTCGCTGTTCCGCCCGAAGGCCCGTCCGCCCGAGAGGGTCGTGAAGGCCGCCGCCGTGCGCACTCTGCCGGGCAGCGCCATGGTCCAGACCCGCAAGGGCTCGGTCTGCGGCGATCCCACGATCCGCGGCGCCACGCTCGCGCCCATCTCGGGCAAGCTGCGCGGCTGCGGCATCGCCGAGCCGGTGCAGGTGACCTCGATCGACGGTGTGGCGCTCAGCATGGCCGCCACGATGGATTGCGGCACCGCCCGCGCCCTCAAGAGCTGGATCAACCGCGGCCTGCGGCCGAACGTGCCCTCCGACGTCGTGAAGCTCCAGATCGCGGGCGCCTATACCTGCCGCGGCCGCAACAACCAGCGCGGCGCGCCGGTGAGCGAGCATGGCCGGGGCAAGGCGGTCGATGTGTCGGGCTTCACGCTCGCGAACGGCAAGTCCGTCTCCATCGCGCGGGACTATCACCGCGAGAAGATGATCCGGGCCTCGCACAAGGCCGCCTGCGGCATCTTCGGCACCACCCTCGGCCCCGGCTCGGACGGGTTCCACGAGGACCATCTGCATTTCGATACGGTCGCGCGCCGCACGCCCTACTGCCGCTGAGGTCAGCCGGCGGGGCCGAGCCGCGGGACCGGGCCGAGGGGCAGGGGGCCGAGGCTCATCCACCCCTTGCTGAAGTTCAGCGGCACCTGGAGTGTCTCGCCGCCCGAGCGGGCCGCGAAGATCCCGAGCCCCCGCTCCCAGGCCGGCACGGACTCGGCCTCCAGATATCCCAGTTCGGCCGCCGCGCGGATCGCCTGTCGCCAGTTGCCGAGTGCCAGATCGATGCGCCCCTCGGGGATCCCCGACGCGTCGAAGGTGAGCTCGCCCGAGCCGGTCAGTTGCAGCGACCCCCAGTCGAGCCGCGATTCGCGCAGCGTGAGCGACCGCAGCTGCGGCCGCGACGCGCTGAGCTCACGGTCGATCGGCGCGGAGAAGGCAGCCTCGGCCAGCATGCGCAACTGGGACAGACGCGGCGGCAAGCCTGCACGTTCGGCCGCCGCGGCGAAGGCGCCCTCGGGGGCACCCCCCGCCATGTCGAGACCGATCTCGTGCCGCGTCGCATCCTCGCCCATCCGGCGCGTGGCGAGCTGCGCCTCGTCGAGCCGCACGCTCCAGCCCGCGGAGGAGCGCAGGACCAGCGCCTGACCGGCGGAAGCGGTCCGGTCGAGCGGCAGCGTCGCGCTCGGCGAGACGATCAGGCTTGCCCTGAGCGCCGAAGCATTCAGCGTGACGGTCTGGCCCTCGAGATCGATCTCCTGTTCGGGCGGCAGCGCCGCGATCAGATGCCAGGGCTTCCAGCTCATCGCGAAGAGCTGGACGAAGGGCGCGCGCCAGGCCAGTCCCGTCGCCGGATCGGCCAGCCGGAGCTTCTCGACCGTCAGGTCGAACCGGTTCGGAAAGCCGCGCACCGACAGGCCCTCATGCTCGGCCAGCCGCCCCGCCGCGCGCTGCTGGGCGAAGAAGGCCTCGGCCGCCTGACGCACGAGGGCAGACCCCGCCACCCACCATCCTGCCCACAGAAGGGCCAGCACCAGAACCAGACCGAGCAACTTGCGCATTCCGCACCCTTTCCCATCCCCGTTCCCCGATGCTACAGGGCAGGGATCAGGAGGACCAGCATGGAGCCGCCGCTCTGGGTTTTCGGCTACGGATCGCTGATCTGGGACCCGGGGGTCCCCGTGGCCCGCAGCGTGATCGCGCGCCTCGACGGCTGGCACCGCAGCTTCTGCATGCATTCGATCCACTATCGCGGCACCGCGACCGATCCGGGCCTCGTGCTGGCGCTGGATGCAGCCCCCGGAGGCTCGTGCCTCGGCGTGGGCTTTCAGGTCATGCCCGGCGCCGAGGCCGAGACGCTCGCCGCGCTCCGCAAGCGTGAGCTCGTCAGCAATGCCTATCTCGAGCGCTGGCTTCCGGTGAGGCTCGCCACCGGAGAGACGGTCGAGGCTGTGGGCTACGTCATCGACCCCGACCACGGGCAATATTGCGGCGACCTCGATCTCGAGGCGCAGGCGCAGATCATCGCGCGCGCCGCGGGCGAGCGGGGCCCGAACCGCGATTATCTGCTGTACACGGTGGCCCACCTCCAGAGCCTCGGCATCAGCGACCCGGACCTGTGCTGGCTTGCAACACGGGTGCGTGCATTGGGCAACGATCCGGTCTCCTGACCTCATTCCCCGTTGGCAGCCGAAGGGCCCCGGCCTATGGTGCGCAGGCAGAAGAAAGGGGCCGAAACCCGCAATGCCGAGAACCGCCGTCGAGGCCGAGCCGCATTTCACCCAGCCGGTCCGGCAGATCGTGATGATGCTCGTCGTCGTCGCGCTGGTCGGGGTCGGCGCCATCGTGGCCTTTGCCACGCTGCAGAAGATCTACGAATCCAACCCCTACCTGAACGCGCTGATCGGCTTGGTCTTCCTGCTGGGCGTGACCACCTGCTTCCTGCAGATGGTGCAGCTCATGCAGTCGGTCAGCTGGATCGAGAATTTCGTGAAGGACCGCCCGGGCTTCGACTATGTCCTGGCCCCGCGGCTTCTGGCGCCGCTCGCCGCGCTTCTGCGCACCCGCGGCAAGCGGATGCAGATCTCCTCGACCTCCTCGCGCTCGATCCTCGATTCCGTGGGCCCCCGCCTCGACGAGGCGCGCGACATCACCCACTATCTCGCGAGCCTGCTGATCTTCCTCGGGCTTCTGGGCACCTTCTACGGGCTGGCCACCACCGTGCCCGGCCTCGTCCAGACCATCCGCGCCCTCGCGCCGCAGGAGGGCCAAAGCGGGCTCGAGCTGTTCGGACAGCTGATGGAAGGGTTCGAGAGCCAGCTCGGCGGCATGGGCACGGCCTTCTCCTCCTCGCTTCTGGGGCTGGCGGGCTCGCTCGTCGTGGGCCTCCTGGAACTGTTCGCGAGCCACGGGCAGAACCGCTTCTACCGCCAGCTCGAGGAATGGCTTTCCTCCTTCACGCGCCTCACGCCCGCGGGCGCCGAGGGCGAGGGGGGAGACATCTCGCTCGTCGCAGGCGTGCTCGAACAGATGGTGCAGCAGATGGACCGGCTGCAGGAGCTGCAGGCTCAGGCCGACCTCAGCCGCAGCATGGTCGATGCGCGGATGGCCGACCTCGCGGGGGCGGTGCAGACGCTGGCCGAGCGGATCGAGGCGCAGTCGGACGGAAATGCCCAGCTCTTCGAGCGGGTCGCGGCGGGGCAGGAGCGGCTGGTGGCGGCGCTGAGCGGCGCCGAGGCCTCGGCCTTCGCCGATGCCGAGGCGCGGATGCGCCTGCGCTCGATCGATGTGCAGCTTCTGCGCATCCTCGAGGAGATCGCCGCCGGACGACAGGAAAGCACCTCGGACCTGCGCAGCGACCTCGCAGCGCTCACCGGAGCGGTCCGGCAGCTGTCGCGCACTGCCGCGGCGCGGAGCTAGCGCATGGGACTGGTGCGGCGCGGCGGACGGCGCGAGGTCAACATCTGGCCGGGCTTCGTCGATGCGATGACCGCGCTGCTCCTTGTCCTGATGTTCGTGCTGACCATCTTCCTCGCGATCCAGTCCCTCCTGCGCGAGACCATCACGACCCAGGACAGCGAACTCGACAGTCTCACCGGCCAGCTGGCCGATCTGGCGGATGCGCTGGGGCTCGAGCGGCAGAAGAGTGCGGATCTGAGCGCCGCGGTCGATGCGGCCCGCGCCGAGGGCGAGCGGCAGGCCGTGACCATCGCCACCTTGACCGCCACCCTCTCGGCCCGCGAGGGCGAGCTGGCTGCCGCGCAGGGCCGCATCGCCTCGTTCGAGGAACAGGTGGCGACCCTTCTGGCCGACCGCGACCGCGCCCGGGGCGAGACCGCCCGGCTCACCGCCTCGGTCGAAGAGCTGGAAGCCGCCCGCAAGACGCTCCTCTCCGAGCAGGAGGCGGCGCAGCTCGCGCTGGCGCAGGCGCGCTCCGAGATCGACGCGCAGACCGAGGCCGCCCGTCTCGCCGCCGCCCGCCGCGAGGCGCTCGATGCGCTGGTGGCCGAGCTGCGCGGCAAGGTCAGCGAGACCGAGAAGAAGCTCTCGGACGAGGAGGCCGCCCGGCTGGCCGATGCCGCCGCGGCCGAGGCCTTGCGGGACCGGCTGAAGGATTCCCAGACCGAACTGACGGCCATGACGCTCGCGCTCGAGGAGCAGCGGCGGAAGGCCGAAGAGACGCTCACCCTGCTCGCCGCGGCCAGGACCGATGCGGCGCGGGCGGCGAGCGAGGCCGATCAGCGCGCTGCGGCGCTGGCCGCCGCACGCGAGGCCCTGAATGCGCGCGAAGGCGAGGGGGCCGAGGCCGCCCGTCGCGTGGCGCTCCTGAACGAGCAGGTGGCGGCGCTGCGGGCGCAGCTCGGCTCGCTGCAGGGTCTTCTCGAGGCCGCCGAGGCGCAGGACGCGGCCAACAAGGTGCAGCTCCAGAGCCTCGGGACCCAGCTCAACTCCGCTCTGGCGCAGGTCGCCTCCGAGCAGAAGCGGCGCGCCGAACTGGAAGAGGCCGAGCGGCTGCGCCTCGAGGCCGAGAACAAGGATCTGGCGCGCTTCCGTTCCGAGTTCTTCGGCCAGCTGCGTCAGGTCCTCGCCGGGCGCGAGGGCGTCCGCGTGGTGGGCGACCGCTTCGTCTTCTCCTCCGAAGTCCTGTTCGAACCGGGCTCGGCCGAGCTCGCCCCCGAGGGCCGCGCGCAGATCTCGGGCGTGGTGCAGACGCTGAACGAGATCCGCACGCAGATCCCCGAGGGCATCGACTGGATCATCCGCGTGGACGGGCACACAGACAACGTGCCGCTGTCCGGCTTCGGCGCCTTCCGCGACAATTGGGAGCTGAGCTCCGCCCGCGCGCTCTCCGTCGTGCGGTTCATGCAGCAGAGCCTGGGCTTCCCGCCCTCCCGCCTCGCGGCCACGGGCTTCGGCGAATACCGCCCCGTCACGCCGGGAGACAGTGCCGACGCGCGGGCGCAGAACCGCCGGATCGAACTGAAGCTGACCGAGCGCTAGGCCCGCCATGTGGCGAGGCACGGCCACGCGCTGCGCCGTGCGGCAGGGCCTCGGGCGAGGACAAGCAGGCTGGGCGTGGGCATGGAGCGGCATGGCCGTCCGCACATGGTGTCCCGGGAGGTGGCCGGAACAGGTCCTTCTGCTCGCGAGGAGGCGGCGGGTCGCGCTATCGGCCGGAGGGCGCAGGGCATGGCAGTTGCGCCCTCAACCTCGCCTGCGAAAGGAAAAAGGGCGGGGTTTCCCCCGCCCTTGTCCTTCGTCTCCGACCCGGAGGGGCCGTCTCAGTCTGCCGTCAGAAGCGGCGGCTTGGATCCGGTGAGGCGCGGCTTCGGCTCCTCGATCTGCAGGTCGATCATACCGTCCTTCACGCCGACCTTCACGAGGCCGCCCTTCACCAGCCGGCCGAACAGGAGTTCCTCGGCCAGCGGCTTCTTGATGTTTTCCTGGATCACGCGGCCAAGCGGACGCGCGCCCATCTTGTCGTCGTAGCCCTTGTCGCCGAGCCAGGCCGCCGCTTCGGGCGAGAGCTCGATATGCACGCCACGGTCCATGAGCTGGGCCTCGAGCTGGAGGACGAACTTCTCGACCACCTGCAGGATGATCTCCTTGCCGAGCGGCGCGAAGGAGATGACCGCATCGAGACGGTTGCGGAACTCGGGCGTGAAGGTCCGCTCGATGGCGGCCGTATCCTCGCCCTCGCGCCGGTCGCGTCCGAAGCCGATCGCCGATTTGGCCAGCTCGGCCGCGCCCGCGTTCGAGGTCATGATCAGGATCACGTTGCGGAAATCGACCGACCGGCCGTTGTGGTCGGTGAGCTTCCCGTGGTCCATCACCTGCAGCAGGATGTTGTAGACATCCGGGTGGGCCTTCTCGATCTCGTCGAGCAGCAGCACGCAATGCGGATGCTGGTCCACGCCGTCGGTCAGCATGCCGCCCTGATCGAAGCCGACGTAGCCCGGAGGGGCGCCGATCAGCCGCGAGACCGCGTGCTTCTCCATATATTCCGACATGTCGAAGCGCAGCAGTTCCACCCCGAGGATGCTCGCCAGCTGCTTGGCCACCTCGGTCTTGCCGACGCCGGTCGGGCCCGCGAAGAGATAGTTGCCGATCGGCTTCTCGGGCTCGCGCAGGCCGGCCCGCGCCAGCTTGATGGCCGAGGACAGGGCCTCGATGGCCCGATCCTGACCGAACACCACCCGCTTGAGGGTCTTCTCGAGGTCGCGCAGCACTTCGGCATCGTCCTTCGAGACGCTCTTCGGGGGGATGCGGGCGATCTTGGCCACCACCGCCTCGATCTCGCGCGGACCGATGGTCTTGCGACGCTTGCTGTCGGCCAGGAGATGCTGGGCCGCGCCGGCCTCGTCGATCACGTCGATCGCCTTGTCCGGCAGCTTGCGGTCATGGATGTAGCGCGCCGACAGTTCCACCGCGGTGCGGATCGCGTCCTGCGTGTAGCGCAGGTCGTGATGTTCCTCGAAATAGGGCTTGAGGCCCATCAGGATCTTGACCGTATCCTCGACCGAAGGCTCGTTCACGTCGATCTTCTGGAACCGGCGGCTGAGCGCGCGGTCCTTCTCGAAATGCTGACGATATTCCTTGTAGGTGGTCGAGCCCATGCAGCGCAGCTTGCCGCCCTGAAGCGCGGGCTTGAGCAGGTTCGAGGCATCCATCGCACCGCCCGAGGTGGCGCCGGCGCCGATCACGGTGTGGATCTCGTCGATGAAGAGGATCGCGTCGGGGTGATCCTCCATCTCCTTGACCACGGCCTTCAGCCGTTCCTCGAAATCGCCGCGGTAGCGGGTGCCGGCGAGCAGCGCGCCCATGTCGAGCGAGAAGATGGTGGCGCGGGCGAGGATGTCGGGCGTCTCGCCGTTGACGATCTTGCGCGCGAGCCCTTCGGCGATGGCGGTCTTGCCCACGCCCGGGTCGCCCACCAGCAGCGGGTTGTTCTTCCGCCTGCGGCAGAGAACCTGGATGCAGCGTTCGACCTCGTGCTCGCGGCCGATGAGCGGGTCGACGTCGCCCTTGCGGGCCTTGACGTTCAGGTCAACGCAATATTTCGACAACGCGGACTCCTTCGCCTCACCAGCTTCAGCCTTCGGGGTCTCATGATGCTCTTCCGCGCCGGTGACCGGGCGCGGCTCGCCGTAGGACGGGTCCTTCGCCACGCCGTGCGCGATGAAGTTGACCGCGTCGTAGCGGGTCATGTCCTGCTCCTGCAGGAAATAGGCGGCATTCGACTCCCGTTCGGCGAAGATGGCGACGAGCACGTTGGCGCCCGTGACCTCGGTCCGGCCGGAGGATTGCACATGGATGGCGGCGCGCTGGATCACGCGCTGGAAGGCGGCCGTCGGCACGGCCTCGGAGCCCTCGACGGAGGTCACGAGGGTGGACAGGTCGTCGTCGATGAAGTCGACGAGCGTCTTGCGCAGCTCGTCGAGGTCGACCGAGCAGGCCTTCATGACGCGCGAGGCGTCGGGCTCGTCGATCAGCGCAAGCAACAGGTGCTCGAGCGTGGCGAGTTCATGACGGCGGGCATTCGCAAGCGCCAGAGCGCCGTGGATGGCTTGCTCGAGAGTGGTCGAAAAAGATGGCACGATCTGGTGCTCCTGTCCTGCGGGCCGGAGGGGCGGAGGTCCCTCCAACCTTGGCCTCGTAAGATTTAAAGTTCGGTTTTCTTCGCCGCCCTTCAAGTGTTATTTCGGATAACTTCCGCTTTCCGACAGGCTCCTTGCAAAAAGTGATCGACGGTTCGCGCAGCTATCAGAATTTGTCCTTCCGCCTGCGGATCTCGGCGAAAACCTCGGCATCGCCTGCATCCATCATGCCCAAGGCGGCCTTCACGCCGGCCTCGCCGGCCCGGAGGAAGGGATTTGTCGCGAGTTCGTCGGAAAGATGTGAAGGAACTGTGGGACGGCCCTCTTTTCGGGCCGCGGCAATGGATCCGACGCGGAAGATAAGCATCGGACTGTCGGGTTCAAGAGTGGCCGCGAACCGCGCATTCGACGCCGCATATTCGTGGCCGGAACAGATCAGCGTCTCGGGCGGGAGCGCGGAAAGTTTGCGCAGGCTCTGCCACATCGCTTCCGCCGTGCCCTCGAAGAGGCGCCCGCAGCCCATGGCCATCAGGCTGTCGCCGGTGAAGGCCAGGGCCGAGTCCGGGAAATGGAAGGCGATATGGCCCACCGTATGCCCCGGCACCTCGATCACCCGACCCTCGGAGGCGCCCACCTGCACACGGCAGCCCTCGGCCAGTTCGAGATCGAGCGGGGGCAGGCGATGGGCATCGGCTGCGGCGCCCGCCACCCGCGCCCCGGTGGCCGCCCGCAGCTCCTCCACGCCCGCCACATGATCGGAATGGTGGTGGGTGAGGAGGATCTGCGAGAGGCGCCAGCCGCGCTCCTCAAGCGCCTTCAGGATCGGTCCCGCCTCGGGCACGTCGACCACCGACGTCTCGCCGGTCGCCGCATCATGGACGAGAAAGGCATAATTGTCGCTGAGACAGGGTACCGTGACCAGTTCGAGCGGCATGGTTTCTTCTCCCTTTCCTTTGTAGTGTGGCCCGGAACCCTGCCCGGACAAGGCCAATGAAATGCATCTCGACGTGCTCGACCTGCACAATTTCTATTACAGGACGCCGCTCGGGCGGGTCGCGCAGCGCGCCGTGCGCGACCAGGTGCAGAAGCTCTGGCCCGACGCGAAGGGGCAGACGGTCGCGGGCTTCGGCTTTTCGGTGCCTCTCCTGCGACCCTATCTCGAGCAGGCCCGCCGCCTGATCGCGCTGATGCCCGGGCCGCAGGGGGTGATGCCATGGCCCGTGGGCATGGGCAATGTCTCGGTCCTGTGCGACGAGGGGGCCTGGCCGCTGTCCACGGGAATGGTCGACAAGCTCGTGATGCTGCACGGGCTGGAAACGTCCGAGCACCCGTCCGAGGTCCTGTCCGAGGCCTGGCGCGTGCTGGGGCCGGGCGGACGGGCGCTCTTCATCGTGCCGTCGCGCTCGGGGCTCTGGGCGCGCCGCGACGGCACGCCCTTCGGCTTCGGCCGGCCCTATTCGCTCAATCAGCTCGAGACCCAGCTCAAGCGGCATGACTTCACGCCCGAGCGCGCGCTTGCGGCCCTGTTTGCGCCGCCGCTCCACCAGCGGTTCTGGCTCAAGACCGCCGACTTCTGGGAAACGGGAGGCCGCCGCTTCGCCCCCTGGCTGGTGGGGGGCGTGCTGATCGTCGAGGCCTCGAAACAGGTCTATGCGCCGACACGCACCGGCCTCAAGGCGGCGGTGACGAAACCCCTCCGCGTGCTCGAGGGCATCCCCCAGCCGCTGCCTGCGCCCGCAAGTCGCACATCGCACGGTTCCTGCAGCTGTCCGGGCGGATGTTAGCGTCACCACGATTCCGATGTTAGCGGCACCATCGCCGGTCATGTCGTCGCACGACACAAAGCGGCCTTGAAAGCCCTTTTCGCAGGCATCCTGCGAAAGGCTGAGGATGGCGCGGAGAACCAAGGAAACAATGGGTTCGCCCATGCGCCGAAGGCCGTGCTTCATGGTTGCGAGGCTGCAAGTCCTCTGCTCCCCCCGCCGCGAAACTTGAGACGCGCGGGTAGGTTCCCTCGCGCCACACAATGCCTCTGGCCTGCGGGATCGCCTTCCGCGCCGGAGGCCATGATATCGAAAGGGTTGACGTGTCCGAACCGGCTTCGATTTCCTCTGGCATTGCCGCGCGCTACGCCGCCGCTGTCTTCGAACTGGCGAAGGACGAAGGTGCCCTTCCCGCCCTCGAGAAGGACATGGATGCGCTCGGCGCAGCCTGGTCCGAGAGCGCCGACCTGCGCGATCTCGCGACCTCGCCGGTCTATGCGCGCGAGGAGCAGCAGAAGGCCATCGCCGCAATCGCAGCGAAAATGGGCCTTTCGGCGCTCACCGCCAACACGCTGGCCCTCATGGGCTCGAAGCGCCGTCTCTTCGTGTTGCCGCAGATGGTGGCCGACGTCCAGAACCGCATCGCGACCGAGAAGGGCGAGATCACCGCCGAGGTGACCGCCGCCGCGCCGCTGAGCCCCGAGCAGGCCGCGCGGCTCGCCGCCACGCTGAAGGCGCGCGCGGGCAAGGATGTCAAACTGAAAACCACCGTCGATGAAAGCCTCATCGGCGGTCTTGTCGTCAAGCTGGGCTCCTCCATGATCGACACCTCGGTCAAGGCACGGCTCGCAGCTCTCCAGAATGCAATGAAAGAGGTCGGATAAATGGGTATCCAAGCTGCTGAGATCTCTGCGATCCTCAAGGAGCAGATCAAGAACTTCGGCCAGCAGGCTGAAGTCGCCGAAGTGGGGCGCGTTCTCTCGGTGGGCGACGGGATTGCCCGCGTTCATGGTCTCGACAATGTCCAGGCCGGCGAGATGGTCGAGTTCCCCGGCGGCATCCGCGGCATGGCGCTCAACCTCGAGGTCGACAACGTCGGCGTCGTGATCTTCGGCGACGACCGCTCGATCAAGGAAGGCGACACCGTCAAGCGCACCAAGTCCATCGTGGACGTGCCGGCCGGTGACGCGCTGCTCGGCCGCGTGGTCGACGGCCTCGGCAACCCGATCGACGGCAAGGGCCCGATCGCGGCCACCGAGCGTCGCGTGGCCGACGTGAAGGCCCCGGGCATCATCCCGCGCAAGGGCGTGCACGAGCCGATGGCCACCGGCCTCAAGTCGGTCGACGCCATGATCCCGATCGGCCGCGGCCAGCGCGAGCTCATCATCGGCGACCGTCAGACCGGCAAGACCGCGATCGCGCTCGACACGATCCTGAACCAGAAGAGCTACAACGAAGCCGCCGGCTCGGACGAGAGCAAGAAGCTCTACTGCATCTATGTCGCCATCGGCCAGAAGCGCTCGACCGTGGCGCAGCTGGTGAAGAAGCTCGAGGAAACCGGCGCCATCGACTACACGCTCGTCGTGGCCGCCACCGCCTCGGACCCGGCGCCGATGCAGTTCCTCGCCCCCTATGCCGCGACCGCGATGGCGGAATATTTCCGCGACAACGGCCGCCACGCGCTCATCATCTACGATGACCTCTCGAAGCAGGCCGTGGCCTACCGCCAGATGTCGCTGCTGCTCCGCCGTCCGCCGGGGCGTGAAGCCTACCCGGGCGACGTGTTCTACCTCCACTCGCGCCTGCTCGAGCGGTCGGCGAAGCTGAACAAGGACCACGGCGCGGGCTCGCTGACGGCGCTGCCGATCATCGAGACGCAGGGCGGCGACGTGTCGGCCTTCATCCCGACCAACGTGATCTCGATCACCGACGGCCAGATCTTCCTCGAGACCGAACTGTTCTACCAGGGCATCCGCCCGGCCGTGAACACCGGTCTCTCGGTGTCGCGCGTGGGCTCCTCGGCCCAGACCGACGCGATGAAGTCGGTCGCGGGCCCGGTGAAGCTGGAACTGGCGCAGTATCGCGAGATGGCGGCCTTCGCGCAGTTCGGCTCGGACCTCGACGCCGCGACCCAGCAGCTGCTGAACCGCGGTGCGCGCCTGACCGAGCTGATGAAACAGCCGCAATATGCGCCCCTGACCAACGCCGAGATCGTCTGCGTGATCTTCGCCGGCACCAAGGGCTACCTCGACAAGGTTCCGGTGAAGGACGTCGGCCGCTGGGAGCAGGGCCTGCTCAAGCACCTGCGCACCAATGCCAAGGACCTGCTGGCGGACATCACCAACAACGACCGCAAGGTCAAGGGTGAGCTGGAAGACAAGATCCGCGCCGCGCTCGACACCTACGCCAAAGACTTCGCCTGAGGGCGGGGCAGGGAGATAACGGATGCCCAGCCTCAAGGACCTGAAGAACAGGATCGGAAGCGTCAAGAACACGCGGAAGATCACCAAGGCCATGCAGATGGTCGCGGCGGCAAAGCTCCGCCGCGCCCAGGAGGCTGCCGAGGCCGCCCGTCCCTTCGCCGAGCGGATGACCGCCGTCATGACGGGCCTCGCGGGCTCCGTCGGCTCTTCCGAGACCGCGCCGCGTCTCCTTGCGGGGACCGGCAGCGACAAGGTGCATCTCCTCGTGGTGATGACTGCCGAGCGCGGGCTCTGCGGCGGCTTCAACTCGTCCATCGTCCGGCTGGCCCGGGCGCATGCGGCGAAGCTGCTGACGCAGGGCAAGACGGTGAAGATCCTCACCGTCGGCAAGAAGGGTCGCGAGCAGCTGCGTCGTGACCTCGGCCAGCATTTCATCGGCCATGTGGACCTCTCCGAGGTCAAGCGCATGGGCTATCCGGTGGCGCAAGGCATCGCGCGCGACCTGCTCGACCGCTTCGACAAGGGCGAGTTCGACGTGGCGACGATCTTCTTCGCCCGCTTCCAGTCGGTCATCAGCCAGGTGCCGACCGCGCAGCAGGTGATCCCCGCCGTGTTCGAGGGCGAGGGCGAGGTCAGCTCGCTCTACGACTACGAACCGTCCGAGGAAGGCGTTCTCGCCGACCTCCTGCCGCGGGGCGTGGCCACGCAGATCTTCACCGCTCTGCTCGAGAACGGCGCCTCCGAACAGGGTGCCCGGATGAGCGCCATGGACAATGCCACCCGCAACGCGGGCGACATGATCAACCGGCTCACCATCGAGTATAACCGGTCGCGCCAGGCCGCCATCACCAAAGAGCTCATTGAAATCATCTCGGGCGCCGAGGCGCTCTGATCCGACGGAGAAACGACATGGCAACAGCATCCCAAGGCAAGGTGACGCAGGTCATCGGCGCCGTGGTGGACGTGCAGTTCGACGGTGGCCTGCCGCCCATCCTGAACGCGCTCGAAACCGAGAACAACGGCAAGCGCCTGGTCCTCGAAGTGGCCCAGCACCTCGGCGAGAACACCGTCCGCACGATCGCCATGGACGCGACGGAAGGTCTCGTGCGCGGCGCTCGGGTGGCCGACACCGGCAGCCCGATCTCGGTGCCGGTGGGTGACGCCACCCTCGGCCGCATCCTGAACGTGATCGGCGAGCCGATCGACGAGAAGGGCGACCTCGGCCAGGCCTCGACCCGCGCGATCCACCAGCCGGCCCCGACCTTCGCCGAACAGTCGACCACCTCGGAGATCCTCGTCACCGGCATCAAGGTGATCGACCTCCTCGCCCCCTACTCGAAGGGCGGCAAGATCGGCCTTTTCGGCGGCGCCGGCGTGGGCAAGACCGTGCTCATCATGGAGCTCATCAACAACATCGCCAAGGTGCACTCGGGCTATTCCGTGTTCGCCGGCGTGGGTGAGCGGACCCGTGAAGGGAACGACCTCTACCACGAGATGATCGAATCCGGGGTTATCAAGATCGACAATCTCTCGGAGTCGAAGGTGGCGCTGGTCTATGGCCAGATGAACGAGCCTCCGGGGGCGCGTGCCCGCGTGGCGCTGACCGGCCTGACGCTCGCCGAGCAGTTCCGCGACCAGTCGGGGACGGACGTGCTGTTCTTCGTGGACAACATCTTCCGCTTCACCCAGGCGGGTTCGGAAGTGTCGGCGCTTCTCGGCCGTATCCCCTCGGCCGTGGGCTACCAGCCGACGCTCGCCACCGACATGGGCGCGCTGCAGGAGCGCATCACCTCGACGAAAGCCGGCTCGATCACCTCGGTGCAGGCGATCTACGTTCCGGCCGACGACCTCACCGACCCGGCGCCGGCCACCTCCTTCGCCCACCTCGACGCCACGACCGTGCTTTCGCGCGCGATCTCGGAGCTCGGGATCTACCCGGCCGTGGACCCGCTCGACTCCACCTCGCGGATTCTCGATCCGCAGATCGTCGGCGAAGAGCACTACAACGTGGCCCGTGCGGTGCAGGGGATCCTCCAGCGCTACAAGTCGCTGCAGGACATCATCGCCATCCTCGGGATGGACGAACTGTCGGAAGAGGACAAGCTGTCCGTGGCCCGCGCCCGGAAGATCCAGCGTTTCCTGAGCCAGCCGTTCGACGTGGCGAAGGTCTTCACCGGCTCGGACGGGGGGCAGGTCCCGCTCGAGAAAACCATCGCCTCCTTCAAGGCCGTGGTGAACGGCGAGTATGACCACCTGCCGGAAGCCGCCTTCTACATGGTCGGCGACATCGAGGATGTGATCGCCAAGGCCCAGCGTCTCGCGGCGCAGGCGGCGTAAGGGGGAACCATGGCGGGAACGCTGCAATTCGACCTCGTGTCGCCCGAACGGAGGCTCGCCTCCTTCGCCGCGACCGAGGTGCAGGTCCCGGGGACCGACGGCGACATGACGGCGATGGAGGGGCATGCTCCCACCATCACCACCCTGCGCCCCGGCATCCTGCGGGCCCACGGCCCTTCGGGCGTGCAGGCCTATGCCGTGACCGGCGGCTTCGCCGAGATCAACGCGACCTCGATCTCGGTCTTGGCCGAGAAGGCCGTCGCGGTCGAGGAGCTGACCGGCACCGTGCTCGACGAGTTCATCGCGGAAGCGCGCGAGCTGGCCTCGGTCGCGCTGCCCGAGGACCGCGATATGGCCGAGCGCACGCTGAACGACATGCTGGCGCTCAAGGCTTCGTCCGGGCACTGATCGGCTTCAGGACAATGGACGAAGGGCCCCGGATTTCCGGGGCCCTTTTCCTTTCGGGCTGAGGCCCGAATGAGGGCCGCCGGGCGCTCATGGCGCGGGCGGCGGTGGCACGGCGCAGGCACAGCGCGCGAGGGCTGACCCGCCGCGGCAATCCCGATGCGAGAGAGGGCTTGCAGACAGGCGGGGGGAGCGCTCTCGGCTCTCGGCTCATCAGAGCGAAAGAGCCCCTCGTCGGCCACAGCGGCAGGCGATGCCGGACATAGTGCGCATCACCGGATCCGGGGGAGCAGGGCGCAGCGGCGGGGGGCCTGCGGGCGGAGCGGGGACGCGTGAGGCCGCGGGCCGTGGCCGCAGGCAGGCGCGCGCGGCCGGGACGGGTAGTGGGCCCGCCACAACGCGGGAGCATGGCGCCTAGAGGGGAATGACGAAGAACAGCAGCAAGGGGGCGGCCCTTCGGCCGCCCGGGCGGGGTCAGCCGCGCTGATACATGCCCTCGTAGATCGGCACCAGCGTGTCGGTCTCGAACAGCGACGAGACCGAGGTGCCGCTCCAGATGTTGAGGATGGCCTGGGCGAACATCGGTGCGGTCGGCACGATGCGGATGTTCGGTGCGCCGCGCACGGCCGCCGAGGGCTCGATCGAGTCGGTGATGACGAGGCTCTTCATGACCGACTTGGTCACGCGCTCCACCGCCGGGCCCGACAGGACGCCGTGGGTGATGTAGGAATGGACCTCGACCGCGCCATTCTCGACCAGCACTTCGGCCGCCTTGCAGAGCGTGCCGGCCGTGTCGCAGATGTCGTCGACGATGATGCATTTCTTGCCGGCCACGTTGCCGATCACGGTCATCTCGGCGATCTCGCCCGGCTTCTCGCGCCGTTTGTCGACGATGGCGAGCGGGGCGTTGATCCGCTTGGCGATCTCGCGGGCGCGGGCCACGCCGCCCACGTCGGGCGAGACCACCATCAGATCCTGCAGCTGGCCCTTGAAATGATGCTCGATGTCGAGCGCGAAGACCGGGGCGGAATAGAGGTTGTCCACCGGGATGTCGAAGAAGCCCTGGATCTGGGCCGCATGCAGATCGAGGGTCAGCACCCGGTCGATCCCCGCCTCGACGATCAGGTTCGCCACCAGCTTGGCCGAGATCGGCGTGCGGGCCTTGGCGCGGCGATCCTGACGGGCATAGCCGAAATAGGGGATCACGGCGGTGATCCGGTCCGCCGACGACCGGCGCAGCGCATCGGCGATGATGAGCAGCTCCATCAGGTTGTCGTTGGCCGGGTTCGAGGTGGGCTGGATCACATACATGTCCTCGCCGCGGACATTCTCGTAGACCTCGACGAAGATCTCCTGATCGTTGAACCGCTCGACGCGCGCATCCACCAGCGAGACCGCCATGCCGCGATGAACCGACATGCGCCGCGCGATGGATTTCGCAAGCGTGAGGTTCGCATTGCCGGAGATCAGCTTCGGCTCGTTCATGGCTGGCATCGGATGTTCCTCGAGGGTCCCGCAGGAGGGGCGGATTCGTGATTGCGCCTTCCCTCTAGCACCGGTCCGCCCCCTTGGAAACCGCACCGACAGCGCGGCTTGGCGATGGCGCGCGGACTTGCCCGTGCCCATCAGCCGAAAGTGGCGAGGAACGCGTCGACCTCTGTCTCGGTCGTGCTCCAGGAGGTGACGAGGCGCACCGTCACCCGGTCGGCGGTCCGGCCCATCTCGTAGAAGACGGCCCCCGCCGCGCGGGCGCGGCGGACGAGCGGCTCGGGCAGCTCGGCGAAAAGGAGGTTGGCCTCGACGGGCACGAGGAGCCGCGCCTCGGGCAGGGCGGCCACGCCCTCGGCCAGCCGCGCGCCTGCGGCATTGGCCTGCGCCGCGAGCCGCAGCCACAGCCCGTCCCTCAGGTAGGTCCGCATCTGGAGCGCGAGATAGCGGTGCTTCGACAGCAGATGCCCCGCGCGCTTGCGGCGGATGCGCAGCTCCTCGGCCCGGGCCGGATCGAAGATCACCACCGCCTCCACGCCCATCAGCCCGTTCTTGGTGCCGCCAAGGGACAGGATGTCGATGCCCGCCTGCCAGCTCATCTCGGCCGGGCCAGCGCCCGCCGCCACCAGCGCATTGGCAAAGCGCGCACCGTCGAGATGGCAGCCCATGCCCCGCTCGCGGGCCACGTCCGTCAGCGCCGCGATCTCGGCCGGCCGGTAGAGGCTGCCCATCTCGGTCAGGTTCGTGAGGCTGAGCGCCGCCGGCCGTGCCATGTGCAGATCGCCCGGCGCATAGCGCGACAGCGCCGCCGCAAGCGTCTCGGGGCGGAGCTTGCCGTCGGTGCCCGGAAGGGTCTCGAGCTTGGCCCCGCCCGAGAAGAACTCGGCCGCATTGCATTCGTCGGCCGCGACATGGGCCTCCTCGCGGCAGAAGACAACGCCCCAGGGCGGGCAGAGGGTGGAGAGCGCCAGCGCATTGGCCGCCGTGCCGCTTGCCACCAGCACCACCTCGGCCTCGGGCGCCTCGAACTCTGCGCGCACGAGGGCCGTGACCTCGGCCGTCGCTTCGTCCGCACCGTAGGGCCGGGCATAGCCGCTGTCCGCGGCAAGCGCGGCCATGACCTCGGGCGCCACGCCCGAACCATTGTCCGAGGCGAAGAACATCAGGGGGTTTCCTCGATGATGTGGTCTTCCCAGTCTTCCTCGGCCACCTCGAACTCGGGCACCGTCCAGCCCTGCACCGAGGCCCCGGCGTCATGCACCGAATTGCGGTCGCCCGTCAGGAGGTAATGCCAGCCGGGCAGGGACTTGCCCTCGTGGAGCAGCCGGTAGGCGCAGGTGCGCGGCATCCAGTAGGCGATCTTCGGCAGCGTCGCGGGCGAAAGCTGCACGCAATCGGGCACGAACTGGCGGCGGATCTCGTAATTCGAGCAGCGGCAGGTGTCGCCGTCGAGCAGCCGGCAGGCGATGCGGGTGAAGGCCACCTCGCCCGTATCCTCGAACTCGATCTTGTTCAGGCAGCATTTGCCGCAGCCGTCGCAGAGCGCCTCCCATTCCGAGGGCGTCATCCGGTCGAGGGCAACGGTTTCCCAGAATCGCGGGCGAAGGGTGGGGGGCTTGGTCATCGGCGCTAGATGCGCTCTCGCGGCCCGAAAGGGAAGGGGTCAGCTGCCGAGGATCTCGCGGGCGCTGGCGCAGTCCCGGTCCATCTGGGCAATGAGCGCCGGCAGGCCGTCGAACACCATCTCGGGGCGCAGATACTCCACGAACGCCACCGATAGGTGCTGGCCGTAGAGGTCGCCCGAGAAGTCGAAGAGGAAGCTTTCGAGATTGGGGCGGTTCTCGCCGAACATCGGCCGCACGCCCAGGCTTGCCGCACCCGAGTAGCTGCCCGCGAGCGGCCCGGTCAGCACGTCGACCTTGACCGCATAGACGCCGAGGCGGGGCAGGTGGAGCCCGCGCACCGACATGTTGGCGGTGGGATAGCCCAGATCCCGGCCGCGCTTGTCGCCGTGCAGCACCTCGCCCTCGATCCGGTGCCAGTGGCCGAGCATGGCCGCCGCATCGCGGGGCCGTCCCTCGGTCAGCGCCGCGCGGATCGCGGTCGAGGAGATGCCGGTGCCCTCCACCGTCAGGATGTCGGCGACGGTGACCTCGAACCCGTGGCGGCGGCCAAGCCGCGCCAGATCCTCGGCCGTGCCCGCGCGGCCGCGGCCGAAGCAGAAGTCGGCGCCCACGACCACATGCGTGACGCCCAGCCCCTCGGCCAGCACCTCGCGGGCGAAATCCTCGGGGGTGAGGGCCGCAAGGTCGCGGGTGAAGGGCAGCTCATAGAGACGCTCGACCCCGAGTTTGGCCAGCCGGTTCGCCCGCGCCTCGGCATTCATCAGCCGGAAGGGCTCGCCATTTGGGGCGAAGACCTCGCGCGGATGGGGCTCGAAAGTGACGATGCCCAAAGGGCCGCGCCCGCGGGCCAGATCGATCACATGCTGGTGGCCCAGATGCACGCCATCGAAATTGCCCATGGCGATCGAGGCGCCACGGTCCGAAGCCTCGAGCCCTTGCCAGTGGTTGAAGATGCGCATCGGTCCCCGCGGGCGGGGACCCCGCCGTCAGTCGAATTTCCGGCTCGGCGCCAGCACCAGCGCCTCGCCCTTCAGGACGGTGGTATTGCCCACCAGACAGCGGGTTTCAAGCGTAACCCGGCGCTTGGCGTGATCGATGGCGGTGACCGTCACCTCGGCCAGCACCGTGTCGCCCGGCCGCACCGGGGCCAGGAACTTCAGCGATTGCCCGAGATAGACGGTTCCGTGCCCCGGCAGCTGCTCGCCGATCACGGCCGAGATCAGGCCCGCGGTCAGCATCCCGTGGGCGATGCGCCCCTCGAAGATCGTGTCGCGGGCGTAGTCCTCATCGAGATGCACGGGGTTCCGGTCCGTCGAGACTTCGGCGAAAAGCTCGATGTCGCGATCCGTCACTTCCTTGCGGAGGTGTCGGCTCATGCCGATCTCGAGGTCTTCGATGCAGATCGTCCCGCGGGGCATGTTGTCGAGCATCCGGCGAATCCCTCTTCCTGTGGCGCAGATCCTAAAGCGTGCCGCGATGCAGCACAAGACTTCGCGGCAAGATAAGTTCCCGACACCGACTAAAGCCGCAATAAAATTTCCCTCGGGTTAAAGGGCGGCGCGATGGTCAGGGACCGGCAAAGCTCTCGGCCATGAGAAAACCCCGCAGCCGGGGCTGCGGGGTGGGAGAGCGAACCGGAGAACGGCCTTCAGCGCAGGCGCGAGATGGTGAGGGTGGGCGAAAGCTCCGCCTCGGCCAGCCATTGCTCGAGACGGTCCTGATCGAGCGTCTCGCCATTCTCGCCGAAGACGGTCGCGGCGAGGCCGCCGGTGATGAAGAGCGAGTCGAGCCCCTCGGCCACCGCGCCGCGGATGTCGGTTGCAATCCCGTCGCCCACGCAGAGGATCTCGTCGGCGGGCACGCCCGGCCGCAGCGCCTCGAGCCTGCGGCGGGCCAGATCGTAGATCGGCGGATGGGGCTTCCCGAAATAGAGGCTCTGGCCGCCCATCGCATCGTAGGCTTCGGCGATGGCGCCCGCGCAGTAGAGGCGCTTGTGGCCGAAATCCACCACGATGTCGGGGTTGGCGCAGAGCAGCTTCAGCCCCTGCGTCTTGGCATAGAGCAGCGTCGCGCGGTAATCCTCGGGCGTCTCGGTGAGATCGTCGAAGAGGCCCGTGCAGACGATGCCCTCGGCTTCTTCCAGCGGCACGCGGACGATGGGCGCCTCGGTCGCCGCCACCTTCTGCAGGTCGGGCGAGAGTTCGGTGAAGAAGGTCTCGTCCTTCTCCGGCCCGAGATGGTAGACCCGCCGGCCGACCGCGCCAGTGACAAGCGCATATTGGGCCGCGTCTCCCGAGGAGGTCACCTCGTCATAGCAGTCCGCCGGCACGCCGATGCTCTCGAGCTGGCGGACGACCGAGGGCTTCGGCCGCGGCGCGTTCGTCATGAGCAGCACCGTGCCGCCTTTTGCGCGGAAGGCGCGCAAGGCCTCGACCGCCTCGCCGAAGGGGCGCTTGCCGTCATGCAGGCAGCCCCAGAGATCGCAGAAGAGGGCGCTGTAGCCGGCGGAAACCTCCGAGAGCGAGGCGATGATGCGGGTCATCCGATGGACCTTTCCTGGATCGACCCCTCGGGGCCGTGAGCGGGCAGATCCGGCGCCGTGTGCGGCCGGATCTCGAAGGAGCCCGCGATGGGGCGGGCTCCGGTGTCGCCCCTCCCGCAGGACGGGGCGGCGGGCCGCCGGAGGGCCGGCGGCCGGTCGGGGTCAGAGCTTGAGGACCGGGATGATCTGCTTCTTCCGGCTCATGACGCCCGGCAGCACCACGGTGTCGCCGGCAACGGTCGCGCCGAAGCTCTTTTCGGCCAGCGTCTTCACGAGGTCGTTCGGCACGAGCAGCGTCGCTTCCTCGCGCAGGATGTCGACGATGAAGAGCACCACCTGATCCGCACCATCCTCCTGCGCCACGCCCGGCATCGAGGCCATCAGGCTCGCCTTGCGGTCGAGCAGCACCTGCGGCGCGGTGGTCTCGAGCACCGAGATGCGGAACTGCTTGCCCTCGATCTCGTATTCCTTCGAATCCATCCGCAGGAGCTCGGCATCGGAGAAGGCAGAGACGTCCGACTTCGCGGCGAAGAGCTCGGCCGCATAGGCCGGGATGTCGACGCCCAGTTCGGCCGCCAGTTTCTCGGCCACGGCCCGGTCGTGCGCCGTCGTGGTGGGCGAGCGGAATTCCAGCGTGTCGGAGAGGATGCAGGAGAGCATGGCGCCCTTGATCGCGCGCGGCGCGCGGGCGAGATCCTCACCCATCAGGTCGTGCATGATCGTGGCGGTGCAGGCCAGCGGACGGACGGTGATCTCGATGGGGGCCTTGGTCTTGATCCCGCCCACGAGCAGATGGTGGTCGATGATGCCCACCACCTTCGCCTCGTTGATCGAGGGCGGCAGCTCGGCCGGGTTGTTGGTGTCCACGATCACGCAGCTGTCGTCGGCCGTCACGTCCGAGATGATCTCGGGCTTCTCGAGATCCCAGTGCTTCAGCACGAAGGCGGCTTCGGTGTTCGGTTCGCCGAGGAGGACCGCCTTGGCAGGGGTGCCCTTCACCTCGGTCAGATACCAGGCCCAGATGATGGGCGAGCCGGTCGAGTCGGTGTCGGGGGACTTGTGGCCGAATACCTTGATCATGATGTTTCCCGATGCGGATGAGTTTGGCCGCCTTATAGAAGCCGCGGGGCGCCTTGTCACGCCCGGCTCCGGCGGTTTTGCTGCGATGCAGCATGTCCGCGGGGCCGCCCGCCGCCACCGCTCCCGCATGCCTCACGCCGGCCGGCAGCCTTGCGCCAGAGGCAGACCGGCTGTGCCGAGCGGGAATTTGTGCCGCCGCCGGTGGGAGGGCATGGTGCGCTGCAGCGTGCGGCGCCGGCCGCGCCCGTCCGTCAGGAGGATCCGATGCGCGACCCGCGTGCCCACATGCCCTACGAACTCGTTCTGGCCGAACTCAGCCGTTCGCTGAAGCCTGCCTCCGTCGTGGCGGGTCTTCTCGGAGCGCCCGAGCGCGGCTGATCCCCGGCCAAGGGCGCCGCTTGCGGGTCAGTCGAGCGGCGTCACGTCGTAGCCTGCGTCGCGCAGAAGCGCGAGCACGCCCTCCCGGCCCGGCAGGTGCAGGGCGCCCACCGCAACGACGACCGGCCCCTCGGCCGCGGCCGCCTCGATCGCCGGCAGCCAGTCGCGGTTGCGGCGGCTGATGAGCGTCTCTTCCATCTTCGCGAATTCGGCATCCGCCTTCTCAGGCGTATAGCCCGGCATCCCGTGCGCCTGCAGCCGCATATATTCCCAGACGGCGCGCGACTGGCCCGCAAAGTAGCGATCGGCCAGCGTCACGGCCAGATCCTCCACCCGGTCTTCGAGCGGCAGCGCGGTGCGGATCATGGCCAGCTGCTCTTCGGGGGTGAGCTCGGCGAAGAGCTGGAAGACCGTGTTCCAGGGTTCGAGCGAGCGGACGGGCACCCCGGCCGTCTCGGCCGCACGCATGGCGAGCTTGTCGAGCCCATTGGGGTTCTGCGTCGCCTCGACGGCGCAGGGCGGCAGGGCGAGGGTCATCGACACATACCAGGGCTCGAACTTCGAGGCGAGGACGGGCGGAATGCCCCGCGCGCGCAGCGCATCCGACAGGCTGTGCCATTCCTCCTCGCTCAGCACCTCGGGCAGGGTCGGCCCGTCCGAGAGCAGCATCGAGGGATCCTTGGCCATGGCCTCCTTGAGCCGCGCCTCCTCCTCGGGGCCCGCTTCGACGAGCAGCGCGGAGGCCTGCTCGATCCGTGGCCGGAGCCGGTCGAGCAGGGCCGCCTGTCGCGGGTCTCCCAGATGATAGGTCCCGGCCACCGTCACCTCGCGCCCCTCGCGCGTGGCCTGCCAGAAGTTGCCCTCGGAGAAGGGCTGGCTGGCGGCCAGGGCCTCGAGCTCCGCCCGCTCGGGCTGGGGAAGGGCCGCGATGAGGTCCGTGCCGGTGCAGGCGGCATGGGCCAGCGGCGCGGAGGCGAGGAAGAAGGCGCAGATGATCGAGGTGAGGCGGGTCATGCTCAGGTCCTTGCGACGGCAGGCAGAAGGTGGCACGCCGCGCCTCCCGCGCCAAGGCGGAGCGTGCATTTTGATGCATGGTCCCGGTTGACAGCTGCCGGACGCTTTCTTATCTCTCGCGTCGTTGGCACTCGCCTTGGGTGAGTGCTAATCACATTCAACCTGGAACCTAGGGAGTGTTCTCAGATGGCTTTCAAACCGCTGCATGACCGTGTGCTGGTCCGCCGCGTCCAGAGCGACGAAAAGACCAAGGGCGGTCTGATCATCCCCGATACCGCCAAGGAAAAGCCGGCTGAAGGCGAAGTCGTGTCCTGCGGCGAAGGCGCCCGCAAGGATTCGGGCGAGCTCATCGCCATGTCGGTGAAGGCGGGCGACCGCGTGCTGTTCGGCAAATGGTCGGGCACCGAAGTCACCATCGACGGTGCCGAGCTGCTCATCATGAAGGAAAGCGACATCCTGGGGATCCTCAGCTGATCCCGAGCTGACCGCGGCTTGGTCCAGGCCTAGCGCCAGGGGCTTCGAGCCGTCCCCGAGACGATCGCATCAACCAGACAAACAGGAGCAACAACATGGCTGCCAAGGACGTCAAGTTCGACACCGATGCCCGCGACCGCATGCTGCGCGGCGTGAACATCCTCGCCGATGCGGTGAAGGTCACGCTGGGCCCGAAAGGCCGCAACGTCGTGATCGACAAGTCGTTCGGCGCGCCGCGCATCACCAAGGACGGTGTGTCGGTCGCCAAGGAGATCGAACTCTCCGACAAGTTCGAGAACATGGGCGCCCAGATGGTGAAGGAAGTCGCTTCCCGCACCAACGACGAGGCGGGGGACGGCACCACCACCGCCACCGTGCTCGCCCAGGCGATCATCAAGGAAGGCCTCAAGGCCGTCGCCGCCGGCATGAACCCGATGGACCTCAAGCGCGGCATCGACCTCGCGACCTCGAAAGTCGTCGAGGCCATCAAGGCCGCCGCCCGTCCGGTCAATGACTCGCACGAAGTGGCTCAGGTCGGCACGATCTCGGCCAACGGCGAAGCGCAGATCGGCCGCTTCATCGCCGACGCGATGCAGAAGGTCGGCAACGAGGGTGTCATCACCGTCGAAGAGAACAAGGGCCTCGAGACCGAAGTCGAAGTCGTCGAAGGCATGCAGTTCGACCGCGGCTACCTCTCGCCCTACTTCGTCACCAACGCCGACAAGATGACGGCCGAGCTCGACGACGTCTACATCCTGCTCCACGAGAAAAAGCTCTCGTCGCTGCAGCCGATGGTCCCGCTGCTCGAGGCCGTGATCCAGTCGCAGAAGCCGCTGCTGATCATCGCCGAGGACGTGGAAGGCGAAGCTCTCGCCACGCTCGTGGTCAACAAGCTGCGCGGTGGCCTGAAGATCGCCGCCGTCAAGGCTCCGGGCTTCGGTGACCGCCGCAAGGCCATGCTGCAGGACATCGCGATCCTGACCGGCGGCCAGGTGATCTCGGAAGACCTCGGCATGAAGCTCGAGAATGTCACCATCGACATGCTCGGCCGCGCCAAGAAGATCTCGATCAACAAGGACAACACCACGATCGTGGACGGCAACGGCGACAAGGCCGAGATCGACGCGCGCGTGGCCCAGATCCGCAACCAGATCGAGGAAACATCGTCCGACTACGACCGCGAGAAGCTCCAGGAGCGGGTCGCGAAACTGGCGGGCGGCGTGGCCGTCATCCGCGTCGGCGGCATGACCGAAGTCGAAGTGAAAGAGCGCAAGGATCGCGTCGATGACGCCCTGAACGCGACCCGTGCGGCCGTGCAGGAAGGCATCGTCGTCGGCGGCGGCGTGGCCCTGATCCAGGGCGGCAAGGCGCTCGACGGTCTGACCGGCGAGAACCCCGACCAGAACGCGGGCATCACCATCGTGCGTCGCGCGCTGGAAGCTCCGCTGCGCCAGATCGCCCAGAACGCGGGCGTGGACGGCTCGGTCGTGGCCGGCAAGGTGCGCGAGTCGAACGAGAAGTCCTTCGGCTTCAACGCCCAGACCGAAGAATATGGCGACATGTTCAAGTTCGGCGTCATCGACCCGGCCAAGGTGGTTCGCACCGCCCTCGAAGACGCGGCCTCGGTCGCTTCGTTGCTCATCACCACCGAAGCCATGATCGCCGACAAGCCGGAGCCGAAATCTCCGGCCGGCGGCCCGGGCATGGGCGGCATGGGCGGCATGGACGGCATGATGTAATCCATCCACCGCAAGTCGGTCGGATTGAAAGGGGGCCTCCGGGCCCCCTTTCTCATGCGCCTCCGCCGGTGAGGTCGAGAGGCGCCTCCACGGGAACGGGGCGAGGATCGGGCCGGGGTCCGCATACGCCGGAACGGGTCGAGGGTCAGGCTGCACATGGTCATGCGCTGCCTGTCGGAGCAGGGGGGCAGGGTGATGCTCGTCCCCGCCATTCGCGCTTCGCGAATGGCGGGCCGCCCGGCGTCAGGCACCGATGGGCGAGGGAGGGGCTATTGCAGGATCTCGTCGGGATCCACGCCCCAGAGGGCGGTCTTGATGACCCAGCCGCGGTTGCCGTCCGCACTCACACGGCACCAGTCGCGCATGCATTCGAGAAGCCGCACCACGACCCCCCGCTGGGCATGGACGGTCACGGTCGAGCCGCTGGCCGGATCCTCGTGCAGGTCGGCCATCTCGGCCACGACCATCGCGGTCCGCGCCCCCGACAGCAGCGCATAATGCACCCAGCCGCCGGCGCCCTCGAAATCCTCCACCCGCCGCCAGTGCTCGTATTCCGCCGTCACGCGGAGCGGCATGCCCGCACGGGTAAAGACCCAGTCGATCCGGTGGGTGAGGCCGGGGCCGCGGCGGGCGTTGCCCTCGGAGCTCTTGAGCGAGACATAGCGCGGCAGCGGCAGGTTCGTGACCTGCCCCACGCCGGGATCGGGGGCCGGCGCCGCCTCGGCGGCCATGGCCGCGAGATCGTCCGACGGCTCCTCGGCGTCCTGCGCACGGGTCTGCCCCGTTGCCCCCACCGAGAGTGCCAGCGCCAGCGCCGCCGCGAGCGTCGTGATCCTGCGTCCCATCGCTCTTTTCCGCCTTTCGCGCGGACATGCCTTCATGCCGCGCCGTCCTGCCTCTGCCGGGGCTTGTGCCGCGCCCCGCTTGGCGGCACCTTGCCACCACATGTCCGGATTTGGAAGTGCAGGGAGAGAGAGAATGCCCGGGGAACGCCTCACTGTTGTCGTCACGCGACGCCTGCCGGACGTGGTCGAAGCCCGCATGAAGGAGCTATTTCAGGTCGAGCTCCGCGACCCTGACACGCAGATGTCGCGTGAGGATCTGATCGAGGCGATGGGGCGGGCGGACGTGCTGGTGCCGTGCCTGACCGACGATATCGATGCGAACATGCTGGCGCAGGCCGGGCCCAAGCTGAAGCTGATCGCGAACTATGGCGCGGGCGTGGATCACATCGACGTGGCCTCCGCCCGGCAGCGCGGCATCCTCGTGTCGAATACCCCCGATGTCGTGACCGAGGACACGGCCGACATGGCCTTGGCCCTGATCCTCTCGGTCACCCGCCGCATTCCGGAGGGCCTGGCCGAGATGCAGTCGGGCGACTGGCCGGGCTGGTCCCCGATGGCGCATCTGGGCGGGCGGCTCCGCGGGCGGCGGCTCGGCATTCTCGGAATGGGTCGGATCGGTCAGGCGGTCGCGCGGCGCGCCCGGGCCTTCGGGATGCAGATCCATTACCACAACCGCAAGCGCCTGCGCCCCGAGATCGAGGCCGAAGTCGGGGCCACCTTCTGGGAGAGCCTCGACCAGATGGTGACGCGCATGGACATCATCTCGGTCAATTGCCCGCACACGCCCTCGACCTTCCACCTGCTGAACGCGCGACGGCTGAAGCTGCTGAAGCCCACGGCGGTGATCGTGAACACCTCGCGCGGGGAGGTGATCGACGAGAATGCGCTGACGCGCGGGCTGCGCGCGGGCGAGATCGCGGGCGCGGGCCTCGACGTGTTCGAGCATGGACACGAGATCAATCCCCGCCTGCGCGAGCTGCCGAATGTCGTCCTCCTGCCGCACATGGGCTCGGCCACGCTCGAGGGCCGGATCGAGATGGGCGAGAAGGTCATCCTGAACATCAAGACCTTCGCCGACGGCCACCGCCCGCCGGATCAGGTGCTGCCCTCGATGCTCTGACAGGCGTAACCGGGCCGGACCGGCGCGGCCGGCCGGTCCTCTCCGGCCCTGTCCGGACGGTGGCAGGCATGAGGGTCGCCTGCTCTCGCGGAACAGCAGCCCCCTGATCGGCGAGGAGGCTATCCGGACGGCGGCAGGCGTGAGGGTCGCCTGCTCTCCCGGAACGGCAGGCCCCTGATCGGCGAGGGGGCCGTCCGGCCGCCGCAGTCCGATCGCCCTCGGCTGCACGCCTGCGGGCAAGATCCCACCGGGGCGCCCGGGACGCGCCCCGCTGGTCCGTCCTCCGCATCCCTCGCCCTTGACGTGCGGCGCGCCCGGCCCATCCTCCTTCCACCGAAGGACAAGGGAGACTGCCATGACTGCCACGCTCGAGTTCCATGACGGGAGCCGGATCCCGCAACTCGGCTTCGGCCTCTGGCAGGTGCCGGAGGAACAAACGGCCCAGGTGGTGCGCGAGGCGCTGGAGCTGGGCTACCGGCTGGCCGATGGCGCCGCGATCTACGGCAACGAGGAGGGCCTGGGCGAGGGCTTGCGGACCTCGGGCCTGCCCCGCGACGAGATCTTCGTCACCACGAAGGTCTGGAACGATGCGCAGGGCTTCGAGCCCGCGCTGCGGGCGGTGGAGGAGAGCCTCGGGCGGCTCGGGCTCGACCGGCTCGACCTCTGCCTGATCCACTGGCCCGCGCCGAAGCGCGACCTCTATGTCGAGACCTGGCGCGCCCTCATCCGGCTGCGCGACGAGGGGCGGATCACCTCGATCGGTGTCTCGAACTTCGATCTGGACCAGATCGACCGGCTGACCGCCGAGACCGGGGTGACGCCGGTGCTGAACCAGATCGAGCTGCATCCGATGCTCCAGCAGGCAGAGCTCCGCGCGGGCCATGCCGAGCGCGGCATCGTCACCCAGAGCTGGAGCCCGCTCGGCCGCGGCATGGCCTTCGACACGCAGGCCATCCGCGGGATTGCCGAGCGCACGGGGCGCAGCCCCGCGCAGGTGGTGCTGCGCTGGCACATCGAGCTCGGCTGCTCGGTGATCCCGCGCTCGACCCGGCGCGCGGGGTTGGCCGAAAACCTCGACCTGTTTGATTTCGAACTGACCGAGGCCGATCACGCGGCGATTTCCGCCCTCGATGCGGGCACGCGCACCGGTCCCGATCCGCAGAGCTTCGGCTGATCGCCCCGCCAGGGAGCTGGAGGGATCCGCCGATGTTGGCTGGCTGACGGCCGGACTTCGGCCGCCGGCGTCCGTTCCGGGGGACCCTCCATGCTGCATCCGCTCCGATCCGCCGCCCTCCTGACCTGCCTCGCCCTGCCCGAGGGCGCTTTCGCCCATGACTGGTATCCCTTCACCTGCTGCTCGGATCGCGACTGCCACCCGATCGCCGAGACCGAGGTGACGGCGGGGCCGAAAGGCTGGGTGATCCGGCGCACGGGCGAGATCATCGGCTATGACGACGAGCGGCTGCGGCAGACGCCGAAACAGGCGGGCAACAGCTTTCATCTCTGCACGACCGACGGTAGGCCGGACGGCAAGACGATCTGCCTCTTCGTGCCCCAGTTCGGCAGCTGAGAGCTTCGGGCGGCGCGGGCCCGCCCTTTGCCGCGAATGCGGGAAGCCCCGCGCCGCGCGCATAGCCCGGGCCGTCAGAACCGCGTCGGCAGATAGGGCGCGATGTCGAGCTCCGGCCGTTTCGCGTCGAGCAGGTCGGCCACGATCCGCGCCGTGATCGGCGCGAGGGTGAGGCCGATATGGCCGTGCCCGTAGGCATGCAGGATCTCGGGGCCGGCCGCCGAGGGGCCGATCACCGGCAGGCTGTCGGGCATCGAGGGCCGAAAGCCCATCCAGCTGCGCGTGGGCTCGGGCAGGCGGGGGAAGATCGCGCGGGCGCCGGCCACCAGCCGCGCGATCCGATGCGGCGAGGGCGGGGCGGTGAGGCCGCCCAGCTCGACCGTGCCCGCGACGCGCAGCCGCCCGGCCATCGGGCAGAGATAGAACCCGCGCGCGGTGGGGCAGGTGGGCCGCGTGAGCGGCGGTTGCGCCATGTCCCACTCGACATGGTAGCCGCGTTCGGTGTCGAGCGGCACCCGGTCTCCGGCGCGAAGCGCGAGCGCCCGCGAATGGGCGCCGGCTGCGATCACCGCGCGCCGCCCATGGATCTGCAGGCCGCGGCCCGAGACGATCACCCCGTCGACCCGCCGCTCGAGACCGGTCGCGCGCGCCTTCACGATCTGCACCCCCGCCTTGCGCGCCGCCTCGGCGATCAGCGCCACCATCCGGCCCGGATCCGACAGGAACACGGCCTTGGGGAAATAGGCCGCTCCCGCCATCGGCGGCAGCGAGGGCTCCATCGCGGCGAACTCGGCCGCGGAGAGAAGCTCGACCGTCACGCCCAGCGTGCGGCGGAAGGCCATGTCGGTCTCGGCCGCGCGGACGGCCTGCGGGGTCTCGTAGGCATAGAGGCAGCCGCGCCGGTTCAGAAGCGCCGTGCCCTCCACCTCGACCGCCAGATCCTCCCAGCTCTGGGTGGCCGAGCCCAGAAGCGCCGCGATGGCCTGCGCGTTGCGGCGCGCGGGCGCGGGCAGCGACTGGCGCAGGAAGCGCGCGAGCCAAGGCGCAAGCGAGGGCAGCGCCATGTGCCGGATCGCCAGCGGCGAGTTCCTGTCGAACATCAGCGACGGCAGTTGCCGCAGCACGTCGGGCGTGCCCACGGGGAGCACCGCATAATCGGCGATGGTGCCCGCATTGCCATAGGAGGCGCCCGACCCCGGCTCTTCGGGATCGAGCAGGATGACCGAGCGGTGACGCCGCGCGACGGTGAGCGCGATGGTCAGACCCACCACGCCTCCGCCGATGACAACCGTATCCGAGGAAAGATGCTGGATCATCGCCTGTATCCGCGGGAAGCCCGAAGACCGGGCCGCCCGCCGCGTCTCAGAGGCAGGCCTCGAAGAGCGCGCGGGTGTTCTCGCGCGTCATCTCGACCGGGTTGCCGCCGCAGGACGGATCTTCCAGCGCCATCCCGGTCAGTTCGTCGAGCCGCGAGGCCTCGACGCCCATGGCCGAGAGGGTCTCGGGGATCGCAAGCTCGGCGCGGAGCGCCATGATCTTCGCCCGGAAACCGTCGAAGCCGCCCTCGATCCCGAGATAGGCCGCCGCACGCGCGATCTTCTCCTCGATGGCGGGGCGGTTGAAGTCGAGCACCATGGGCATGACCACTGCATTGGTCGTGCCGTGATGGGTGTTGTAGACCGCACCCACCGGATGGCTCAGCGAATGGATGGCGCCGAGGCCCTTCTGGAAGGCCACGGCCCCCATTGCCGCCGCGCTCATCATGTGGGCCCGCGCCTCGAGGTCGCCCGGCGTGGCATAGCCCTTGGGCAGGTTCTCGAAGACGAGCCGCATCCCCTCCAGCGCGATGCCTTGGCTCATCGGATGGTAGAAGGGCGAGCAATAGGCCTCGAGACAGTGGGCCAGCGCATCCATGCCGGTGCCCGCGGTGATGAATTTCGGCATCCCCACCGTCAGCTCGGGGTCGCAGATCGTGACCGCGGGCAGAAGTTTCGGATGGAAGATGATCTTCTTCTTGTGCGTCTCGGAGTTGGTGAGCACGCCCGCCCGGCCGACTTCCGAGCCGGTGCCGGCCGTGGTCGGCACCGCGAGGATCGGCGCGATCTTCGCGGCGTCGGCCCGGGTCCACCAGTCGCCGATATCCTCGAGATCCCAGACCGAGACGGTCTGATCGTGCATCAGCGCGATCATCTTGCCGAGGTCCAGCGCCGAGCCGCCGCCGAAGCAGATCACCCCGTCATGGCCGCCCGCCCTGTAGACGGCGATACCGGCCTCCATGTTCTTCTCGTTCGGGTTCGGATCGACCTCGGAGAAGCAGGCGCGCCCGAGGCCCGCCGCCTCCAGCTGGTCGAGCGCCGAAGCCGTGATCGGCAGCGCGGCCAGCGCCTTGTCGGTCACGAGGAGCGGCTTCTTCAGCCCGACGGCCTTGCACTGCTCGGCCAGTTCCGCGATGCGGCCCGCGCCGAACTTCACGGCAGTCGGATAGGACCAGTTCGCCCGGAGGGTCATTTCGTCACCTTCTTGAGATGGTAGGATTTCGGCCGCGTGACCGACATGTAGCCCAGAGCGGAGAGCGCGGCGCCCCGTCCGGTGTCCTTGCAGCCCGTCCAGCAGAGGGCGGGGTCGAGATAGTCGCAGCGGTTCATGTAGACGGTGCCGGTCTCGAGCTGCGCGCCGATCTCGGCGGCGGCTTCGGCATCCTGCGTCCAGAGCGAGCAGGTCAGGCCGTAGGGGCTGTCGTTCATGAGGCCGATCGCCTCCTCGTCGCCCGAGACCTTCATGATGCCCACCACGGGGCCGAAGCTCTCTTCCTTCATCACCCGCATGTCGTGGGTGACATCCACGAGGATCTGCGGCGCGAGATAGGCGCCGCCGTCATCGGCCGGGAAGAGGGCGGGGTCGATCAGCGGCCGGGCGCCCGCGGCCACCGCCTCGGCCACCTGCTCGCGCACGACGCGCGCGAAGCGGACGTTCGCCATCGGCCCGAGCGTCGTCTCGGGCTCGAACGGATTGCCGAGCTTCAGCGCCTTGACCCAGGCCACCGCCTTCTCGACGAAGGCGTCGTAGAGGCTTTCATGGACATAGATCCGCTCGATCCCGCAGCAGCACTGGCCCGCGTTGAACATGGCGCCGTCCATCAGGCTGTCGACCGCCGCATCGAGATCGGCGTCCGCGCGGACATAGCCCGGATCCTTGCCGCCCAGCTCGAGCCCGGTTGCGGTGAAGGTGCCCGCCGCCGCGCGCTCGATGGCATAGCCGCCCGAGACGGAGCCGGTGAAGTTCACGAAGTTGAAGGCCCGCGCGCCGATCAGCGCCTCGGTGGTGCCGTGATCCAGCACGACATTCTGGAACACATCCTCCGGCACGCCCGCCGCATGGAAGGCGTCCGCCAGCCGCTCGCCCACGAGAAGCGTCTGGCTCGCATGTTTCAGAACCACGCTGTTGCCCGCGATCAGCGCCGGCACCAGCGTGTTGATGGTGGTGAGGTAGGGATAGTTCCAGGGCGCCACGATCAGCACCACGCCCACCGCCTCGCGCACGATGCGGCGCTCGAAACGGTCCGAGGCCTCGACCACGGTCGGCGCCAGCGTCTCCGCGGCGATATCGGCCATGTAGGCGGTGCGGTCGTTCACGCCGCCGAACTCGCCGCCGAAGCGGGTGGGACGGCCCATCTGCCAGGCCAGCTCCTCGACCACGCTGTCCTTCATCTCGTTCAGTTTCGCCACGCCGGCCTTGACCAGCGCGATGCGCTCTTCCAGCGGGCGTGCGGCCCAGGCGGGCTGTGCGGCCCGCGCCCGGCGCGCCATCGCCTTGGCATCGGCCATCGAGAGCGGCATCCGCTCGGCATAGACCCGCCCGTCGACGGGCGAGATCAGCTGGATCGGTTTCGTCATGATGTTCCCCGTTCAGGCGCGCTCGAAGAGGCGGGCCAGTTCGAAATCGGTGACCACGCGGTCCTGTTCGGAGATCTCCCACTCCGCCGCATGGTGATAATGCTCGACGACCTCGTCGCCCATCGCCTCGCGCAGCATCGTCGAGCCCTTGAGCCGTTCTGCCGCCGCGCGGAGGGTCTTCGGGATCTCGCGGACGCCCGCGGTGCTGTACATGTCGCCCCGCATTTCCGCCTCGAGATCCATCTTCTTCTCGATGCCGTCAAGCCCCGCCGCAAGCAGCGCCGCGCAGGCGAGATAGGGGTTCAGATCGGCGCCCCCGATCCGGCATTCGACGCGGATCGCCTTGGTGCCCTCGCCGCAGACGCGGAAGCCCGCGGTGCGGTTGTCGCGGCTCCAGACCGCCTTGGTGGGGGCGAACATGCCGACGCAGAACCGCTTGTAGCTGTTCACATAGGGCGCGAGGAAGGCCGTGATCTCCTCGGCATGGGCCAGCTGGCCCGCGAGGAACTGGCGCATGAGCTCGGACATGCCGTGCGGCGCCTCGGGGTCGAAGAAGGCGGGCTTGCCGTCGAGCGTCCAGAGCGACTGGTGCACATGGCTCGACGAGCCCGCGCGGCGGTGGTCGTATTTCGCCATGAAGGTCACGGACTTGCCCGCGGCATGGGCGATATCCTTGACGGCGGTCTTGGTGATCGCGTGATTGTCGGCCGTGTCGAGCGCGTCCGAATATTTCACATTGATCTCTTCCTGACCCGCGTCGGCCTCGCCCTTGGAACATTCCACAGGGATTCCCGCGCCATAGAGGCCGTTCCTCAGGGCGCGCATCACCTCTTCCTCCTTCGAGGTCTGGAAGATGTGGTAATCCTCGTTGTAGGCCGAAATCGGCTTCAGGTCGCGGATCTGGCCCGAGGCCTGCATCGAGTTGCGCACCGCGTCGAACGAGGTCTCGAACAGGAAGAATTCGAGCTCGGTCGCCATCATCGCCTTGAAGCCCATGGCCTCGGCCCGCGCGATCTGGCGCTTGAGGATGGCGCGCGGGCTCTGGGGCACCTCGCGATGGTGATGGTCGAGCAGGTCGCAGAGCACGAGCGCCGTGCCCGGCATCCAGGGCAGGGCGCGCAGCGTGGCCATGTCGGGCTTCATGACATAGTCGCCGTAGCCCTTTTCCCAGCCCGAATTCTTGTAGCCGGGGACGGTGGTCATCTCCATGTCGATGGCCAGGAGATAGTCGCAGCAGTGGGTCTCGTGATGCCCGCCGTCGATGAAATACTGCGCGTGGAAGCGCTTGCCCATCAGGCGGCCCTGCATGTCCACGCAGGCCACGAGCACGGTATCGATCCCGCCGCTCTCCACCGCTTCCTTCAGCGCATCGAATGTCATGTTGCCGGGCATGTTCTTCCTCGTTCAGTCGCGGGCGGGCGTGCGGATGGGCGGCCCGCGCAGGGCCGCCCGAGAGCGGGGGATCAGGAGAAGCGGTAGGGCGGGCCTGCCTTCTTCATCGTCTCGTTATAGTCCTTGATGATCGAGACGACCTTGGCCTTCACCTCGGATTCCTGTGCGATCTCGTCCCAGAATTCCACGGCCGCATCCTCGACCTGCTTCCATTCCGCATCCGGGATCGTGGTCAGCTTGAGCTTGGTCTCGTTCACCCGCAGATGGGCCTCGCCGGCCCAATACCAGTGCTGCCGGTAGTAGTGCGACTGTTCGAAACAGACGCGCAGCAGCTCCTGCAGATGCGGCGGCACCTCGTTCCAGCGGTCCATGTTGGCGAAGAAATGCCCGATCCAGGCGCCCGAGATGTTGTTGGTCAGGAAGTAGTCGGTGACGTTGGCCCAGCCCACCGTATAGACCTCGGTGATGCCCGACCAGGCCAGCCCGTCGAGCTCGCCGGTCTGGAGCGCCACCTCCACATCCTCCCAGGGCAGCGTCACCGGCACCACGCCGAAGCGGGTCAGGAAGCGCCCCGCGGTGGGGAAGGTGAAGATGCGCAGGCCCTGAAGGTCGCTCAGGCTGTTGATCGGTTTCTTGGTCGAGAAGTTGCACGGATCCCACGAGCCCGCCGAGATGTGCTTCACGCCCACCTTGGCATATTCCTCGGCCCAGATGGCCCCCAGCCCGTATTTGTTGAAGAGCGCGGGCACGTCGAGCGAATAGCGCAGAGCCAGCGGGAAGTAGCCGCCGAACACGGTCACTTCGGTCGGCGACGCCATGGAGTCATCGTCCGACTGCACGCAGTCGATCGTGCCGCGCTGCATCGCCTGGAAGAGCTCGGCCGTGGGCACGAGCTGGTCGGAGTAATAGAGCTCGATCTCCATCTGGCCCTGCGCGATGGTGTTGAAGGCCTCCACCGCAGGCTTCACCACATGCTCGCCCAGGGCGGCGCCCGCATAGGTCTGCATCCGCCACTTGATCGGCGCCTGCGCCCGCGTCACGGCCGGCGCCGCAAGGCTCGCAGCCCCCGCCAGTGCGCCCGTGGTGATGAACTTCCGTCTGGTCGTCATGTCATACCTCCGTTGATGGGTCGGGGCGGTTCGGGCCGCCTCTCGTTGGTGAATCGTTACTTGGCGTAGAGCGTCTCCGGCAGCCAGAGCGCAATCTCGGGGAAGGCCATCACCAGCACCAGCGCCAGCACCATGACGCCCACGAACGGCACGATCGAGCGGTAGATGTCGCCGATGCTGATCTCGGGCGGCGCCATGGCGCGCATCAGGAACAGGTTGTAGCCGAAGGGCGGCGTGAGGTAGGCCACCTGGCAGGTGATCGTATAGAGCACGCCATACCAGATCAGATCGAAGCCGAGCGCCCCCACCAGCGGCACATAGAGCGGCGCGACGATGACGAGCATCGCCGTGTCGTCCAGAAACATCCCCATGATGAGGTACGAGAGCTGCATCATGATGAGGATGGTCCAGGGCGACAGCTCCAGCCGGTCGACGAAGAGGCCCTCGATCGCCCGCACGGCGCCCAGGCCATCGAAGACCGCCCCGAAGGCCAGCGCCGCGAGGATGATCCACATGAACATGCAGGAGATGGCGAGCGTCGCCCGCGTCGAGGTCTCGAACACCTCACGGGTGAAGCGGCCTTTCAGGATCGCGGCCAGAACCGTCACCAGCGCTCCGATCACCGAGCTTTCGACAAGGCTCGTCCAGCCGTTGACGAAGGGCACCATCATCGCGGCGAAGATGCCAAGCGGCAGGAGACCCGCGGCCAGCAGGCGCATCTTCTCGGACCGCGGCACCGCGGCCAGTTCCTCGGGCGGCAGCACCGGGCCGAGCGCGGGGTTCAGCCGGCAGCGGATCCAGATATAGGCCACGAACATGCCCGCCATCATGAGCCCCGGCACCACGCCGGCGAGCCAGAGCTGTCCCACCGGCTGGCGCGCGATCATCGCATAGAGCACGAGGACCACCGAGGGCGGGATCAGGATGCCGAGGCTCGACCCCGCCTGGATCACGCCCGTCACCATCAGCTTGTCGTAGCGCCGCCGCAGAAGCTCGGGCAGGGCGATGGTCGAGCCGATGGCCATGCCCGCGACCGAAAGGCCGTTCATGGCCGAGATCAGCACCATGAGCAGGATCGTCCCGATCGCAAGTCCGCCGGGCACGGGCCCGAACCAGACATGGAACATCCGGTAGAGATCGTCGGCGAGGCGGCTCTCGCTCATGACATAGCCCATGAAGATGAACATGGGCAGCGTCAGCAGCGGATACCATTTCATGAGCTTCATCGCGGCCGAGAAGCCCATGCTCTGCCCGCCCGTGCCCCACAGGGCGAGCGAGGCCACCACCGCCACGAAGCCGATCACGCCGAAGACACGCTGTCCGGTCAGCATCATCAGCAGCATGGCCGAGAACATCAGGATGGCGATCATCTCGTAGGACATCAGATCGTCTTCCCGCGCAGCGTGGCGATGTCGCGAATGAAGATCGCGAGACATTGCAGGATCATCAGGACGAAGCCCACGCACATCACGATCTTGATGGGCCAGAGATAGGGGCGCCAGGCGGTCGGGCTGCGCTCGTTGTATTGCAGCGAATAGAGGGTGCTGTCGATGGCGCCCCAGAGCATCACGCCGAGATAGAGGATCACGGCAAAGATCGTGATCGCGTCCCACCAGCTCTTCTTGCGCAACGGCCAGTCGGCATAGAGCAGGTCCATCCGCACATGGCTGCCCATCTGCAGCGAATAGGGCCCGCCGAGGATGAAATAGGCCACCATCACGAACTGGGCCATCTCGAGCGTCCAGAGCGACGGGTTGAAGAAGACCTTCGAGACCGAGGACCAGAGCAGCACGCCCATCAGGACGAACAGCAGATACATGGCGAAGCGGCCGATCCCGTAGTTCAGCCGGTCGACCAGCCGGACGAAGGCGACGAGGGCCCGCGGCATCGGCTCAGCCCGCCATGGCCGGGGCCGCGAGCGATCCGAGCGCGCGGGCGAGGATGGGGGCCAGACGCTCCGCCATGGCCTCTTCGGCCTCGGGCGTGGCGATCAGATCGTTGCGGATCTCGAGCATCACATTCGCAAGTCCATAGGGCAGGGCCTGAAGGCGCAGCGTGTGGGTCACGTCGTCGGCGGCAGAATAGGGCTCGTTCAGCCCGCAGACGAGCCCGCTGTCGCGGCTC
Source organism: Cereibacter johrii (assembly GCF_001720585.1). Taxonomy (GTDB): domain Bacteria; phylum Pseudomonadota; class Alphaproteobacteria; order Rhodobacterales; family Rhodobacteraceae; genus Cereibacter_A; species Cereibacter_A johrii. Next base: position 11,977 of record NZ_MABH01000163.1, on the reverse strand, counting down.
TCCTCGAGCACGGCCAATGCGAGAGCCGGATCGTGGTCGTGGATGATGCCGAACTCGACCGCGCGCGGCTGGCCGTGCCAGACCGGGGTGAAGGAATGGACCGTCACCAGCACCGGGGCCGCGCCCTGAGCGAGGCGCCGCACGATCTCGGCCCTGAGGTCCGCGTGGAACGGCGCGTAGATCGCCGCGGTGCGGGCGGCGCGCTCCTCGGGAGAGAGGCGGCGATTGCCGGGGATCTCGTGCATCTCGGAACGCTCCGTCATCGCGCCCGGCTGATCCGGCGCCCGATTGCAATCGTATACGAGCCGCGACACCGGTGCGTGAACAAGAGCTGCGTCAAGCCGCCGCGCCAGTCCGCGCGACAGGCCCAGCGCACCCGGATCCCAGGCGATATGGGCCTGCCGCAGCTCTTCCGGCAGCCCGAGATCGCCCCAGCGGCCCGGAATCTCATGCGAGGCATGTTCGCAGACCAGCAGGAAGCGGCTGCGCGCGCACGCATTTTCGAGGATGGCCGGATAGCGGTCCGGCGCCATGTCGGCGAAGGTCATTATTGTCCGATTCATTCCCTGTTGCCACAAAGGCTCCACCGCGAGGCTCCGGTCTGTCAAGAATTTTTCTTCGCAACCGAAGCTGTTAAGATGTTTACTGCGGCGGAGGCGGATTCCGCCGCGCAATGCCCGCGCAAGCGGCGGACGTGAGGAGACGGGATGGGTCTGTCCAGCATCGAGGAACTCATGCGGTCGGCGCTGCCCGACATGACCCGGGCCGAGCGTCAGCTCGCCACGCATATCCTGCGGCAGTATCCGGTGGCGGCGCTGGGCTCGATCACCGCGCTCGCCAAGGCCGCCGACGTCTCGACGCCCACCGTGGTGCGTCTCGTGCAGAAGCTGGGGTTCAAGGGCTATCCCGACTTTCAGTCGGGGCTGCGCGGCGAGGTCGAGGCGATGCTCCTCTCGCCCCTGGCCAAGCACGACCGCTGGGCCGGCGGGGTGCCCGACACCCACATCCTCAACCGGTTCGCCGATGCGGTGGTGGCCAACCTTCAGGCGACGCTGAGCCAGATCGACCATGCCGAATTCGACGCGGCCGCCCGCCTCCTCGCCGATCCCGAGCGGCGGATCTTCGTCTTGGGCGGCCGCATCACCCACGCGCTCGCCGATTATTTCACCACGCTGATGAAGGTGACCCGCCCCGAGGTCACGCTCATGTCCGACATGTCGAGCACCTGGCCGCCGGCGCTGCTCGACATGGGGCGAGGCGACATCCTGCTGCTCTTCGACATCCGCCGCTACGAGAACATGGTGCTGCAGGTGGCCGAGATGGCGGTCGAGCAGGGGGTCGAGGTGGTGCTGATGACCGACCGCTGGATCTCGCCCGCGGCGGTCCATGCGCGCCACACCTTCTCCTGCCAGATCGAGGTGCCTTCGGCCTGGGACTCGACGGTCGCCATGCTGGTGCTGGTCGAGAGCCTGATCTCGGCGGTGCAGAGCCTGACCTGGGAGCAGACGGAAGAGCGGATGAAGCGGCTCGAGGATCTCTACGCCCGCACCCGGGTCTTCCGCCGCCACCGATAGGATCCCGCCCGGCGACGCCGCGCCCGCCGCAGGATGGATCAGCGCCCCGGGCGGCGCAGGTTCCCCGGCGGGGCCGGCCTTCGGGGAAGGCGACGCTCCCCGGCGGGGCCATGCGAAGGCACCACGGCCTGACGGGCGATGACGCCCGCCAGCCCGTGCGCGAGATCACCTCAGCCGGTGGACATGCGCGCTCTGCACGAGGCCGAAGGCCACCATCAGCACCAGCATGGCCGAACCGCCGTAGCTCACCAGCGGCAGCGGCACGCCCACGACGGGGGCCATGCCCATCACCATCGACAGGTTCACCGCGAGATAGAAGAAGAAGTTCGCGGCGATCCCGAGGATCAGGAGCGAGGAGAACCGGTCGCGGTTCTGCATCGCCGAGGCCACGCAGAAGGCGATGACCAGCGCATAGAGCACCAGAAGCGAGGCGGCGCCCACGAAGCCGAATTCCTCGGCCAGCGTGTTGAAGATGAAGTCCGTATGCTTCTCGGGCAGGAAGTTCAGCCGGCTCTGGGTGCCCTGCATGAAGCCCTTGCCCGCCCAGCCGCCCGAGCCGAGCGCGATCTTGGCCTGGATGATGTTGTAGCCCGCCCCGAGCGGGTCGGCGGTGGGGTCGAAGAACGTGTCGATCCGGCGATACTGGTAGTCGTGCAGGAACTGCCAGGGCGTGCCCCGCAGCGAGAAGACCGAGAAGATCGCGCCCACGCCCATCGCGGCCACCACGCCGAAATACCACAGGCTCACGCCCGCGAGGAACATGACCGCCGCCCCCACCATCAGCAGAAGCAGGGCCGTCCCGAGGTTCGGCTGGATCACGACGAGGGCGGTCGGCACGAGGATGATGAGCACCGGCAGCAGCACCCAGAGCGGGCGCGAGACCTTCTTCGGGTCGAGCCAGTCGTAATAGGCCGCAAGCATCATCACCAGCGTGACCTTGGCCATTTCCGACGGCTGCAGCACGATCGGCCCGAGCGCGATCCAGCGCTGCGCCCCCATGCCCACGGTGCCGAAGAACTCCACCACCACGAGAAGCGCCAGCGACACGATATAGGCCAGCCCCGCCATGTTGCGCCAGAACCAGATCGGCACGAAGGCCACGCTGAACATCAGCACGAGGCCCACGGCAAAGCGCTTCATCTGCGGCCCGGCCCAGGTGTCGATGTCGCCGCCCGCGACCGAGGTCAGCATGAGCCAGCCGACCGAGGCCGTGGCCGTGACCAGCAGCACCAGCGCCCAGTTGATGTGGAGCACCTTGGCAAGGCCCGTGGGCGCGGTCTTCACGCGATATTCGAGAAAGCTCATGGCAGCCTCAGGCCCGCGAGCGGGCGGTGACTTCGGGTTCGATCTTGCGCAGCGGCAGGCTCGTGAGCAGCGTCTCCATCCGCGCCCGCTGGCTCTCGGGATAGGCCGAAAGCGGGGGCAGGGGCCCCGGCGTCAGGCAGCGCAGGATCACGTCGCGCACGATCGGGCCCGCGACGGACGAGCCGCCGCCGCCATGTTCCACCACGACAGCCACCGCCACGCGCGGCGCATCGAAGGGGGCAAAACCCACGAAGAGCGCATGGTCGCGCCGGTTCCACGGCAGCTGGTCGTTCGAGATGACACCGCGCGCCCGCTCGGCGGCCGAGATGTTGCGCACCTGGCTCGTGCCGGACTTGCCCGCCATCACCAGCGCCGGATCGACGATCCGGTTCGTGTGGCCGGTGCCGCGCCGCTCGTTGATGACGGCATACATGCCCTGACGGACGGATCGAAGCAGCGAGCCGTCGACGCCGAGCGGCGGCGCCTCGGGCACCGGCAGCTCGGTATCGCCCACCGAGCGCACGAGGCGCGGCTGCACCGCCCGCCCGCTCGCCACCCGCGCCGTCATCACCGCGAGCTGCAGGGGCGAGGCCAGCACATAGCCCTGCCCGATCGAGGCGTTGATCGTGTCGCCGATCCGCCAGTCCTGCTCGTAGCGCTGCCGCTTCCAGGCCTTGTCCGGCATGATGCCTTCGGTGATGGCCGACATGGGCAGGTCGTGGCGCATCCCGAGACCGAGCCTGCGGCCCATCTCGGCGATCTTGTCGATGCCGACCCGCTGGGCGATGTCGTAGTAATAGACGTCGCAGCTTTCCGACAGCGAGCGCGAGAGCGACACCATGCCGTGACCGCCGCGCTTCCAGCAGTGGAAGCGCCGCCCGCCGGTCTCGTAGTGGCCCGGGCAATAGACCGCGGTCTCGGGGGTGATCACGCCCGCTTCGAGGGCCGCGAGGGCCGTGACCATCTTGAAGGTCGATCCCGGCGGATAGGCGCCCTGCACCGCCTTGTTGGCGAGCGGCCGGTGGTCGTTTTCGGTCAGCGCCGCGTAATCCTTGAACGAGATCCCGCGCACGAAGAGGTTCGGATCGAACGAGGGCGACGAGCAGATCGCGAGGATATCGCCCGTGATCACGTCGATGGCCACCGCCGCCGCGCTCTCGGCGCCGAGGCGGGCCTGCACGAAATCCTGGATCTCGGCATCGATCGTCAGGCGGATGTCGTCGCCCGCATCGCCCTCGACCCGGTCGATCTCGCGCATCATGCGGCCGTAGGCATTCACCTCGATCCGCTTGGTGCCGGCCTTGCCGCGCAGCGTGTCCTCCATCCAGGTCTCGACGCCGATCTTGCCGATCTGGAACTCGGGGATCTTCAGCAGCGGATCCGGATCCTCGATCTTGGCGAGGTCGTTCTCGCTCACCGGGCCCACATAGCCCACCACATGGGCGAAGTCGGTGTCGAGCGGATAGGCGCGGCTCAGGACCACCTCGGGCGTGACGCCGGGCAGCGAGGGCGCGTTGATCGCCACCTTGGAGAGATCGTCCCAGGCCATCCGGTCGGCCACGATGATCGGCACGAAGGGGCTGTGGCGCCTGGCCTCGGTCATGACGCGCTCGATGTCGGGCTCGGTCAGCGGGATCACGTCGGCCAGCCGGCGCAGCACGGCCTCGACGTCGCCCGCATCCTCGCGCGTGATGACGACGCGGTAATTCTGCTCGTTGCCCGCGATCAGGCGGCCGTTGCGGTCGAAGATCTGGCCGCGCGTGGGCGGGATCAGCCGGATGTTGATCCGGTTCTCCTCGGCCAGCAGCTTGAACTCGTCGGCCTGGTCCACCTGAAGATAGCGCATCCGCGCGCCGAGCACGGCGAACATGGCCGTCATGGCGCCGCCCAGAAAGAGGGCGCGGCGGTTTACCTTGCGGGCGCTGTCCTCGGAATCGCGGGCGGATCGTCTCACATGCGTCTCCCGAATGCGTCGAGTTCTCCCGTCGCGGGCTTGCGCAGGTCCAGAAGCAGCCAGCAGCAGCCGACGATCAGAGGATAGCAGAGGATCGTCATCGCGGTCTGCAACAGATGCTCGCCGAGCGCGGGCTGCGGCAGGAGCGCCAGCGCCGCGATGGTCCGTTCTCCGAAGCGCAGGGCGAGCATGACGCCCGAGACGAGCAGCCATTCGACCGGAAAGCTCAGCTCGCGCGTGAGCGCTGCGCGCGAGCGGAGGAACTCGGTGGCCACCAGCACCAGCGCGGCCCAGAGCCCCGGCGGGCGCATGAGGAGGAGATCCTCGAGCAGGAGCACCACCGCCAGAAGCGGCGCGGGCAGGTAGTCGGGCCGCCGGATCACCCAGGCGAGGATAAGGCAGAGCAGCAGGTCCGGGCCCGGCCAGGCCCCGGCGCGCAGGCCGAGCGGCAGCAGGCGCAGCATCACGAGGAAGGCCGCGATGGCCACGAAGGCCGTGGGATAAAGCCAGACGCGGCGGCGCACGCCCTCAGCCATCGGCACCCTCCACCGCGGCGGGGGCGGGCGGGGCGGGGGGCTCGGCCACGAGCTTGCCCGGATCGCTGATCGGTTCGAGCTCGTGGCTGCGCAGCACGCGCAGGAACTCGAGCCGCCCGTAGTCGGCCGCAAGCCGCACCCGGAGACGGCGATCCGGCCCCTGCGCCACCTGTCCAACAAGGAGGTCTGCCGGGAACACGCCGCCGTCGCCCGAGGTCACCACCCGGTCGCCCGGCCGCACGAGGTCGGGCTTGTCGAGGAACTCGAGCGGCGGGGAGGGCGAGTTGTCACCTGTCAACAGGGCGCGCTGGCCCGAGGGCTGCACCGTCACGGGGATGCGGCTGCTCGTGTCGGTGAGCAGGATCACCCGGCTCGTGGTGCGGCCCACGCCCGAGATCCGGCCGACGAGGCCGATCCCGTCCATCGTGGCCCAGCCGTCGCGGATGCCGTCGCGCGCGCCCACGTTCAACAGGACCGACTGACGGAAGGGCGAGCCCGAGTCGGCCAGCACGACGCCCGTCACATGGGTGAGCTTCGGATCGAGCCGCACCTGGTTCAGGTCCAGCAGCCGTGCGTTCTTCTGCTCGAGCTGGAGCGCGGCTTCCTTCCAGGCCTTCATCTGCTGAAGTTCCCGGCGCAGCTCCTGATTCTGCTCGTAGATCCGCGTGTAGGACTGAAAGTTCTCGACCATGCCCGCAACCTTGGTCATGGGCGTCATGAGCCATTCGAACGAGGGCACCACACGGTCGATCAGCGCCGCGCGGAACTGCTCGACGCGCGGGCTGTCGATCCGCCAGATCAGGAAGATCCCGAGCAGCAGCAGGACCAGCCCGCCGACGAGGATACGGCGCAGCGGACGGGTGAAATCCTCCGGTCTGATCCGGTCTCGGGCCAAGGGCGCTCCCTCTCAGAGCCGGCGGCGGGGCCGTCAGCTTTCGTAGTCGATCACATGCCGGAGCTGTTTCTCGTATTCCAGCGCCTTGCCGGTGCCGAGGGCCACACAATTCAGTGACTCGTTGGCCACCGAGATCGAGAGGCCGGTCTGCTCGCGGAGCGCGAGGTCGAGATCGCCCAGCAGCGCGCCGCCGCCCGTCAGCATCACGCCGCGGTCGACGATGTCGGCGGCGAGATCCGGGGGCGTGGCCTCCAACGCCTGCATCACCGCGTCGCAGATCTGCTGCACGGGCTCGGCCAGCGCCTCGGCGACCTGCGCCTGGTTGATCTCGGTCTCCTTCGGCACGCCGTTCAGCAGGTCGCGGCCGCGGATGGTCATGGACTGGCCGCGCCCGTCGTCCGGCATCCGCGCGGTGCCGATCGAGGTCTTGATCCGCTCGGCGGTCGAGTCGCCGATCAGCAGGTTCTGGTGGCGGCGGAGATAGGCCACGATCGCCTCGTCCATCCGGTCGCCGCCGACCCGAACCGAGCGGGCATAGACGATGTCGCCGAGCGAGAGCACCGCCACTTCGGTCGTGCCGCCGCCCACATCCACCACCATGTTGCCGGTGGGGTCGGTGATGGGCATTCCCGCGCCGATGGCCGCGGCGATCGGCTCGGCGATCAGGCCCGCGCGGCGGGCGCCTGCGGACAGGACCGACTGGCGGATCGCCCGCTTCTCGACCGGGGTCGCGCCGTGCGGCACGCAGACGATGATCTTCGGCTTCGAGAAGGTCGTGCGCTTGTGAACCTTGCGGATGAAGTGCTTTATCATCTCTTCCGCAGTGTCGAAGTCGGCAATCACGCCTTCCCGCATCGGGCGGATGGCCTCGATGGAGCCGGGCGTGCGGCCGAGCATCAGCTTGGCGTCCTCGCCCACGGCCAGAACCTGCTTCTTGCCGTCCTTGACATGGTAGGCCACCACCGAAGGCTCGCTGAGCACGATGCCCTTGCCGCGAACGTAGATCAGCGTGTTGGCGGTGCCGAGGTCGATGGCCATGTCCGACGAGAAGAGGCCGGTGAGAAACGACATGCTCTGCTGATCCTGTCCTGCGAAGAAGGAAATACCCGCGACTCTCGGCGAGGCAGGCGCCCTGCTTATAGGAAGGGTGCGCCGAGAGGGAAAGGCCCCTGACAGGAGGGGGCGGCGTCAATCCGCGCGCCGGGCCGATTGGACGGCTCTCTCGCGCCGCCCGTGCCGGTCGGGACGGGGGAGGGGAGGCGGGCCGGACGGAGCCTGTGCTGCGGCGAGATGCCCCGCCGTTTCGGCCGGGACAAGGGCAGAAAAGTAAGGCTGCGCCTCGCCTGCCCGCTTTCGCCGCCTTTGCCGCGGCCGCGCGCCGCGCTAGCTTCCGCCCGTTCGAAAAGATGAGGAAGCAGATTGTCCCCCTCCGCCGCCTTGAGCCCGCCGCTGCGGAACCTGTCGCTCGACGCTCTCAAGATCGTGATGGCCGTGATGGTCGTGGGGCTGCACGCGGGCTTCCTGCGCGACCTGCATCCCATGGCCTCGGACTTCTTCACCAACTGCCTGTTCCGGATCGCCGTGCCGACCTTCCTCGTCATCAACGGCTATTATCTCGAGAGGCAGCTCGACCGCGGGCTCCGGGTCTGGGCGCGGCGGGGGGCGCTGCTCTACGGGATCTGGATGGCGCTCTATGCGCCGCTCTGGCTGCCCGGTGCCCTGAAGGTGCCGGCCTTCGGACGCGAGGTGCTGGTCTTCGGCTACTACCACCTGTGGTATCTGCTGGCGCTGCTCCTCGCGGGGCTCCTCGTGGCGGCGCTGAGGCCTTTGGGCGAGCGGGTGCTGGCCGGGATCGCGCTTCTGGCCTTCGCCTGTGGCGTGGGCATCCAGTATGCGGGCAATTTCCACCTCTTCGAGCCGCCGCTCGACGATCTGCTGAACCGGGTCCAGAGCTACCGGAACTTCCTGTTCATGGGCTTTCCGTTCCTCGTGGCGGGCGTGCTCATCGCGCGGCACGAGGAAAGGCTCGCGCGCTTCGGCACTCCGGCGGTGCTCGCCGCGGCCTCGGCGCTTCTGCTGGCCGAATGGGGGGCGAACATGGTCTGGAACCGGGAGGATCCGGTGTTCGAGATCTTCGCCTCTCTGGCGCTGGTCTGCCCGGCCCTGTTCCTGACCGTGAAGAACCGCCGCCTGATGGGCCGGAGCCGCGACTTCGGCCAGTTCGCCACCGCGCTCTATCTCGTCCATATCGCGGTGCTGCATTTCACCTACGATGTCGAGATGGGCGATACGCTGCGCACGCTGATCGGGCTCTGCCTCGCGTCGCTTCTTGCGGTGCCGGTGGTGCTCGCCGCGCGGCGGCTGCCGATCCTCTGACCCTCTTCCGAGCGTCGCCGGCCCTGTCCCGAGGCCGTGGCCCGGGGGGGCAATCCCGCGCGCGGCGGCAGGCCGGAATGAGACGGGCCGCCCGTGGGGCGGCCCGATCCGATGGGAGGTGGCGGAGCCCTGCGCTCCGACGGCGCGCCTCGTTCAGGCGTGCGAGCTGTAATGCACGTCCTTCGTGTCCGCACCCGGCGCCGACTTCTGGCGGCGGTGGATCAGGCGGTTCAGCGCATTCACATAGGCCTTCACGCTCGCCACCACCGTGTCGGTGTCGGCGGCCTGACCCGTGGCGATCTTGCCGTCCTCCTCGAGCCGGACCGAGACCGTCGCCTGCGCGTCGGTGCCTTCGGTCACCGCATGGACCTGATAGAGATGCAGCTTGGCATGGTGCGGATAGATCATCTTCACCGCGTTGAAGGCCGCATCCACCGGCCCGTCGCCCGTCGCGTCGATGGCATGGTCCACCCCCTCGACCGAGAGCGTCATCTCGGCCTCCTGCGGGCCGTCGGTGCCGCAGACCACGCGCAGCCGCTTGAGCTGCAGCGTGTCATGTTCGGCCGAAGTCACCTGATCCTGGATCAGGGCCACGATGTCATCGTCATAGACCTCCTTCTTGCGGTCGGCGAGCGCCTTGAACCGCACGAAGACGTCGTTCAGCTGGTTGTCGGCCAGATCGTAGCCCAGATCCTTGAGCTTTGCGCGCAGCGCCGCCCGGCCCGAATGCTTGCCCATCACCAGCGACGTGTCGGCGAGGCCCACATCGGCCGGTCGCATGATCTCGAAGGTCTGCGCGTTCTTCAGCATCCCGTCCTGATGGATGCCGCTTTCGTGGGCGAAGGCGTTCTTGCCGACGATGGCCTTGTTGAACTGCACCGGGAAGCCCGAGACGGTGGCGACCTTGCGGCTGATGTTCATGATCTTGGTCGAATCGACGCCGGTGCGGTAGGGCATGATGTCGTTGCGGACCTTCAGCGCCATCACCACCTCTTCGAGGGCGGTGTTGCCCGCTCGCTCGCCCAGGCCGTTGATCGTGCATTCGATCTGGCGCGCCCCCGCCTCGACGGCCGCCAGCGCGTTCGCGGTCGCCATGCCCAGATCGTTGTGGCAGTGGGTGGCGAAGACGATCGTGTCCGCGCCCGGCACGCGCTCGACGAGCATGCGGATCAGGTCGGCGCTTTCGCGCGGGGCGGTGTAGCCCACCGTGTCGGGGATGTTGATCGTGGTGGCGCCGGCCTTGATCGCGATCTCGACCACGCGGCAGAGATAGTCGTGCTCGGTCCGCGTCGCATCCATCGGCGACCATTGCACATTGTCGCACAGGTTGCGGGCGTGGCTCACCGTGTCGTGGATCCGCTCGGCCATCTGGTCCATGTCGAGGTTCGGGATCGCCCGGTGCAGCGGCGAGGTGCCGATGAAGGTGTGGATGCGGGGGGATTTCGCGTGCCGCACCGCCTCCCAGCAGCGGTCGATGTCCTTGTAGTTGGCCCGCGCGAGGCCGCAGATCGTGGCGTTCTTCGACTGCCGCGCGATGGCCGAGACGGCCTCGAAATCGCCCTCGGAGGCGATGGGAAAGCCCGCCTCGATGATGTCCACGCCCATCTCGTCGAGCAGCGCCGCGATCTCGAGCTTCTCGTCATGCGTCATGGTCGCGCCGGGCGACTGTTCGCCATCCCTGAGCGTGGTGTCGAAAATCAGGACGCGGTCCTGCTCGGATGCGGTCTTGGTCGTGTCGGTCATGTGAATTCTCTCGTTGTCCTCAGCTTCGGTCCCGGGCGCTGGTCACCTCCGAGCGGTCGCGCCCAAGGGCACGCTCAGAGGCAGCTAAGGAGAAGAAGCGCACGGGCAGCCACAGCCCGGAGGGGCGAGGCGGAGCTGATCGCGATGGTGCGGTCCCGTGTCATGGCGCGGATATTACGGAGCAGGGCGCAAAAGGAAAGTGCGAAATTGACCGCACATGGCGCTTTTCGCTCCGGGGGCTGCGCTTTGCCGGAGCCTCGCAGACCGACGGGGTGCCGAGGCCCGCATTGCCTTCAGATCGGGGATCGGCATCCGGCGCCTGCGTGTGAAGCCCCGGGCACCGTGTCCTCGCGGGCGGGCAGAGAGGGCAGGGGCCGGCATGGGCACCGGCAGGGCCGGCTGGTGGATTGCAGGGAGGATGGCCTCGGCAGGTGCCGCGCGGGCGTGAGGAGGGCCTCGGGCCGCGACGGGACCGGCCGAAGGAGCGGAGAGGCGGGCGGCCCTTGTCGTGGCGCGGGGCTGCGTCGGACGCAGGGATGCCACGGCGTTTCTGTCTGCGCGGGCAGGTCGCGGCCGCGGTTGACCGACCGCAACGCGGCGCGGGGCGGCCGGGCGCAGACAGGATCCGTCAGCGGAACCTCCAGCCGGGAAGGACAATCGAGATGCTTGCGCCCTCGGCCGGGACTTTTCCCTGCGGAAGGGGACGCGCCTGGCATTCCGCCGGAGCTTCGGGCGCCGGTCCTCGGCGGGTCACGGCAGGTCTTGGACCAGCCTGAGGCCGAGGAAATCGGGCGGAATGCCCGCCGCGCAGCCGCCCGAGCGGGCATCGCGCACGAAATCCACGAGGAAGGCGCGGTGCTTGCCCTGCGCCACGCGCACGCCGCAGAACCGCTCGGAGGAGAGGAGCCGGCCCTCGGGCGAGGAGGCGCGCTTCTCGTCGCAGCTCTCCGTCCATTCCCAGACATTGCCGGCCATGTCCCAGATCCCGAGGCTGTTCTGCCCGAAGTGGCCCTGCGGATGGGGCACGAGATCGGCCTCGCCGCGGCGCGAGACCTCGGCGCGGTAGCTCGCGAGCCAGCGCTTCGACGGATCGTCCGCCTCCGCCCCGAGCGCGCCGTCGAAGCCGCGCTCGGCCGCGGCCCGCAGCCACTCGGCGTCGGTGGGCAGGCGCCAGGCCTGCCCCGTTGCCTCCGAGAGCCAGGCGGCATAGGCGGCGCCGTCCGACCAGTTGAGCCCGGTCTGGGGCAGGAGGCGGCCGGGCTCTGTCGCGGCGGGCAGGCAGTCTCCGTCCGCCACGCAACGCGCATAGTCCTCCTGCGTCACCTGATGGGTCATGATCGCGAAGGCGCCGAGCGCCAGAAGCTCCACCGGAGGATCGATGCGCCGCGTGCCGATGCGGACTTCGGCCGAGGTCCGGTGCAAGAAGGGCCCCGCGGGGATCGTCACCGTCTCGGGTGCCTCGACGGCAGGGACGGACGGCCCCGGCCCGAAGAGGGCCGCGACCGCGGCGAAGGCTGTGGCGAGGGCTGCGCGGGGCATGGCGGGGATCCTTGTGGCGAGGGGCGCGCAGGCGCGCCGGCGGGAGAGCCGGGAC
>NZ_MABH01000162.1 GCF_001720585.1 Cereibacter johrii | reverse complement strand
CCTCCGGCGCGGAGGCCTGTCCCCTGTCTGTCGTGATCCCGGCTGCGGGTGCGCACGGCTCTTCCACCGTCGCCGGGGGTGGGTGGGGGCGGCGGCTGCCGCCCCCTGTCGTGTCAGCCCTGCTGCCAGGACTTGATGAGCTCGTCATAGGAGATGGTCTCGCCCTGGGGCTTCTCGTTCTCGAGCCGGGCCACCGGGGCGCCGGGGGCGTCGAGCCATTCCTGCGGGTCCTTCTCCTCGTTCAGCTTCGGGCCGAGATCGCCCTGCACGCCCGCGCGCTCGAGCCGGGCCAGCACCTTCTCCTGCTCGGCGCAGAGCGCGTCGAGCGCCTCCTGCGGCGACTTGGCGCCCGACATGGCGTCGCCGATGTTCTGCCACCAGAGCTGGGCGAGCTTGGGATAGTCCGGCACGTTCGTGCCCGTGGGCGACCACTGCACCCGGGCGGGCGAGCGGTAGAATTCCACCAGCCCGCCGAGCTTCGGCGCGCGGTCGGTGAAGCTCTGGTGCTGGATGGTGGATTCGCGCACGAAGGTCAGGCCCACATGGCTCTTCTTCACGTCGACCGTCTTCGAGGAGACGAACTGCGCATAGAGCCAGGCGGCCTTGGCCCGGTCGTCGGGGGTGGATTTCAGCAGCGTCCAGGAGCCCACGTCCTGGTAGCCCACCTTGGTGCCCTCCGACCAGTAGGCGCCGTGCGGCGAGGGGGCCATGCGCCATTTGGGCGTGCCGTCCTCGTTCATCACCGGCAGGCCCTCCTTGACCATGTCGGCGGTGAAGGCGGTGTACCAGAACATCTGCTGGGCCACCTCGCCCTGCGCCGGCACCGGGCCCGATTCCGAGAAGGTCATGCCGGCCGCCTGCGGCGGGGCGTATTTCTGCAGCCATTCGATCGATTTGGTGATCGCATAGACCGCGGCCGCATCGTTGGTGGCCCCGCCGCGCGCCACGCAGGAGCCCACGGGGCGCGAATTCTCGTCCACCCGGATGCCCCATTCGTCGACGGGCAGCCCGTTCGGATCGCCCTTGTCGCCCATGCCCGCCATCGACATCCAGGCATCGGTGTAGCGCCAGCCGAGGCTCGGGTCCTTCTTGCCGTAATCCATGCTGCCATAGGCGCTCTTCGGCCCGCCGAGCGCGCTCATGTCGCGCCCGGTGAAGAATTCGGCGATGTCCTCGTAGGCCGACCAGTTCAGCGGCACGCCCAGCTCGTAGCCGTATTTGGCCTTGAAATCGGCCTTGGTCTGGGCGTCGTCGAACCAGTCGGCGCGGAACCAGTAGAGGTTGGCGAACTGCTGGTCGGGCAGCTGGTAGAGCTCGCCGTCGGGCGCCGTGGTGAATTTCAGGCCGATGTAATCCTGCAGGTCGAGGCCGGGGTTGGTGACCTCCTTGCCCGCATTGGCCATCCAGTCGGTCAGGCTGCGCGCCTGCTGGTAGCGCCAGTGGGTGCCGATCAGGTCGCTGTCGTTGATATAGGCGTCGTAGATGTTCTCGCCCGACTGCATCTGGGTCTGCAGCTTCTCGACCACGTCGCCCTCGCCGATCAGGTCGTGGCTGATCCTGATGCCGGTGATGGCGGAGAAGGCGGGGGCGAGGACCTTGCTTTCATATTCGTGGGTGGTGATGGTCTCGGAGACGACCTTGATCTCCATCCCGGCGAAGGGCTGGGCCGCATCGATGAACCATTGCATCTCGGCTTCCTGCTCGGCGCGCGAGAGCGCGGAGAGATCCCCGATCTCGGCGTCGAGAAACTTTTTCGCGGCCTCCATGTCGGCCCAAGCGGGCGCGGCCACGGCCATCAGGCACAGGGCCATCGCGGTGGCGGTCGTTCGGTATCTCATGCAGGTCTCCTCCCAAAGACGTTGGACATTGGCCGGGCTCCCCCCCGGCACGGGTCGGTCACACCCAGCGGAAGACCGCCGCGGCGTAGATCAGGCAGAGCGCGAGCGCGCCCCAGAGCGGCGGCCCCATCAGCGCGAGCCAGCCCAGGCACAGGAAGGCCGAGCCCAGGAGCGAGATGAACAGCCGGTCCCCCCGCGTCGTCTCGATCCTGAGGATCCCCACACGCGGAACCTCCGGCCGCGCCACCGCAAGAACCGTCATCAGCACGAGAAGGCTGCCGATGGCCCAGAAGAAGAGGGCGACGGGGAAGCTCCAGGCCATCCACCCGCCCTCGACCATCTGGCCCAGCCAGTCGAAGCCGTCCTCGGTGCGCGGCACCGCGAGGATCAGGGCGCCGAGCGATCCGCCGATCAGGGCCACGAGCCCGAGGATTGTCAGACCCTGCCGCATCACACTCTCCCCAGGGCGAAGCCCTTGGCGATGTAGTTGCGCACGAACCAGATCACGAGCGCACCCGGGATGATGGTGAGCACGCCCGCCGCGGCCAGCGTTCCGTAATCGAGGCCGGTGGCCGAGGAGGTCCGCGTCATCGCCACGCCGATGGTCTTCACATTGACCGAGGTCAGGGTCCGGCTGATGAGCAGGTCCACCCAGGAGAACATGAAGCAGAAGAAGGCGGCCACCCCCACGCCCGAGCCGATCAGCGGCAGGAAGATGCCGAGGAAGAAGCGCGGGAAGGAATAGCCGTCGATATAGGCGGTCTCGTCGATCTCCTTCGGCACGCCGCGCATGAACCCTTCGAGGATCCAGACCGCGAGCGGCACATTGAAGAGGCAATGGGCGAGCGCCACCGCGATATGGGTGTCGAAGAGGCCCACCGAGGAATAGAGCTGGAAGAAGGGCAGGGCGAAGACCGCCGGAGGCGCCATCCGGTTCGTGAGCAGCCAGAAGAAGAGATGCTTGTCTCCGGTGAAGCTGTAGCGCGAGAAGGCATAGGCGGCCGGCAGGGCGACGGCGAGCGAGATGGCCGTATTCAGCACCACATAGATCAGGCTGTGGACATAGCCCATGTACCAGGTCGGATCGCCGAAGATGCGGGCATAATTCGCCAGCGTCGGGTGCTCGGGGATCAGGTTCACGCTGCTCATGATCTCGCTGTTCGGCTTCAGGCTCATGTTCACGAGCCAGTAGATCGGGATCAGCAGGAACAGCAGGTAGGCGATCAGGAGGGTGCCTGCGATCAGGCTCCGGGTGCGGGCCGTGTCGCGGGACGGGCGGCGCGCGGCAGGGGCGGCGAGGTTCAGGGCGGCGGCGGTCATTCGCTGGGCTCCTTCCCGGCTTTGTCGAGCGAGGTCATCACCGTGTAGAAGACCCAGCTCACCAGCAGGATCACGAGGAAATACATCAGCGAGAAGGCGGCGGCGGGACCGAGATCGAACTGGCCCACGGCCATCTTCACGAGGTCGATGGACAGGAAGCTCGTGGCCGAGCCGGGGCCGCCGCCGGTGACGACGAAGGGCTCGGTGTAGATCATGAAACTGTCCATGAAGCGCAGGAGCACCGCGATCAGCAGCACGCCCTTCATCTTGGGCAGCTCGATGTGGCGGAAGACGGCCCAGCGGCTGGCCTGATCGATGCGGCCCGCCTGATAATAGGCCTCGGGGATCGACTGAAGCCCGGCATAGGCGAGAAGCGTCACGAGCGAGGTCCAGTGCCAGACATCCATCACGATCAGCACGATCCAGGCGTCGAGAGGGTTCTGGCCGATGTTGAAATCGATCCCGAGCGCGCGGAGGCCCGAGCCCAGAAGGCCGATGTCGATGCGCGAGAAGACCTGCCAGATCGTGCCCACCACGTTCCACGGGATCAGGAGCGGCAGGGCCAGAAGCACGAGGCAGAGGCTGGCCTTCAGCCCGCGCTTGGGCAGGGTCAGCGCCACGCCGATCCCGAGCGGGATCTCGATGGCGAGGATCAGGCCCGAGAACAGAAGCTGGCGCCAGAGCGCCTCGTGCATCCGCTCGGAGGTCAGCACCTCCTCGAACCATTCGAAGCCGACCCAGAAGAAGTCGTTGTTTCCGAACGTGTCGTTGAAGGCGTAGTTGACAACTGTCATCAGCGGCAGGATGGCCGAGAAGGCCACCAGCACCAGCACGGGCAGCACGAGGAACCAGGCGCGTTCGTCCTTGGTCTTGTCCATCAGGCGATCCTCTGCAGGGCGCGGGGGGCCAGCCGCCAGTCGTCGGCAAAGACCCCGATGCGGTCGGGACGGAAGGTGACGCGGGCCTCGGGCCCCGGCAGCGGCCGCCCCTCGGGCAGCACGATCGAGAGCTCGCGGCCCTCGAGCGTGGCCCGCAGGATCCGGTGGCGGCCCACATCCTCGATGCGCGTCACGGCGACAGGCAGACCGGGGCCGTCCGTCGGCTGCACGAATTCGGGCCGGATGCCGATCTGGACGCGGCCCGCGGGCCGGCCGTAGTCGGCGCCGAGAGGCAGGCTGTGGCTGCCGATCCGGGCCAGCGGGCCCGCCACCTCGGCCTCGAACAGGTTCATGCCGGGCGAGCCGATGAAATAGCCCACGAACGTGTGGGCAGGCCGTTCGAAGAGCTCCTCCGGCGTGCCCATCTGCACCACGCGGCCGTCATACATGACCACGACCTTGTCGGCGAAGGTCAGCGCCTCGGTCTGGTCGTGGGTCACATAGATCATCGTGTGGCCGAACTCGCGGTGGAGCTGCTTCAGCTGGGTCCGCAGCTCCCACTTCATGTGCGGGTCGATCACCGTCAGCGGCTCGTCGAAGAGGATGGCGTTCACATCCTCGCGCACCATGCCGCGCCCGAGGCTGATCTTCTGCTTGGCGTCGGCGGTGAGGCCCCGCGCCTTGCGGTCGAGCATCGCCTCCATGCCGATCATCGCCGCGATCTGATCCACGCGGGCGCGGATATAGGCGGCCTTCATGCCCCGGTTGCGGAGCGGGAAGGCCAGGTTCTCGCGCACGGTCATCGTGTCGTAGACCACGGGAAACTGGAACACCTGGGCGATGTTGCGCGCAGGCGTGGGGGCATCGGTCACGTCGGTCTCGCCGAAGAGCACGCGGCCCTGGCTCGGGCGGCGCAGGCCCGAGATGATGTTCAGAAGCGTGGTCTTGCCGCAGCCCGACGAGCCCAGAAGCGCATAGGCGTCCCCATCCTCCCAGACGTGATCCATGGTCTTCAGCGCGAAATCCTCTTCTCCGCGCGGATGGGGAAAGTAGCTGTGGGCGAGGTTGGACAGCGTGATGCGGGCCATCGGAGCTCCTCAGGCGGCAAGCGCATAGGGGGCGGGCGCGGCGAGATCGCCGTTCCTGCCGAAGAGATAGACATGGGCGGGATCGAGCCAGAGGCTCACCTCGCCCGGCGGCAGGTCGTGGACCCCGTGGACGAGGGCCACCCAGCGGTCGGAGCCGTGGGTCAGATGCAGGAAGGTCTCGGAGCCGGTGATCTCGGACACGCCCAGCCGACAGCGGAATTCGAGCGCGCTGCCGGAATGGACGTTCATGTGCAGATGGTTGGCCCGGAAGCCCGCCAGATAGTCGCCGTCCGGGATCAGCGCCAGCGCCCCCTCGGCCGGAGCCTGCACGCCATGGCCGAACCGCAGGCGGTGCCCCTCCTTGCGGCAGGGGGTGAAGTTCATCGGCGGATCGCTGAAGACCCGCGCGGTCAGCGCGCAGGCGGGCCGGCGGTAGACCTCGGGCGCGCGGCCGAACTGGGTGACGCGGCCCTGCCAGAGGGTGGCCGTGTTGCCGCCGAGGAGGAGCGCCTCCTCGGGTTCGGTGGTGGCATAGACGAAGATCGCGCCCGAGGCCTCGAAGATCTTCGGGATCTCGGCCCGGAGTTCCTCGCGGAGCTTGTAGTCGAGGTTCGCCAGCGGCTCGTCGAGAAGCACGAGGCCTGCCCCCTTCACCAGCGCCCGGGCCAGCGCGCAGCGCTGCTGCTGGCCGCCCGACAGCTCGAGGGGTTTCCTGTCGAGGAGCGGCGTCAGCTTCAGCATCTCGGCCGTCCCGCGCACCGCGCGGTCGATCTCGGCGCGCGGCTGCCCCGTCAGCCGCAGCGGCGAGGCGATGTTGTCGTAGACGCTCATCGAGGGGTAATTGATGAACTGCTGGTAGACCATCGCCACGCGGCGGTCCTGCACTCTCTGGCCCGTCACATCCTGCCCGTTCCAGAGGATCCGCCCCTCGCTCGGCGCGTCGAGCCCGGCCATCAGCCGCATGAGGCTCGTCTTGCCGGCGAGCGTGGGCCCGAGGAGCACGTTCATCGTGCCGCCCTGAAGCGCGAGGTCGGTGGGATGGATGTGGATCTGGCTGCCCGCCCGCCGGGTCACGCCGCAAAGCTCAAGCATGGAACGCCTCCGCCCCGCGGGAGGGCAGGCGCCAGGCGCTGGCCATGGCCTCGGTCATGGCCCGGTAGCGGGGATATTTGGCGCAATGGGCGGCGCCGCGGCTGTGCTCGACCTCGTGGCGCCGCGCGGTGCGGGCCATGGCGGAAACGGCCTCGCCGAGCGAGGCGTGGGCCCCCACGGCGCTGGCTGCGCAGATGGCCACCCCCAGCGCCCCCAGCTCGGACCCTTCCGGCACCTCGACGGGCAGGCCCAGGATGTCGGCGAACATCTCCGACCAGATGGCGCTCCGCGAGGCGCCGCCCGCGAGCCGGATGACGCCGGGCCGCGCCGCATCGTTGCCCGAGAGCAGCCGGTCGATATCGACCTTGTGGGCGAAGACGATGCCCTCGAACACCGCGAGCATGATGTCGTCGAAACTGTAGTCGGCCGTCATGCCGAGAAGGCCCGCCGGGGCGCCGTCCGGCCCGCCGAAGAGGAAGGGGAAGAAGAGCGCGTCGCGCGGCTGGCCGCGGCGGCGCAGCACCGCATCGTTCACCACCTCATAAAGGCCGCCCGCCAGATCGCCCGGCAGGGTGCCGCCGTGGGCGAGCAGGGTCTTGACCAGCCATTCGAGGTTCGAGGCCGAGGTGGCCGCCCCCTCCGTCGCCAGATAGCCGCCGAGCGGATAGGCGCTCTGCAGGAAGGGGGACATGCTCATCCGGGGCGTGCGGTGCAGGGTCGAATTGATGCTGAAGGTGCCGGCGACGACGCTCATCTGATCCTCGCGGCTGAGCCCGGAGGCGAGCGCCGCCGCGGTGACATCGACCGCTCCGCGCACCACGGGCGTGCCTGCGCGGAGCCCGGTGAGCGCCGCGGCCGGCTGCGACACGAGCCCCACCACCTCGTCGGCGGGGCCGATCTCGGGCAGCTTGTCGAGCCAGCCCTCGAGGCCCAGAAGCCGGAACGCGTCGCGGGAATAGGTGCCGGTCGTCACGTCGATGAGCCCGGCGATGCCGGCGTCCGACGGGTCCGTCGACAGGTCGCCGCAGAGGCGGGTGCGCAGGAAATCCTTGCAGAACGAGATCTTGTGCGTGCGGGCGACCGTCTGCGGCTCGTGCCGCTGAAGCCAGGCCAGAAGGACGAGGCTCTGCCCCGCCCAGAGCCGCTGCTGGATCAGGGGCTCGACCATGGTCGCAAGGCCCGAGGCGGTCCAGTCGGCCACGACCCCGGCCGCGCGGCTGTCGGTCGAGACGATGCCGGGCCGCACGACCGCGCCCTCGGCATCGAGGAGATAGAGGCCGCTGCCGTAGCCCGCCACGCTCACCGCGGCGATGCGGCCCGGATCGGTGGCCGTGCGCTCCAGCACCTCGCGCACCGAGGCGGCGGCCGCGGCCCACATGGCATCGGGGTCTCGCTCGGTCCAGCCGGGGGCCGGAAAGGCCATGACGTTCTTGCGCCGCGCGCAGGCCAGCTCTTGTCCCGTGAGGTCGAAGAGCGCAGCCTTCGTCATGGTGCCACCGGCATCGATGCCGATCACGCGGTCCTGCATGAGAATTCCTCCCTGATGCTGGCGCGGGCCTCCCCTCCCGTTGCTCGCCAACTTGTAGTGATGAGTTGAGGCTACACGGGTTCCGAAACCTGTCAAGGAACCTGTCTCGCAGATGCAGAATGCGGTAAAGCTCTAGTATAACGGGGAAAGATCGCGGTAGTGGGCGCGGGTGCCGCTCGGGTCTAGACCAAAGTCGCAAAACTTGTCATTACCAGTTGCGGGAGCGGTGCGGCTGACTCAGTCTGGTCGCGATCATCTGGGAGGGATGGATGCGCCTGCGCGACGAGATGCTGGCCCGGCTGCGGACGGCCAAGCTGCCGGAAATCCTCATCATCGGCGGCGGAATCAACGGGGTCGGCGTGTTCCGCGACCTCGCGGCGCAGGGCGTGCCCGCGCTCTTGGTCGAGGCGGGCGACTTCGCCTCGGGCACGAGTGCGGCGCCCTCGCGGCTCATCCACGGCGGTCTGCGCTATCTCGAGACGGGCGAGGCGGCGCTGGTCCGGGAATCGCTGACCGAGCGCAACCTGCTGCTGAAGAACGCCTGCCATGTCGTGCGTCCGCTCGCCTGCTGGGTGCCGCTGCGCAGCTGGCTTGGCGGGACGCTTGCGGCGGGGGCGCGGCTCCTCCGGCTCACGCGGGTGCCGGGGCCGAAGGGCGCGGTGCCGGTCAAGCTCGGCCTCATGCTCTATGATGTCTTCGGCCGCGCCCACCAGACGATGCCCGACCACCGGCTGATGACGGCCGCGCAGGCGCGGCGCGAGATGGGCGGGCTCCTTGGCCCCGACATCCGCGCGGTGGCGGAATATTACGATGCGCGGATCTCGCACCCCGAGCGGCTGGTGATGGAGCTCGTGGCCGATGCCGAGGCCGATTGCCCGGCCTCGGTCGCGCTGAATTACGTCGCCGCCGGACCGCAGGACGGGGGGGCTGTGACGCTCACCGACCGGCTCACGGGCGAGACGTTCACGGTGCGGCCGAAGATCCTCGTCAATGCGGCGGGGGCTTGGGTCGACGAGGTGCAGGCGGGGCTCGGCTTCAACGGGCGGGTGATCGGGGGCACGCGGGGCTCGCATCTCGTGCTGCGCCATGCCGAGCTCGCCCGCGATCTGGGCGACCGGATGCTCTATTTCGAGACCGACGATCACCGCGCCTGCCTGATCTACCGTCTCTCGGACGATCGGGTGCTGCTCGGCACGACCGACATCCGCAGCGACGATCCGGGCGACAAGTTCTGCACCGAGGCCGAGATCGACTACCTGTTCGCGGTGCTGCGCCCGATCCTGCCGGGGGTGCGGCTCGGGCGCGAGCATATCGTGTTCGCCTTTGCGGGCGTGCGGCCTCTGCCGCGGATGCAGGCGGGCGCGACCGGCGCCATCAGCCGGGACCACCGGATCGACGAATTCGCGCCCTCCTCCGACCGGCCCTTCACCACGCTGACGCTGGTGGGCGGCAAATGGACGACCTACCGGGCCTTCGCCGCGCAGGTGACGGACCGGCTGCTGTCGGCCCCCGGCCGCTCCCGGCTGACGGGGACGGAGGGGCTCGCCATCGGCGGCGCCCGGGGGCTGCCCTTCGCCGAGGCCGACCGCGAGATCTGGGCCGAGGGCCTCGCCGCGCGCGCGGGCGTGAGCCCCGCTCGCTGCCGCCAGCTCACCCAGCGCTACGGCAGCCGTGCCGCCGAGGTCGTGGCCGCGGAAGCGGCCGATCCGGCGCGCTTCGCCTCCCTCGGCCCCTACAGCCCGGCCGAGATCGCGCTGATCTGCCGGACCGAGCGCGTGGTCCGGCTCGAGGACATCTTCCTGCGCCGCACGCTGATGGGGTTCGAGGGGCTGGCCTCGCGCGAGATCCTGGCCGAAGTGGGCGCGGTGGCCGCCCGCACGCTCGGCTGGGATGGCCCGCGTCTGGCCGAGGAGATCGCGCGCACCGGGAGCCTGTTGCAAGAGCGGCACCGCATGGGTATCGCCTGACCATGACGTTGGTCCGTGGGGAGAGGAGGGACAGCTTGGCCTCAACGACCGGCCGCGCCCTCGGCAAGCGGCTGCGGCCCACAAACCGCGAGGCGGAGGCCCCGCTCTGGGCGCAGGTGAAGGCCTCGCTCACCGGCCTCATCCTGGGCGAGGGGTTGCAGGATCACGCGCGCCTGCCCTCCGAGACCGAGCTCTGCGCCCGCTTCGGGGTCTCGCGCACCGTCGTGCGCGAGGCCATGTCGCAGATGGTGAACGAGGGGCTGATCTACCGGCTGCAGGGCAAGGGCGCCTTCGTCGCGGGCCGGCGCGACGAGCAGGATTTCGTGGGCACCACCGTGGGATTCAGCGGCGAGCTTGCGGACAAGCGCAAGCAGGTCACGCGACGGATCCTGCGGCAGGAGACGGGACCGGCCACGGCGCGGATCCGCAAGCTCCTGCGGCTCGAGGAGGGCGAGCGGCTGGTCTATGTCGACCGGGTGATGGCGGTCGAGGGCACGCCGCGGATGATCGTCCGATGGGCGGTGATCGAGCGCGTGGCGCCGGGGCTCGAGGCGGTGCCGCTCGAGAACCGCTCGCTCTATGACACGATCGGGCGGCAATATGGCATCCGGCTCGCCCGCGCCGAGCGCTGGATCGAGGCGGTCGCGGCCATGGGCGAGGATGCCCGCCTGCTGCAGGTGCCCGAGGGCACGCCGGTGCTCGGCATCGAGTCGGCGGCCTTCGATCAGACAGGGCAGGCGGTGGAATATTACACCGCGCTCTATCTGACCGACCGGTCGCGGCTCCATTTCACCGTGGCCTCGCCGAGCTTCTGATCGGCCCGGCCACTCCCGTCGCCGGTCGGCGCATGGGCTGCGGAGAAGGCCGGCCGCAGCCGCCGCAGGGCCGCTGCGCGCCAGCCGCGCCGGGCCCTTCCAAGGCCGCGCGGCTGGCTCGTTGGAGCACGTCACCCCCCGTCAGGGGCCGGCGGCGAGACACCGCGGCGGCCCTGTGAGCATCTCACCCCCCGGAAGGACCGGCGGAGAGGCGCCCCGGCTGGCGCGGTGAGCGCCTCACCCCCGGCAGAGCCGGCGGAGAGGCCGCGCGGGTTCCTGGGTTCCGGGCGGTCAGTCCGCCTCCATCAGCCCGGCGCTGCTGAAGCCGCCGTCCACCGCGATGACCTGACCGTTCACATAGCCCGAGATCCGGTCGTCGATCAGGGTCAGGGCCATGGCGGCGATCTCCTCCACCGTGCCGTAGCGCCCCATCGGCACGCGCGAGACCCAGGTGCGGCGCGTGGCCTCGTCGTGCCAGCGGGCCGCCATCGGCGTCTCGACCGGGCCCGGGGCGATGGCATTGACGCGGATGCCCTGCGGCGCGAGCTCGGTTGCGAGGATGCGGGTGAGCGTGTTGACCGCGCCCTTGGAGGTGCCGTAGGCCGCCCGCCCGGTGCTGCCCTGAATGCCCGAGACGGAGGTGATGTTGACGATGACCCCGCCCTTCATCCGGGCGGCGGCGGCGCGGGCCACGAGGAAGCTGCCGATCACGTTCACATCGAGGATGCGCCGGAACTGCGCGACCGTGGTCTCGGCGAAGGGCGTGTTCTGGCCGATGCCCGCGCAGTTGATGACGCCCCAGGGCGCGCCGAAGGCGGCGCCGAGCGCGGAGAAGGCCTCCTCGACCGCCGCCTCGTCGGTGATGTCGGTGGCAGCGACCTGGACGCCCGCGCCCGCGAACTCGGACGCCACCGCCTCGAGGGCGGGGCCCGCCAGATCCAGCACCCCCACGCGGTAGCCCTGCGCCACCGCCATCTCGAGGATGCCGCGGCCGATGCCCGAGGCCCCGCCGGTCAGGACGAGGCAGCGCCCTTCGCTCACAGCCATCTGCGGATGCTCTCGCACATGGCGCTCCGGGTGATGCCGTAGCGCTCCTGCAGGACGGGCAGGGTGCCCGCATCGAGGAAGCGGTCGGGCAGGGCGATCTGGCGCAGCTCGGTCGCAAGGCCCGAGCGGCCGATCAGGCTTGCCACCGCATCGCCGAGCCCGCCCACGATCGAGTGGTTCTCGGCCGTGACGATCAGGCGGCCGCCGCGGCGCACCTCGCGCAGGATGCCCATCTCGTCGAGCGGCTTGATCGTCGGCACATGGAGCACCGCCACGTCGATCCCGTCCGCCTTCAGGTCGCGCGCGGCGTCGAGGGCGCGCATCGTCATGAAGCCGGTCGAGACGATCAGCACGTCATTGCCGCCGCGCAGGAGCGCGCTCTTGCCGATTTCGAACCGGTAGCCGTATTCGTCGAGCACCGAGGCCACGTTGCCGCGCAGGATCCGGGCATAGACCGGGCCCGGATGATCGGCGATGGCGGGCACCATCTGCTCGATCTCGCAGGCGTCGCAGGGGTCGATGATCGTGAGGTTCGGCATGGCGCGGAAGATCGCGATATCGTCGGTCGCCTGATGGCTCGGGCCGTAGCCGGTCGTGAGCCCCGGCAGGCCGCCGATGAGCTTCACGCTGGCATGCTGCTCGGCCACGGCCTGGGACATGAAGTCGTAGCAGCGGCGCGAGGCGAAGGTCGCATAGGTGGTGGCGAAGGGGATGAAGCCCTCCTTCGCCAGACCGCCCGCGGCGGTGGCCATCAGCTGCTCGGACATGCCCATCTGGTAGAAGCGGTCGGGGAACCGCTCGGCGAAGACATGGATATCGGTGTATTTGGCGAGATCGGCGCTCATGCCCACGATCTCGGGCCGCGTTTCGGCCAGCCTGATGAGGGCGCGGCCGAAGGGCATCGAGACGGTGCGGTGGCCCTCGTCGATCGAGGAGGCCGCGATGTCCGGCGCCTTCAGGGCGGGCGTGAGGGTTCCGAGGGCGGCCGTGGTCATTGGGCTCTCCTTGCGTCCAGCGCGGCATGGGCCCGCGCCCAGTCTTCGGGGTTCAGGCGGATGAAATGGCTCTTTTCGCGGCCTTCGAGGAAGTCCACGCCGGATCCCATCCGCGTGTCGCAGATGATGATCCGCGGCTGCGGCCCGGGATGTTCGCGCGCGCGGTCGAAGGCCGCGACGAGCTTCGGCAGGTCGTTGCCGTCCACCCGCTGCACGAAGAAGCCGAAGGCCTCGAACTTCGCCGAGACGGGCTCGGTGTTCATCACCTTCATGGAGGGCCCGTCGGCCTGCACCTGATTGAAGTCGACGAGCGCGATGATGTTGTCGAGCCCGTAGTTCGCGGCCGAGATCGCCGCTTCCCAGGTCGGGCCCTCGGCCAGCTCTCCATCGCCCATCAGCGTGTAGATGAAGGATTTCGAGCCTTTGCGCTTCAGCCCGAGGCCCATGCCAACCGCCATCGGCAGGCCGAGGCCGATGGAGCCGCCCGACATCTCGGCGCCGGGCGTGTAGGAGGTCATGCCCGACATCGGCAGCCGACTGTCGTCGGCGGCATAGGTGGTCAGCTCCTCCTCGGGGAAGTAGCCCGCCTCGGCCAGCACGGCATAATGGGCGATGCCGTAATGGCCCACCGAGAGGAGGAACCGGTCGCGCTCTTCCCAGTCGGGCTGCTCCGGGCGGACCTTCATCGCGTGGAAATAGGCCACCGACAGCACATCGGCCACGCCGAGCGCCTGGGCGATGTAGCCCTGGCCTTGCGTCTCGGCCATGATGAGCGCGTTGCGCCGCACCCGGTGCGCGCGCTCGGCCAGCCCGCTGTTGTGGAGGTGAGCCTCCTCGGTCATGTCGTCTCCTTTCAGATCAGCTGGTGACCGCCGCCGCGACGGGCGGAGCGGCCGGGCGTGGTTGGGGGGCGGCGCCGGTGGCGCTCGCTCTCTGGCCGCCGTCGACCGGCAGGCAGACCCCGGTGATGAAGCGCGCCTCGTCGGAGGCGAGGAAGAGCGCGGCCGCGGCCACGTCCTCGGGCTTTCCGGTGAAACCGCAGGGCACCATGGCGCCGCGCGCCGCCCGCATCTCCTCGACCGAGCCGCAGCTGCCGGCGATCCCGCGGCCCGCGGGCCGCCCGGCGGCCGCCACGAGGACGACCTTGCCCTCGAAGCGGCGGCGCGGGGTGGGGTGCAGCTCTTCCTCAGCCATCAGAGGAAGCCGGTGGAGATCGCCGGCACCGCGGCAATGACGATCAGGCCGGCCATCAGCGCCGCGACATAGGGCCAGACCGCGTGGATCGCGCTGTCGGGCGAGACATTGCCGATGCGGCAGGCGAGATAGAAGCCGATGCCGATGGGCGGGGTCATGAGCCCGATGTTCATCGCGACCACGATCACCATCGCATAATGGACCTCGTTGATCCCCATCTGTTGGGCGATGGGGAACATGAGCGGCGACATCAGGACGAGCGCGGGCAGCCCCTCGAGCACGCAGCCCAGCACGAGGAAGATCGCGATGGAGAGGACGAGGAAGGTGGGCGCTCCGCCCGGCAGGCTGATGGCGAAATCCGCAAGCGTCTGGCCCACACCCGCCTGGGTGATGGCCCAGGCCATCGAGAGGGCGGTGCCGAGGATGAGCAGGATCGCCCCGCTCATGGCCGCGGTCTCGACCAGCATCCGGTAGAGCGCGCGGAGGCCGAAGCCGCCATACATCAGGCCGCCGATCACCAGCGAATAGACCACGGCGATGGTCGAGACCTCGGTCGCGGTGGCGGCACCCTCGGCCACGGCGGCGCGGATCAGGAAGGGCAGCACCAGCGCCGGGGCGGCGAAGACCAGCAGGCGGATCACGTCGCCGAAGGGCGCGCGGCGCACGCCTTCCATGTTCTCGTGCCGCGCCCGCCAGCGCGCGAGCGCCATCAGCGACAGAAGGAGCACGATGGCCACCACGAAGCCCGCCGAGAAGAGCGCGGCGATCGAGATGCCCGCGACCGACCCGAGCACGATCAGCACGATCGAGGGCGGCACGGTGTCGGCCATCGCGGCGCCGGTGGCGAGCTGCGCCACCATCTCGTTCGGCTTGTTGCCGCGGCGCTTCATCTCGGGAAAGAGCGCGGGCGCAACCGCCGCCATGTCCGAGACCTTCGAGCCCGAGATCCCCGACACGATGAAGAGTGAAACAAGGAGCACATGCGACAGCCCCGCCTTCACATGGCCGAGGAGCGAGGAGAGGAAGCCCACGATGGCCTTGCCCATGCCGGTGGCATCGAGCACGCAGCCCAGAAGCACGAAGACCGGCACCGACAGCAGGATCACCCCCGACATGCCCTCGTCCATGCGCCCGACCATGACGAAGGTGGGGATATGGGTGGCGAAGAGCAGATAGCTCAGCGTGCCGAGCCCGAAGCAGAAGGCGATGGGCACGCCGGCAAAGAGGCAGGCGCCCACGATCACCACGAGGAAGAGCGGCAGCGCGGTCGCGCCCATCGCGATGAACTGCGGCGAGAGGGCCCAGAGGCCGAGCGAGATCAGCACGACCGCCGCCACCGAGATCGCCACATCGGCAAGCCGGCTGGAGCGGAAGAGATGCATGACGAGCAGCCCCAGCATGGCCAGCATGCCCACGGGGATCGCGGCGACGCGGTAGGTGTTCGGGATATGCAGCGCCGCGGTGGTGATGAACCATTCCTCGTAGGCATATTCGAAACTGTCGCGCATCAGCGCCACGAGGAAGGTGCCGACGATGACCATGGCGAAGGTCTCGACGAATTCCTCGGCGCGCCGCGGCAGCATCCGCACGAAGAGCGTGAGCCGCAGATGCTCGTTGCGGTCGAGCGAGATCGCAGCCCCCAGCATCGCGAGCCAGATGAAGCAGATCGAGGCCGCTTCCTCGATCCAGATGATGGGGAGGTTGACGAGGTAGCGCGAGACGACCCCGGTCAGCAGCAGTCCGATCACCGCCACCAGAAGCAGGGCCGCGATCGCCTCGACCGGCCGCATGAAGCGCGAGCCCGGCCGCGCCGACTCGTTCTCGCTGAGGTCTCCCACGTCGAATTCTTCTGCTGTTGTCATGTGTCTGCCCGGTCTCATGTCATCGGGAAAAAGCGCGCAGGCCCGGTCCGGCCGGGGGGCCGGACCGGTCGGTCCCGCGCGATGGGCGTCTGCGCCCGGGCGGAGGATCAGGCGAGCGAGCCCGAGACCTGCTCGAGGAGCGCCCAGGCCTCGTCGCCGTAGGTGCTGCGCCATTCGTTGTAGAAGCCCGCCTCACGCAGCTTGTCGCGGATGGCGGCGGTGTCGGGCTTGTTGAAGATGAGCCCGTCCTTTTCCAGCTCGGTCTGGAGCGTCGCGTTGAGCCGGGTCAGATCCTCGCGCTGGTCGAGCGCGGCCTGGTTGATGTTGCGGGCGACGATCTCCTGAAGGTCGTCGGGCAGCGCCCGCCAGGCCCGCGGGTTGGCGAGCATCCAGAAGCCGTCCCACATGTGGTTCGTCATCGAGCAGTAGGTCTGCACCTCGTAGAGCTTGCCCACGTCGATGGTCGACAGCGGGTTCTCCTGCGCATCCACGACACCCGTCTGCAGCGAGGTGTAGACCTCGTTCCAGTTGATGCTGACCGGCGCGCAGCCGAGCGCCTGGAACATCGAGGTCCAGAGCGGGCTGACCGGCACGCGGATCTTCAGCCCGGCGAGATCGTCCGGCCCCTCGATCGGGCGGCTGGAGGTGGTGATCTGGCGGAAGCCGTTGTTGAAGATCCGGTCCATCACCTCGAGGCGGTTGGCGCGGATCTGCTCGCGCACATAGGCGCCGAGCTCGCCGTCCATCGCCTGCCAGACCTGGTCGATGTCCTTGAAGGCAAAGCCCATGCCGTTGATCGAGGCGACAGGCACCAGCGACGACAGGATCAGACCAGACAGCGTGAAGAACTCCACCGCGCCCGACCGCACCTGGTTCAGCGTGTCCGTATCGGAGCCGAGCTGGTTGTTCGGGAAGATCTTCAGCTCGAACCGCCCGTCGGTCTCTTCGGAGATCCGCTTCGCCGCGGCCTCCATCTGGGTGTTCATCGGATGGCCGACGGGGAAGTTGTTGGCGTATTTGTAGGAATATTCGGCGGCATGGGCCATGCCCGGCCGAAGGAAGGGGGCGGCGAGCAGCACGCCACCTGCGGTCGCGACGAAACGGCGACGGTTGATCGTCATGTGGATCCTCCCGGTGATGTTGCGCGCCCCCTTCGATCCTCCGGGCGCGGTGGTCGCTCGGCAGACGGGCGGTGCCGCTGCGGCTTCACTATCCATATCATGGACATAAAATTCGTATCAATGCGAGAAAGCAAAATAATATTGTTGTTTAACAGTGGCTTTAGGGTATTATATGTTCCATAATATGGAGTTGTTCAGCAGGAATCGGCGATGGATGAATCCTCCGGCAGCCAGAGCATCGACCGGGCGGCGGCGCTTCTCGCGCTGGTGGCCGAGCGCCACGAAGAGGGCGCGACGCTGGCAGAGCTGGTGCGGCGCACGGGGCTCAAGCAGCCCACCGCGCGGCGGCTGCTGGTGGCGCTGATCCGGGCGGGGCTGATCGAGCAGTCCGAGGCCAGCCGGCGCTATCACCTCGGGATCTCGGCCTATCTCTACGGCACCATCGCCTCGGACCGGTTCGCGGCCCACAGCCTTGCGGACGAGTCCGTGCGCCGTCTGGCCGAGCGGTCGGGCGATACCGCCTTCTTCTCGGTCCGGCAGGGCTACAGCACCCTGTGCCTGCTGCGCGAAGAGGGGCCGCATCCGATCCGCTCGCATGTGCTCAACATCGGGCAGCGCCACCCGCTCGGGGTCGCCGCGCACGGGATCGCGATCCTCGCCTGCCTCGGCGATGCCGACGTCGATGCGGTGATCGAGGCGACCCGGGGCTATTCCCCCAGCCACTATCCGATGCTGACCGAGCAGGTGCTGCGCGCCCTCGTGGCCGAGACGCGCAAGCGCGGCTTCGCGATCAACCGCGGGCTCTTCCACCAGGGGGCCTGGGCCATCGGCATCGCGGTGCGCGGGCCGACCGGCGCGGTGATCGGCGCGCTCTCGATCGGCGCCATCGAAAGCCGCCTGAACGACGAGCGCCAGCCCGAGATCATGGCCATGCTGAAGGCCGAGGCCCGCAAGCTCGAGGCGCGCGTGGCCGCGGTGGACACGCAGGGACGCACAGGCGCCCCGCCCGCGGGCGAGGCGAAGGAGGGGTCCCGGACCGGCAGGGGCCGCGAGAGGAGTCAACGACATGCAGCATCAACGTGACGCCCGCGGGCGCCAGCTCGTCCATCCCGGCCCGCCGCATCCGGACCGGATCGAGAGCTTCGCCGACGGGCTCCTGCGCGGCGAGATCGTGCTGCCCGCGGGCGCGGTGCTGATCGAGGCGGTGGCAGCGGGCCTCGCGCCCCTGGGCCTGCGGAGCGCGGCGCTCGATCTTCGGGGCCTCGTGCTCGGCCCGATGAACTTCGTGATGCCCACCTATTCACGCACGCCCGATCACGTCGCCTATTACAGCGAGACGCACCATCGCCCAGGACCGGTGCGGGTCGACGAGGGCACGGCCACCTATGGCGCCCGCGACGGCGCGCCCTTCCTGCATGGCCATGTGCTCTGGCAGGATGCGGACGGCACGGCCATGGGCGGGCATGTGCTGCCGCTCGATTGCCGGATCGCCGAGGATTGCACCATCGGCTTCGCCGGGGCCCGCGAAGTGGCGATGGAGGCGCGCCCCGACGCCGAGACGAACTTCACGCTCTTCGGGCCGGTGGCGGGCGAGCCCTCCGGGGGCGATCTGATCGTCGCCCGCGTGCGGCCGAACGAGGATCTGATCGAAGCGCTCGAGGCGGTCGCCGCGCGTCACGGCGTCCGCGAGGGTCGGATTCTCAGCCTGATCGGCAGCACGGTCGGCGCGCGCTTCGAGGACGGGCTTGCAATCGACGAGGTGCCGACGGAAATTCTCGGCTTGAACGGCCGCTTCGGCCGGGACGCCGCGGGCGGCGCGCGTCTCGATCTCGAGATCGCGTTGATCGATGCGCTGGGGCGGATCCATCGCGGCCGTCCGGGCCGCGGCGAGAACCCTGTCCTGATCTGCGCCGAGGTCTTCATCGAGCGGCTGAAGGCCGCCCAGGAGGAATGACGGATGACCCGCTACACCGCCTCGCACTGGGGCATCTACGAGGTCCATGCCGATGAGGCCGGAGAGCCCCGGCTCGCCGCGCTGACGGGCGATCCCGATCCCTCCGAAATCGGGCTGCATCAGCTCGACCCCGCGATCCTCGATACCCGCGTGGCCCGGCCCGCCGTGCGCAAGAGCTGGCTCGAGAAGGGCCCGGGGGCGGATCCGCATCTGCGCGGCAAGGAGCCCTTCGTCGAAGTGTCGTGGGAGACGGCGCTCGATCTGGTCGCGGCCGAGGTCGAGCGGGTGCGCCGCACCCATGGCAACGAGGCGATCTTCGGCGGCTCCTACGGCTGGGCCAGCGCGGGGCGCTTCCACCATGCGCAAAGCCAGGTGCACCGCTTCCTGAACACGGCCGGAGGCTATGTCTGGCATACGGCCTCCTATTCGCTGGGGGCGGCCCATGTCATCATGCCGCGGATCGTGGCGCGGATGGACGATCTCATGTCCCAGCACACGACCTGGGACGTGATGGCCGAGCATACCGAGCTCTTCGTCACCTTCGGCGGCGTGCCGCGCAAGAATGCGCAGAGCTCGCCCGGCGGGGCGGGCTTCCACCGCGTGACGCCGGGCCTGCAGGCCATGGCCGAGGCGGGCGTGCGCTTCATCAACATCGGCCCCTGCGAGGACAATCTCGATCCCGTCTGCCGGGCGGAATGGATCCGGTGCCGGCCGAACAGCGACACGGCGCTGATGCTGGCGCTGGCCTGGCAGCTCGTGGCCGACGGGCGGCACGATACGGGCTTTCTCGCCACCCACTGCACGGGTTTCGACCGGTTCCTGCCCTATCTCACCGGCGAGGCGGACGGGGTGGCCAAGACGCCTGACTGGGCCGAGCCGCTCACGGGCGTGCCGGCCGAGCGGATCGTGCGCCTCGCCCGCGAGATGGTCGATCACCGCACCATGCTCAACATCGCCTGGTCGCTGCAACGGGCCGAGTTCGGCGAGCAGCCCTTCTGGATGTTCGTGACGCTTGCGGCCATGCTGGGCCAGATCGGCCTGCCGGGCGGCGGCTTCGGCGCGGGCTACGGGCCCGCGAACACGATGGGCACGCCGCACCGCAAGCTGCCGGGCCCGACCCTGTCGCAGGGGCTGAACCCGGTCGCCCGCTACATCCCCGTGGCGCGGATTGCCGACATGCTGCTGAACCCCGGGGCGGAGTTCCTGCACGACGGCGCGCGGCGCACCTATGCCGACATCCGCATGATCTACTGGGCGGGCGGCAACCCCTACCACCATCATCAGGACCTGAACCGGCTCGAGATGGCCTGGCGGAAGCCCGAGACCATCGTGATCCACGAGCCCTTCTGGACCGCCTCGGCCAAGCGGGCCGACATCGTGCTGCCCGTCACCACCGCGATGGAGCGGAACGATCTCGGCTATTCCTCGCAGGAGGGCTTCCTCGTGGCCATGCGCCAGATCCGGCCGCCCTTCGCCGAGGCGCGCAACGATTACGACATCTTCCTCGCGCTGGCCGAGCGGCTGGGCCTTTCGGAGCCCTTCGGCGAGGGGCGCGACGAGATGGGCTGGCTGCGCCATCTCTACGGCCAGATGCGGGGCCGCTGGGCCGAGAAGGGCGTGGCGATCCCCGAATTCGAGACCTTCTGGGAGGAGGGGCTCGTGGATCTCTCCTCCGAGGCGGCGCCCGTGGTGATGTTCGAGGCGTTCCGCGCCGATCCCGAGGCGCATCCGCTCTCCACCCCCTCGGGGAAGATCGAGATCTTCTCGGAGGCCATCGCCTCCTTCGGCCTCCCGGACTGTTCGGGCCACCCGGAATGGCGCGCGCCGCGGGAATGGCTGGGCGCGCCCGGGCGGGCCGAGGGTATGCTGCACCTGATCTCGGACCAGCCGTCGCAGAAGCTGCACAGCCAGCTCGACATGAGCCCGCACAGCCGCGGCGCGAAGCAGGACGACCGCGAGCTCGTGCATGTGAATCCGGCCGACGCAGCCCGGCGCGGCCTCTCGGACGGCGACGTGGTCGAGCTCTTCAACAGCCGCGGCCGCTGCCTCGGGGCGGTGCGGGTGAACCCGGCCGTCATGGAGGGCGTGGTGCGGATGGCGACCGGCTCCTGGTACGATCCGCAGCCCGACGGCCTCGAGAAGCACGGCAACCCGAACGTCCTGACGCAGGATGTGGGAACCTCCTCGCTCGCTCAGGGCTGCGCGGCTCAGTCCTGTCTCGTCGAGCTGCGGGGTCCGATCAATGCCGACGCGCGGGTGACGGCCTTCGACCGGC
The DNA here is from genome assembly GCF_001720585.1 of Cereibacter johrii. Classification (GTDB taxonomy): domain Bacteria; phylum Pseudomonadota; class Alphaproteobacteria; order Rhodobacterales; family Rhodobacteraceae; genus Cereibacter_A; species Cereibacter_A johrii. The sequence continues at coordinate 12,722 of NZ_MABH01000162.1, read as the reverse complement.
CGAAGCTCCTGACCGCCTGACCGCGGTGCGGGCGGACGGTTCTGGCCGGCCTGCGACCGGCCGGAGCTCTTGACCGCCTGACCGGCGCGCCCGGCGGATGGTTCTGGCCGGCCCGCGCGCGGCTGGCCGTTCGAAGGACGATGGGCCCGAACAGGAGCCGGGGCCGTCGGCTTGCGATGTCGAGCCCTCAAGGGAAGGGGACGTGACGCGCACCCGGGTCCATGGCCCCGGGGCCTTCCTCGTCCGCCTCGCCGGAAGCCGCGCTGCGACGCTGCGTCGTATACGAAATGCGAGGCGTTGAGTTTTACCGCCGGTTCCCTATTCTGTAGGAGTGTCTCGAAGACTGGGGAACGGGAATCCTGCCATGGAAGCACTTCGGCCGAGCAAGACGCTGGTGGAGCAGGCTTACGACGCGCTTCTGGAGGCCATCTGCACGGGCGACATCAAGGCGGGCGACCGGCTCAATCAGGACGAGCTGGCCCTGCGCCTGAACGTCTCGCGGCAGCCGATCAACAGCGCGATCGCCATGCTGAAGGCGCAGAGGTTCGTTCAGGACACCGGCAAGCGCGGCGTGATCGTGGCGCCCATCGACCAGAATCTGTTCGATTCGATCTACCAGTTCCGCACCGCCATCGAGCCGCTGGCGGTGGAGCTTGCGGTGGCGCGGATGACGAACGAGGCCATCACCATCGGACGCGACATCATCGCCCGCGGCAAGAGCTGCGTGCAGAGCGGCGATCACGCGGCCGCGCTCCGGGCCGACATGGACTTTCACGGGCTGATCTATCGGTTGAGCGGCAACCTCATCATCGCGGACACGATGACGCTGAACTGGCGGCACCTGCAGCGCGCCATGAGCGAGGTCCTGAGCGTTCCCGGAACGACGCTCCGGGTCTGGAAGGAGCATGACCAGATCTTCAACGCCATGGTGCGGGGCGACGGCGACAGCGCCGCCGGGCTGATGAAGGCGCATATGGAGAACGCCGCGCCGCGGAAGGTGCGTCTGGAAACCTGACGGCCCGGGTTGGGCGACCCGTGGCGGCTTGCCTGCGCCCCTGAACCTCTCGGTTCAGGCGGGCGCGGGACGCCTGCCAGGGCTCGCGGAACGAGGCAGGGCAGGCGCGCGCCCCAGGCTGTCCCGCCTGCGGGACCGCTTCGCCCTTCCATTGCAAGACGGCAGGAGAGTCGGACGGATCGACCTGACGCCGTCGACACGCCGTCCATCCGACCGTCCGATCTGCGCATGATCGGCCCCGCCTGAACCCAGAGTCTCACTTTCGGGAAATCCTGCCGAACGTCAGGCTTGACAGGACGGCGCTATTCGCATTTCGTATACGGAATATCGGCTGCGGGATGCGGGGCGAGGGAGGGCTCGGCGGCATCCGGTTCGGCCGGGTCGAATGCGCCTTCCGCCTCCGGCTCGATCCCGTCGAGAGGGCGACCGGTCATCCTCATCCTCCGGCGCTGCCGGTCCAACCTGCCTGCCGGGCCGCCGGACGGGCCGAGCCCCTGCATGTCACAACCGCGAGTCAGGAAGCAGCCATGCACATGATAACCTCGGTCGGAGTGATCGGCGCCGGCCAGATGGGCGCGGGGATCGCGCAGGTCTTCGCGCAGGCCGGCTACGACGTCCGGCTGAGCGACCTGTCGCAGTCGCAGCTCGACGCCGCCCGCTCGCGGATCTCCGGATCGACGGGGCGCGCGGTGACCAGGGGCACGATGAGTGTGGAGGAGCGGGACAGGATGCTGGACCGCGTGCAGATCACGACGGCGCTCGACCCGATCGGCGCCGCGGATCTCGTGATCGAATGCGCGACCGAGAACGAGGAGGTCAAGAAGCGGATCCTCCGGGATCTGACGCCGCTTCTCGCCGACAGGACGGTGCTCACCACGAACACCTCGTCCCTCTCGATCACCCGGCTGGCCGCAGTGACCGACCGGCCGCAGAGGTTCATGGGGCTGCATTTCATGAATCCCGTGCCGGTCATGAAGCTCGTCGAGCTCATTCGGGGCATCGCCACCGATCAGGCGACCTTCGCCTCGGTGGCAGCGGTCGTCGCCACGCTGGGCAAGACCGCCACCACGTCCGAGGATTACCCGGCCTTCATCGTCAACCGGCTGCTCGTGCCGATGATCAACGAGGCGGTCTATGCGCTCTACGAGGGCGTGGGCAATGTGGCCTCGATCGATGCGGCGATGAGGCTCGGGTCCAACCATCCGATGGGTCCGCTGGAACTCGGCGACTTCATCGGCCTCGATACCTGCCTTGCCATCATGAATGTGCTGCACGACGGGCTGGGAGACTCGAAATACCGGCCATGTCCGCTCCTCGTCAAATTCGTGGAGGCGGGCTGGCTCGGGCGGAAGTCCGGCCGCGGCTTCTACGACTCCCGCGCCGCCGATGGCGTGCCGGTGCCGACCCGCTGATCCCCTGTCCCTGCCGCGAAGGAGCAACCGACCCGACACCCGCAGCAAGACACGAACCGAAGAGCCAACACCGGAAGGGAGGGCGGGAGGGCCCTGTCGATCCGGGCGAGGAGGGGGGCGGAGCGTCAGCGCCGCGAACCCGTCCCGCACTGCCGCCCGATCCAGACACAGAGGAGGAGACTGAATGAGACGCGCATGTGTGAAGACGATGCTCGGTTTTGCGCTGGCCCTGACGGCCGGCATGGCATCCGCCGAGGATTTGCGCTGGAAGATGCCGATCGGCTTCGGATCGAACCTGCCGGGGCTGGGCTCGCCCTCGCCCTGGGTCGCCGACATGCTGACCAAGGCCTCCGGCGGATCGATCGAGGTCCGGGTCTACGAGCCCGGCAAGCTGATGCCCGCCTTCGACATCCTGCAGGCGGTCTCGGACGGCAAGGTGCCGGTGGGCTACACCTGGATCGGCTACGATCAGGGCAAGGTGCCCGCTGTGCCGCTCTTTGCGGCTGTGCCCTTCGGGATGAAGCCCTGGGCCTTCACCGCCTGGTACTACTACGGCGAGGGGCACGACCTGCTGCAGGAGGTCTATGCCAATGCGGGCTACAATGTGCGCGCCCAGCTGTGCGGGATCATCGGCCCCGAGACCGCGGGCTGGTACAAGAACGAGATCTCCAAGGTGGAGGATTATCAGGGTCTGAAGATCCGCTTCGCGGGTCTGGGCGGCAAGGTGATCGAGAAGCTCGGCGCCTCGGTCTCCGTCCTGCCCTCGGGCGATCTGTTCCAGGCGCTCGAGACCGGCACGATCGACGCCACCGAATTCTCGATGCCCGCCATCGACAAGGCGCTGGGCTTCGGTCAGGTCGCGAAGTTCAACCTGTTCCCGGGATGGCACCAGCCCTTCACGGCACAATATCTCCTGATCAACAACGCCGAGTGGGAGAAGACGACCGAGAGCCAGAGGGCGCTGATCGAGGCGGTCTGCACGGCCGCCGTCACGCGGGCGCTGGCCGAGGGGGAATTCCTGAACGGCGCCGTTCTGGAAGGGTTCGAGAAGGACGGCATCTCCGCCAAGCAGATCCCCGACGAGGTTCTGGCGCAGCTCAAGGCGGTCACGGACGAGGTGCTGGAGGAGGAGGCCGCGAAGAATGCGGACTTCAAGCGCGTCTATGAGAGCCAGAACGAGTTCCTGAAATCCTACAGGGTCTGGGAAGAGCGCGCCTATCTCTATCCCAAGCTGGACTGACACCGGCCGCGCGGGAGGGGCGCGGCGCCGGGCGGCGTCGTGCCCTTCGCCGGGCGCGAGCCGCCCGACCCGTTCCCTCTCCAGAAAAGGATTTTCAGCCATGGCCAACGGCAGTGCGCCTGCCGGTCCGGACGCGCCGCCCGGGCCCCCTTCGTCCGAGAGGATGCCGCCTGCCGGCACCCTGCCGCAGACGGCCCCGAGCCTGCGGATCGATGCCGTGCTGATCGTCATCGGCAAGGCGGCCTCGTGGCTCTGGCTCGTCACCGTGGGCCTGATCGCCTGGGCCGTGGTCAGCCGCTACCTGTTCGGCACGAGCACCATCGCCCTTGACGAACTGCAATGGCACCTCGTCGGCAGCGCCTGGCTGCTCGGGCTGAGCTACACGCTGGCGCTCGACGAACATGTGCGGGTGGACGTCATACACGAGCGGCTCCGCCCGAGGGCGCGCTGCTGGATCGAATTCGCAGGCATCCTGCTGCTTCTGCTGCCGTTTCTGGCGGTGGCGGCGCACGAGACCATCCCCTTCGCGCTCGAAGCCTACCGCAGCGGCGAGCGCAGCACGGCGCCGGCCGGTCTCGGGCACCGCTGGATCGCCAAGTCGGCGATGGCGCTCTCGGTGCTCCTGCTGCTGGTGGCGGCCCTGTCGCGGCTGATGCGCGTCACCGCCGTCCTCTTCGGCATGCCGCGCCCCCTTCCGATCGAGACGAGGACCGACCGCTGATGCTGCTGGAAGAGCTCTACGTCGCCGGCCTGTTCGGGACCTTCGTCATCCTCCTCATGACCGGCTTCCCGGTCGCCTGGGTGCTGGGCGGCACCTCGGTGATCTGGACCGTCATCGGCGTCCTCTCGGTCGAGCAGTTCGGAGCGGACCTCTGGTTCGACTATGACTCGTCTCTCGCGCTGCTCCCGGAACGGATCTGGGGCAATGTCGAGAGCCAGGCCCTCGTCGCCCTGCCGATGTTCACCTTCATGGGCATCATGCTCGACCAGTCGGGCATCGCCGAGCGGCTGATGCACGACATGGTGCGCCTCTTCGGCCGGGTGCGCGGCGGCTATGCCGTGACCGTCATCATCATCGGCGTCCTGCTGGCCGCCACCACCGGCATCATCGGCGCCTCGGTGGTGCTGCTCGGGATGCTGTCGCTGCCCACGATGATGGAGAACAACTATTCGCGCAGTTTCGCCGCCGGAACGGCCTGCGCCACCGGCACGCTCGGCATCCTGATCCCGCCCTCGATCATGCTGGTGATGATGGCCGACCGTCTCGCCACGCCCGAGGCCTCGGTCGGGGCGCTCTTCATGGGCGCCTTCATTCCGGGGCTGATGCTGGGGCTGCTCTATATCGCCTACGCGATCATCCGGCCGCTGTTCCAGCCCTCGATCGCGCCGACGCCGGCCAACCCCGAGCGGATCACGCTGCGGCTGGTGTTCGACACGGTGCTGGCCATCGTCCCCACGGCCGTGCTGATCCTGAGCGTGCTCGGCTCGATCTTCATGGGGATCGCCACGCCCACCGAGGCGTCCGGCGTGGGCGCCTTCGGCGCGCTCCTCCTTGCGGCCCTCAACGGGCGTCTGAGCCTGCCGGTGCTGCGCAGATCGCTTTATGCCACGACCCGGACCACGGCCTTCATCTTCGGCATCTTCCTCGGTGCCACCGCCTTTTCCGTGGTCCTGCGCGGGCTTGGCGGCGACGAGGTCATCGAGGCCGCGCTCCTCGGTCTGCCCTTCGGGCCGAACGGCATCGTGATCGCCATCCTCTTCGCGGTCTTCATCCTCGGCTTCTTCCTCGACTGGATCGAGATCACCCTGATCGTGCTGCCCCTGGTGGCGCCCGCGGTCCAGCAACTCGGCTTCGATCTGGTCTGGTTCACGATCCTCTTCGCGATCTGCCTCCAGACATCGTTCCTGACGCCGCCGGTGGGCTTCGCGCTCTTCTACATCAAGGGGGTGGCGCCGCCCGAGATCACCGTGCTCGACATCTACAAGGGCGTGGTGCCCTACATCCTCATCCAGCTCTTCGCGCTGGCGCTGGTGTTCGTCTTCCCGGCCCTCGCGGTCTGGTTGCCCGCCATGTCGCGCTGACGAGCCTCTCCTCGAGCGCGGGCCCGCCTGACGCGCGCCTTCGCCCCCTCTGCCGTGGCCTCTCGGGCCGCGGCCCATCCTGCGCCTGAGTTCGGTAATCCAGTCTCCGCCGACATCGCTGCTTGACAAGAATCATTGCTTCGCATTCCGTATACGAAATTTCGACTTCGGAATGAACGGGAGGAACCCATGTCGACCCAGATCCGTGTGCTGCTCGCGAAGGTTGGTCTTGATGGCCATGACCGCGGCGTGAAGGTGGTGGCCCGCACCCTGCGCGATGCCGGGATGGATGTCGTCTATTCCGGTCTCCACCGCACCCCGGAGGAGGTGGTGACGGCCGCGGTGCAGGAGGATGTGGACATCCTCGGCGTGAGCCTCCTGTCGGGCGTGCAGATGACGGTCTTTCCGAAGATCTTCGCGCTGCTGAAGGAGCACAAGGTCGAGGACATGATCGTGGTCGCGGGGGGCGTCATGCCCGACGAGGACGTGATCGAACTCAAGAGGATGGGCGTGGCCGAGGTGCTGCTTCAGGACACGCCGCCCCAGCACATCATCGACACGCTCACGGGTCTGGTGAAGGCGCGGGGAGACCGCTGATGACCGCGGCGATGGAGCAATGGTCCTGGCCGCCGCGCTTCGACGACGGCTATTTCCCGCAGGCGGACAGCCGCTACTGGTTCCCGCACCGCGAGACCATGCCGCAGGCGGAGCGCGAGGCCGCCATCCTGGCCCGTCTGCAGGCGATCTGCGCCTATGCCTGGGACCATGCGCCCTTCTACCGGCGGAAGTGGGACGAGGCGGGCTTCCACCCGTCGCACCTGAAGTCGCTCGAGGATTTCGAGGAGAAGGTGCCCGTGATCCGCAAGGCCGACCTCCGGGCCGCGCAGGCCGCGCATCCGCCCTTCGGCGACTATCTCTGCGTGCCCGATGCCGAGGTGTTCCATGTCCACGGCACCTCCGGCACGACCGGCCGCCCCACCGCCTTTGCGGTCTCGCAGGGCGACTGGCGCGCCATCGCCAACGCCCATGCGCGGATCATGTGGGCCATGGGCATGCGCCCGGGCGACACGATCTGCGTGGCGGCCATCTTCAGCCTCTACATGGGCAGCTGGGGCGCGCTGGCGGGGGCCGAGCGGCTGGGGGCCAAGGCATTCCCCTTCGGCGCCGGCGCCGCAGGCATGTCCTCGCGCTGCGCCCAGTGGCTCGACATCCTCAAGCCCGCAGGCTTCTACGGCACGCCCACCTATGCGATCCACCTCGCCGAGACCGCGATCAGGGACGGGCTCGACCCGCGCAGGTTCGGGCTGAAATACATGTTCTTCTCGGGCGAGCCCGGCGCCTCGATCCCGTCGATCCGCGAGCGGATCGAGGATCTCTATGCGGCCAAGGTCTATGACAGCGGCTCCATGGGAGAGATGACGCCCTGGATGCATGTGGGCGGCTCGCGCGAGACGCCCGGGATGCTCTGCTGGCAGGACATCGTCTATACCGAGGTCTGCGATCCCCAGACGCACCGTCGCGTGCCCTACGGCCAGCGCGGGACGCCGGTCTATCCCCACCTCGAGCGGATGTCGCAGCCGATGATCCGGCTCGAATCCGGCGATCTGACGGTCTGGACCAACGATCCCACGCCCTGCGGCCGGACCTATCCGCAGCTTCCGATGGGCATCATCGGCCGCGTGGACGACATGATCACCATCCGCGGCGAGAACGTCTATCCGTCCGAGATCGAGGCGGCGCTCTGCCAGTTGCCGGGCTACGGCGGCGAGCACCGCATCTTCATCACCCGCGAGGGCACGATGGACGAGATGATGATCTCGGTCGAGCTCGACCCCGAGCGCTGGGAGCGGGGCGAGGACGTCCGGCGCGCCTTCCATGCGCAGGTTGCCGCGCATCTGCACAGCATGCTCGGCCTGCGGTCGGTGATCGAGATCGTGGCGCCGAACACCCACCCGCGGACGGATTTCAAGGCCAAGCGCGTCATCGACGACCGCGCCGCCTTCGCCGAGATGCTCCGCCGTCAGGAGAAGGTGTCGAGCTGATGGCAAGACCCTACATTCCGTCGCTCGACCTGATCGAGCCCGCAGCGCGCGGCGAGACCTGGGCCGTGGCCCGGCTGATCTCGCGCGCCGAGGCCGGAACGCCCGAGGTGCGCGAGGCCATCGGCGAGATCTACAGGCGCGCCGGCAAGGCGCATGTGGTGGGCATCACCGGCGTGCCCGGCTCGGGCAAGTCGACCATGGTCTCGAAGCTCGTGCGCAAGCTCCTCGATGCGGGCGAGCGGGTGGCGGTGGTGGCCATCGACCCGTCGAGCCCCTATTCGGGGGGATCGATCCTCGGCGACCGCATCCGCATGTCGGATCTCGTGCTCGATCCCAATGTCTTCATCCGCTCCATGGCCACCCGCGGCGCGGTGGGTGGCATGGCCCATGCGGCGCTCGATGTGGTGGACATTCTCGATCTCGCGGGCTTCGACCGGATCATCATCGAGACGGTCGGCGTGGGCCAGGACGAGGTCGAGATCGCCAAGGCCTCGCACACGACGGTCGTGGTCTCGGCTCCGGGGCTCGGCGACGAGATCCAGGCGATCAAGGCCGGCATCCTCGAGATCGCCGATCTGCATGTGGTCTCGAAATGCGACCGCTCGGACGCCAACCGCACCCTGACCGACCTCAAGACCATGCTGAAGGACGGTCTGGGAAGCGCGCTCACCCGCGGGTGGCTGCCGCCGGTGATCGGCACGAGCTCCTACGACGATCAGGGCTTCGAGGAGCTGATCTCGGGCTTCGGCAAGCATCTCGCCCATCTCGACGGCCCCGCAGGTGCCGCCCGGCGCGAGCAGATCTCGGTCTTCCGGCTGAAGAAGGCGGCCGAAGCCCTGATGCTCGAGAGGTTGCGCCGTCATCCCGCCTTCGAGCCGGAGGGCCGGCGCGTCGCGGCGCGCCAGACGGACCCCTACGCCGCCGCGAGCGGCATCGTGAAACAGTTCTCGATGGAGAAACCCCATGTCTGACACCCTCTCGCACGCCCGCACCGACGAGATCGCGCAAGCGGTCGAGGACTGGGAACGTACCGAGGTCGCCGAATTCATCGCCCGCGCGCCCGAGCGCAAGGAGCAGTTCTACACGCTGGGCGACTTCCCGGTGAAGCGGACCTACACCGCCGCCGACATCGCCGACACGCCGCTCGAGGACATCGGCCTGCCGGGGAAATATCCCTTCACGCGCGGGCCCTATCCGACCATGTATCGCGGCCGCAACTGGACCATGCGCCAGATCGCGGGCTTCGGCACCGGCGAGGACACCAACAAGCGGTTCAAGTTCCTGATCGAGCAGGGCCAGACCGGCATCTCGACCGATTTCGACATGCCGACGCTGATGGGCTACGACAGTGACCATCCGATGTCGGACGGCGAGGTGGGCCGCGAGGGCGTGGCCATCGACACGCTGGCCGACATGCGCGCGCTGCTCGACGGGATCGATCTCGAGAAGATCTCGGTCTCGCTGACCATCAATCCCACCGCCTGGATCCTGCTCGCGATGTATATCGCGCTCTGCGAGGAGCGGGGCTACGACCTGAACAAGGTGTCCGGCACGGTGCAGGCAGACATCCTGAAGGAGTACATGGCGCAGAAGGAATATATCTTCCCGATCGCGCCCTCGGTCCGCATCGTGCGCGACATCATCTCCCACTCGACCCGGACGATGAAGCGCTACAACCCGATCAACATCTCGGGCTACCATATCTCGGAAGCGGGCTCCTCGCCGCTGCACGAGGCCGCCTTCACGCTGGCCAATCTGATCGTCTATGTCGAGGAGGTGCTGAAGACCGGCGTCGAGGTCGACGACTTCGCCCCGCGGCTCGCCTTCTTCTTCGTCTGCCAGGCCGACTTCTTCGAGGAGATCGCGAAGTTCCGCGCGCTGCGCCGCTGCTATGCCAAGATCATGAAGGAGCGGTTCGGCGCGAAGAAGCCCGAGTCGATGCGCCTGCGCTTTCACTGCCAGACCGCGGCGGCCTCGCTCACCAAGCCGCAATACATGGTCAATGTCATGCGCACGACGACCCAGGCGCTGGCGGCGGTGCTGGGGGGCGCGCAGTCGCTCCATACGAACGGCTATGACGAGGCCTTCGCCATTCCCACCGAACATGCGATGCAGCTTGCGCTGCGCACCCAGCAGGTGATCGCCGACGAGACCGGCGTGACGCAGGTGGTCGATCCTCTCGGCGGGTCCTATTTCGTCGAGAGCCTGACCAACGACTACGAGAAGAAGATCTTCGAGATCCTCGACGAGGTGGAAGAGCGCGGCGGGGCGATCAAGCTGATCGAGGAAGGCTGGTTCCAGAAGCACATCGCGGACTTCGCTTACGAGACGGCGCTGCGCAAGCAGTCGGGCGAGAAGCCGGTGATCGGCGTGAACCGCTATGTGATGGACGAGAGCCATGTGAAGATCGAGGTCCATCCCTACGACGAGACGACCGCCAAGCGGCAGATCGACCGCACGCGCTCGGTGCGCGCCGGGCGCGACGAGGCCAGGGTCCAGGCGCTCCTCGACGAACTGGTCGCGGTCGCCAGGGACGAGAGCGCCAACGTGATGCCCGTGACCATCCAGCTGGTGAAGGAGGGGGCGACCATGGGCGACATCGTCGAGAAGCTGAAGACGATCTGGGGTGTCTACCGCGAAACGCCGGTGTTCTGAGCCATGGGACAGCTTCGCAAGAAGGCCCAGCAGCTCTCCCGGCAGGCGCGCAACGGCGACCGCGCCGCGGCGCAGGAGCTGCTGCGCCACTCCGTCGAAACCGGCCATGGCAAGCTGGCGCTCCACCGCTTCTTTCTGGCCCGTGCCATGGGGGCGGAGGTGCGGGGCGACCTCGCCCGCTACTGCGCCGATCTCATGACCCGGATCCCGTCCGAGACGGTCCGCAAGATCGCGCAGGCCGAGGCGGCCAACGCCCGGCTCTATCTTCAGCGAGGTGCCCCCGATGCGTGAGAAATGTCCGCCCCTGATCGCCGCCTACCACGGCATGTCGCCGGAGTTCGCGGGCGAGCCCGCCTTCGCGGGCGCGGGGGCCGCCGTCCTCGGGCGCGCGAGGCTCGGCCGGGGCCTCTGGCTCGGCGCGCGCTCCGTGATCCGGGCCGACGGCCACCACATCCATATCGGCGACGACTTCCACCTCGGCGAGGGGGCGACCGTCCATATCGCGCACGATGTCTATCCGACCCATGTCGGCCAGAATGTCACCGCCGGCAAGGGCGCGGTGATCCATGCGTGCACCATCGGCGACAATTGCGTGATCGAGCGGGGGGCCGTCATCCTCGACGGCTCCGAAGTGGCGGACGGGGTGGTCGTCACGGCGGGATCGGTGGTCTTTCCGCGCTCGAAGCTCGAGGCGGGCTGGCTCTATTCCGGCAGCCCGGCGCAGCGCGTGGCCCCCGTCTCGGCCTCCGAGCTCGCCTCCTACCATCAGCAGACGCGGAACGACCCTTCCTCCGGAAAGGCCAGCCCGGACGGCCGTGCGGCGCCTGGGGGCCATGTCTTCGTGGCCCCCACCGCGACCGTCGCCGGCCGCGTGACCATGGGGGAGGGGGCGGGCGTCTGGTATGGCTGCCGGCTCGAGGCGGGCGGCCATGAGATCCGCATCGGCGAGGGCACGAACGTGCAGGACAACAGCACGATCCTCTGCGAGACGCGGGACGTGGAGATCGGCCCCGACGTCACCATCGGCCACAATGTCCTCCTCGTCGATTGCCGGGTCGAGCGGGCGAGCCTCGTCGGCATCGGCTCGCGCATCGCGGCCGGCACCGTGATCGAGAGCGATGTGCTCGTCGCGGCCGGCACCGAGACCGAGCCCGACCAGCGCCTCACCGGCGGCAAGGTCTGGGCGGGGCGGCCCGCGCGCCCCATCGCCGACATGACCGACGCGCGCCGCGGAATGCTGGCCGCGACCCTGCCCATGTATCGCGACTATGCCGTGCAGTTCGCCGGCACGTCGCACCAGCCGATGCTTCAGCCCGGGGAGGAGTGAATGGGAAACCGTCTCACGAAGATCGTCACGCGCACCGGCGACACCGGGACCACCGGCCTCTCCGACGGGGCGAGGGTGGACAAGGACGCCCCCCGGATGGAGGTGATCGGCACGGTCGACGAACTGAGCAGCCAGCTGGGCCTCGCGCAGGCCCTGATCGCCGGCTCGCCGCAGGGGGCCGCGCTCGGCGAGACACTGTCGCTTCTGCAGCACGACCTGTTCGACCTCGGCGGCGCGCTCTCGATGCCGCTGGCGCCGCTCCTGTCGGAGGCCCATGTCGCGCGCCTCGACGACATCCTCGAGGCGCTGAATGCGGAGCTGCCTCCGCTGAAGGAGTTCATCCTTCCCGGCGGATCGGCCGCCATCGCCGCCCTCCATGTGGCCCGCTGCGTGGCCCGGCGTGCGGAGCGCCGGCTCGTGTCGCTCCTCGCGGACGAGCCGCAGGACGGCGCCTCCGGGCTCGCCTATCTGAACCGGCTGTCCGATCTCCTCTTCGTCATGGCCCGCGCGGTCGCGAGGCAGGAGGGGGTGGCCGAGCACTATTGGCAGTCGCAGAAGAGCCTCTCGCGGAGCTGAAGCACCGGATCCGGGACGGACATCGCACAGGAAGACGACCGGCCCGCTCCGCCGACGCCGTCGGGGCCGAACATGCCGCGGCGGCGGATCCCGCCCGTCCGCATGATCGCGCGGAAGACCGGCGGTGCGGTGCTCGATCAAGCCGCGGGGCTCCGGTCCCGGTCGCGCATCCTCTCGCCCGGACGGTGCTCAGGCGCCCTCCAACGCCTGCCTCCGGGACAGGACCCCCTCTGCGAGCACGTCGGACACGGCCCGGACCCGGCGCGAGGCGGCGAGGTCGGCGTGGGTCGCGAGCAGGATCGGCCGCTCCATCCGCGCGCCGTCCGGCAGCCGGCAGGCCAGCAGCCGCAGCCCTTCGGGGCGCGCGAGGAAA
>NZ_MABH01000161.1 GCF_001720585.1 Cereibacter johrii | reverse complement strand
AGCAGATCTTCAACGGGGTCCGCCTCTATCTGACGGCCGTAAAGACCCGCGGGGGCGCGCTCCGGCCGTCCCTTCGCGGCAGGGGCTGAGCAGGCACCGGGCGCCCGCATACCGGCGCAGGCCTTGGGCGGCGGAACCGGGCCCGGACCCGTCACGGGGCCGATCCGGCCCGGCCCCGTGGCTCCGTCAGATCCACTTCGCCAGCGGGGGGAGGCTCATCAGCACGGCGTTGGCGTCGTGGCCGGTCTCGAGGCCGAATTTCGTGCCCCGGTCATAGACGAGGTTGTATTCCGCATAGAGCCCGCGGTGGATGAGCTGCGCCTCGCGGTCGGCCTCGGTCCAGGGCGTCTCCATGCGCCGCTCGACGAGGGGCACGAAGGCCGGCAGGAAGGCCTCGCCCACCGCCCGCGTGAAGGCGAAATCGGCCTCCCAGTCGCCGGTGTTCAGGTCGTCGAAGAAGATCCCGCCCACGCCGCGGGCCCGGCCGCGGTGGGGGATGAAGAAATAATCGTCGGCCCAGGCCTTGAAGCGGGGATAGTAGTCCGCCCCGTGCGCCTCGCAGGCCCGGCGCAGCGTGGCGTGGAAATGCTCGGTATCCTCGGCATAGTCGAGGCAGGGGTTGAGGTCCGAGCCGCCGCCGAACCACCAGGCGTGCGGGGTCCAGAACATGCGGGTGTTCATGTGGACGGCGGGCGCATGCGGGTTCTGCATATGCGCCACGAGGCTGATGCCCGAGGCCCAGAAGCGCGGATCCTCGGCCATGCCCGGCACGCCGCGCGCGGCCATCGCCTGCTGCGCCCGGGGCGCGAGCGTGCCGTGGACGGTCGAGACATTCACGCCCACCTTCTCGAACACGCGCCCGCCGCGCATCACGCTCATGAGCCCGCCGCCGCCCGCCTCGCGGCTCGTCTCGGTCACCTCGAACCGGCCGGGCGCGGCATCCGCGGGAGAGCCGCCCGTGGCCGCATCCTCGAGCCCCTCGAAGGCCGCGAGGATGCGGTTCCTCAGCTCGCGGAACCAGTCGGACGCCCGCGCCTTCTGTCCGTCCATCGCGTCATTCATGCATTCCTCCCGAACCTTTGCCCTCAGGGCTAGCAGCTTCGCCGAGGCGGATCCAGAGAGCAGCGCTCCGCCAGAATCATCTGGCGTCGCAAGTAGATTGGGTTAGGGTCGACGACATGAGACATGCCGTGACCCTCCTCCTGCTGCCCCTGCTCGCCGCCTGCGCCACGCCGCAGGAACAGTGCATCTCGCAAGTGACGCGCGACCTGCGGGTGGTGGACGAGCTGATCCAGGAGGGAGAGCTGAACCTCGCGCGCGGCTATGCGATCGAGGAGGTGACGGACTACCGCACCGAATGGGTGCAGTGCGGCCCGCCGATCGTGCGCTACCGTCCGGACGGCACGCGGGTCGTCTACCCGGCCCGGCACTGCTTCGATCAGGTGCCCTACACGGTGCGCCAGCCCAAGGCCATCGACCTCGCCTCGGAAGCCCGGACGCTGGAGCAGCTGAAACGCAAGCGGGTTGAACTGGCCCGGACGGCCGGTCCGGCCGTCCAGCAATGCAGGGCGACCTATCCCGAGACGAAGTGACCGGCCGGACAGCCGCTTCAGTGCACCGGCGCCAGCGCCGGGTCGATCAGGCTGCGCCCGCCGTCGAGCGTCACCACCTGCCCCGTCATGAAGGCCGCCGCGTCCGAGGCGAGGAACTGCACCGTCTCGACGATCTCGGCCGGCGAGGCGATGCGCTTCATCGGCGTGCGCTCGGTGATCTGGGCGCGCATCGCCGGGCTGTCCTTCAGCGCGGTCTGCAGGCTCGCGCTCATGACCGAGCCGAAGGAGACGGCATTCACCCGGATGCCCTTCGAGGCCAGCGCCACCGCCATCGAGCGCGTCATCTGCTCGACCGCGGCGCAGCTGATCGAATAGGCCAGAAGCTCGGGCTGGGTGCGGATCGCGGCGATGGAGGAGAGGTTGATGATCGAGCCCACCTGCGTGGGCTTCTCGTCGCTCTTCTCGGCCCGCGCGATCATGCGCTTCGCCGTGAGCTGGGTGAGGCGCAGGCTGGTCAGCATGTTCTGCTGCAGAAGCGTCTCGACCGCATCCTCTTCCGGGCAGAGCGGATCGGACAGCGCCACCTGCCGGCTCGCATTCACGAGGATATCGACCCGGTCGAAGGCATCCATCGTGGCCGAAAGGAGGTTGGTGATCGTCAGCTTCTCGCGCAGGTCGCCCGCGAACATGCGCACCGAGCCTTCGGCCCGGGCCTCCTCGCCGATCTGGTCGGCGAGCCGTTCCTCGTCCATGTCCACGAACATCACGTTCGCGCCCTTGTCGACGAAATGCCGCGCCACTGCGAGGCCGATGCCGGCGGCGGCCCCGGTCACGATGGCCGTCTTGCCGGAAATGATGAGCGACATGGGAAACTCCCGTTATGCAGATGTGCCGCCCGCGCGCTGGGGTCGGGACGCGCGGACGATCCTGAAGGCGGCATCGCCGCCGATGTCCTCGACCTCGCGGAAGAGCGTGCGAAGGCCGCGGTCATAGGGCAGATGGCGGTTGGCCACCAGCCAGAGCACCCCCGTGGGGGCGAGAAGCCGCGCAGCCGCCTGCAGGAAGCCCATCCCGATCGCGGGATCGGCTTCGCGCGTCGTGTGGAAGGGCGGATTGCAGACCACCAGATCGGCGGGCTTCGAGAGACGGAAGCGGGTGGCGTCGGCCCAGTGGAAATGGGCACGCTCATCCGGGATGTTGAGCCGTGCGCAGTCGAGCGCCGCATGTTCGGCCTCGACGAGGTCGACGCGCTTCACCGGCCGCCGCTTCAGCACGGCGCGCGCCAGATAGCCCCAGCCCGCGCCCAGATCGACGACCCGGCCCGAGAGATCCGAAGGCAGCGCCTCGACCAGAAGCTGCGAGCCGCGGTCGGGCGCATCGGCCGAGAAGATGCCGGGCAGCGTGCGGAAGCCGCCCGCGATCTCGGTGGGCCGCGCGGCCCAGTCCTCGAGCCCCGGACCGGCGGCGAAGGTGAAGAGCTTGCCGTGCGCCTTGGAGAGGGTGGCCGAGACGGCCAGCCGCTCGGCCAGATCGCGCCAGACCGACTCGACACCGTCGGTCTTCTGCCCGTCCACCACGATCGGCCCGCCCGGCTCGACCGAGGCCGCCGCCTCGGCCAGAAGCGCGCGGGCCTCGGCCCGGGCGCGCGGCAGGCAGACGAGGGCTGCGGCATGGCCCGCACCGCCCGCGATGCCCACCTTGTAGCCCTGCGCCGCGAGAGCGTCGTGATCGGGGCGGAAGCCCTGCACCAGCACCAGCCGGTCCCTGGGCAGCGCCGAGAGATCCTCGCCCGCGCGCGGACGATAGACGACGATACTGCCCGCATCGGGCAGGACGACCGCGCCGGTTTCCAGCGCCAGTGTCAGACGGGCAGAGCGCATCCGAAGGCCCCGGGGCCTATTCCTTTTCCATGGTGCATTGCAGCGGATGCTGGTGGCGCCGCGCGAAATCCATCACCTGCGCCACCTTGGTCTCGGCCACCTCGAAGGAGAAGACGCCCACCACCGCGAGACCCTTCTTGTGGACGGTCAGCATGATCTCGAACGCCTGCGCGTGGCTCAGGCCGAAGAACCGCTCGAGCACATGGACCACGAATTCCATGGGCGTGTAATCGTCGTTCAAGAGCAGCACCTTGTAGAGCGGCGGCCGCTGGGTCTTGCTGCGGGTCTTGGTCAGGATGGACGTGTCGTCGCCGGGGCCGCCCGTCTTGTCGGACATGTGAAGCGGACGAAGGGTCAAGATCGTGACTCCTGCCGATGGGCGGATTCGGGAAGTGGCGCGAGAGAGAGAGTATAGTCGTTTTTCGTCCGTCGGAAAGAGGCGCTCATGACGCGGACGGGCTTGCGGGCTCCGGCCCGCGCGCTTAATCCGGCAGCGACGGGAGGAGCCATGGACCGGCGCATCACCACCATCGCGTTCGACGCGGACGACACGCTCTGGCAGAACGAGACCTTCTACCGGCTGACGCAGGAGCGCTTCGCCGCCCTCCTCGCCCAGCATGTCGAGAAGGACCGGCTGCACGAGCGGCTTCTGGCGGCCGAGCGCCGCAACCTCGGCCGCTACGGCTTCGGCATCAAGGGCTTCATGCTGTCGATGATCGAGACGGCCATCGAGGTGACGGAAGAGCGCGTGCCCGCCGGCGTCATCGGCGAGATCATCGCGGCCGGTCAGGAGATGCTCGCCCATCCGATCGAGCTTCTGGACCATGCGCGCGAGGCGGTGGAGGCTCTGGCGGCCGAATACCGTGTCCTGCTGGTCACGAAGGGCGATCTTCTCGATCAGGAGCGGAAGCTCGCCCAATCGGGTCTGGGCGACATGTTCCATGCCGTCGAGATCGTCTCGGACAAGAACGCCCGCGTCTACGACCGGATCTTCCGGCGCCACGGCGACGGGCCGGACCGTGCGCTGATGGTCGGCAACTCCTTGAAATCGGACGTTCTTCCTCCGATCGAGGCCGGGGGATTCGGCGTGCACATCCCCCATGGCCTCACCTGGGCGCTGGAACATGCCGATCCGCCGGACGGGCATCCGCGCTTCTTCACCCTGCCCGACCTGTCCGGGCTGCCGGCGCTGGTCGAGAGGCTTAACGAGAATCTCCCATAACTTGAGGTTCTTGCGCAGCCGCGCCCCAGATCTGCCACAGTGGCTGAAAAGGCCCGCGAAACCCCTTGAAACTGAGGGGTTTTCCTGAATCACCTCCTGTGCTAGCGTCACCTCAAATCACAAATCCCCTGGACCGAACGGGAACCGGCGGGAACGAGGCAGACAGAAGGACAGGCGACGTGACATCGCAGCTGGGGCAGTACGTCCGACAAGTGCTTTTCGTGTTCGTGGCCATGGTGATGGCGGCACAGTCCGCTTTGGCCGCGCCTTACGCCGCCATCGTGATGGATGCGCGGACAGGCGAGACCCTCTACGAGACCAACTCCGAGACACGCCTGCATCCGGCCTCGCTCACGAAGATGATGACGCTCTACATCACCTTCCAGGCCATCCAGCGCGGCGAGATCTCGCTCGACAGCCTCGTGACGGTGACGAAGAACGCGGCCGCCGAGCCGCCCTCGAAGCTCGGCCTCAAGTCGGGCCAGCGCATCGCGCTGCGCTACCTGATCCGTGCGGCGGCGGTGAAATCGGCCAACGACGCCGCAACCGCGATCTGCGAGGCCGTGGGCGGTTCCGAAGCGGCCTTCGCCGAGCGGATGAACCGGACGGCCAAGGCCATCGGCATGACGAAGACCACCTTCAAGAACTGCAACGGCCTGACCTCCGAGGGCCACCTGTCCACCGCGCACGACATGAACGTGCTGGGCCGGCGGCTGTTCTTCGATTTCCCACAATATTACAACATCTTCTCGCGCCGCCGCGCCGACGCCGGCGTGACCACCGTCGCCAACACCAACACCCGCTTCCTCGATGCCTACAAGGGCGCCGACGGGATCAAGACCGGCTACACCTCGCCCGCGGGCTACAACCTCACCGCCTCGGCACAGCGCGGCAACAAGCGCATCATCGCCACCGTCTTCGGCGGCAAGAGCACCGCGCACCGCAATGCCAAGATGGCGGATCTGCTGGACCTCGGCTTTCGCGAGGCCCCGGAGAATGCGAAGGTCCGCAAGCCTGCCCCGATCGACGCGGGCGCGCTCGCCATCGCCTCGGCGCAGGCGGCCCAGCAGCAGCAGCCCGTTCCGATCGCATCCCTGACCAGCTCGCCGCGCCCGCTGGCACGGCCGGGCTCGCAGGCGGCCCTCGCCGCCGCGGCGATGGTGAGCTCCATGCAGGGCGGGATCGAGAGCGCGCTGGCCCAGGCCTCGGCCGAGGATGCGGTGGCGATGCAGATCGCGCAGGCGGTGGATTACGGCGGCGAAGGCTCGGACTCGGGTGTCACGCCGCGCAGCCGGCCGGTGCTGCAGCTCGCCGCCGCCTCGCCGGTGCCGACCTCGCCCGAAGTCATCACCCGCATGTCGACCTCGGGTGGCCGGCACTGGGGCGTGAACGTGGGCCGCTTCCCCTCGCGCACCGCGGCGGAGCGCCAGCTGATGCAGATCGCGCTGGCCGAGACCGGAACGCTGGCCGAAGGTCTGCGCAAGATCATCGACCGCCCGGGCGGGTATGATGCGAACTTCATGGGGCTTACGCAGGATCAGGCCGACCTCGCCTGCCGCCGCCTGCAGGCGCGCGCCATCCAGTGCTTCGCCATCGGGCCGTAAGATCCGGCCCGAGCCAAAGGAAAAGGCCCGCGGAGAGATCCGCGGGCCTTTTCCTTTGGGGCCAAGGCTACCGCCGGACCTGTGGCCGGGCGGCCGGTGCCGGAAAGCGCCTCCTACTGGCGCGGGTGCTCGTCGTAGTCGGTCTTGAGGATCCGGTTCGCGTCTCCCTCCGGGTCATCATACTGGCGCGACCTGAGAGACCAGAAGAAGGCGGCAAGCCCCAGCCCTCCGAGGAAGAGCGAGATCGGGATGAGATAGGCGAGGATGTCCATCACTTCACCCGCAGCGCATTGAGCGAGACGCTGATCGAGGACAGCGACATGGCGAGCGCCGCCGCCAGAGGGGTCGCAAGCCCCACGAGTGCGAGGGGCACCGCCACCACGTTATAGGCGGCCGAAATGGCGAAGTTCTCGCGGATGCGCTTCGTGGCCTTCACCGAGATGCGCGCGGCATCGGCGATGGGCGCCATGTCCTTGCCCAGGAGCACGATGTCGGAGGCCACCCGCGCCGCATCGAGCGCGGAGGCGGGCGAGATCGACACATGCGCCGCGGCCAGGGCGGCGGTGTCGTTCAGCCCGTCGCCCACCATCAGCACGCGCCGTCCCTCGGCGGTGAGGTCGGCCACCCGCTGCGCCTTCTCGGCCGGAAGCTGGCCCGAGCGCCATTCGCCGATGCCGAGCCGCTCCGAAAGCTCGGCCACGGCGCCCTCGGTGTCCCCCGACAGGAGGAGGATCCGCTTGCCCTGCCCCGCCAGCGCCCGCACGGCCTCTTCCGCGCCCGGACGCAGCCGGTCGGAGAAGGTGATGGCGCGCGTGGCCGCTCCGGTCGAGAGGTAGGTCGCGGTCACGGGCTCGGGCGTGGCGCCCACCCACTCGGCGCGGCCGAGTCGGACGGTGCGGCCCTCGAGCCGGCCCTCGATGCCGAAGCCCGGCACCTCGCGCAGGTCGGTGACGGCCGCGGGCTGCACCCCCTGCCCCCGTGCGGCAAGCGCAAGCGCCATGGCCAGGGGATGCGCCGAGGACGCGGCCAGCGCCGCCGCCAGCGCCAGATCGGCCGCAGGAAGCGTCGCGAGGTTGGTGGGTTCGGGCGTGCCCAGCGTCAGCGTGCCGGTCTTGTCGAAGACGACCGTATCCACCTCGGCCAGCCGTTCGAGCGCGGTGCCGTCCTTGATGAGCAGCCCCTTGCGGAACAGCCGCCCGCTCGCCGCCGTCACCACGGCGGGCACGGCGAGCCCCAGGGCGCAGGGGCAGGTGATGATGAGCACGGCGGCGGAGATGTTGATCGAGGTGCGCACGTCGCCGTTCGTGATCCACATCCAGACCCCGAAGGCGGTGAAGGAGAGGAGATGGACCAGCGGCGAATAGAGCCGCGAGGCCCGCTCGGCGAGCGAGGTGTAGCGGGTCTTGGCGCTTTCGGCGACCGCCACCAGATCGGCCATCCGGTGCAGCGAGCTGTCGCGCCCGGCCGCCGTCACCCGCACCGTGAGCGGGCCGGTGAGGTTCACCTCGCCCGCCGAGACGACGGTTTCGGGGCCGGCCGGCACCGGCAGGCTCTCGCCGGTCAGCAGCGAGCGGTCGAGCTCGGAGAAGCCCTCGGCCACCACGCCATCGACCGGCATCCGCCCTCCCGGCCGCACGCGCACCAGATCGCCCGCGGAAAGCTCGGCGATCGGCACCGTCACCTCCTCGCCCTCGCGCAGAAGCGTGGCGCGCGGCACTTCGAGCGCCGCCAGTTCCTCGGCGGCCGAACGGGCAACGGCGCGGGTGCGGTGGTCGAGATAGCGGCCCGCGAGCAGGAAGAAGGTCAGCATCACCGCCGCGTCGAAATAGGCGTGGTGGCCGGAGTGGAAGGTCTCGAAGAGCGAGATCGACGAGGCGAGGATGATGGCGAGCGAGATCGGCACATCCATCCCGAGCCGTCCGGCGCGGAGCGCCGTCCAGGCGTTGCGGAAGAAGGGCTGGCCCGCGAAGACCACGGTCGGCAGGGCGATGGCGGCCGAGATCCAGTGGAAGAGATCGCGCGTCGCGGCCTCGGCGCCCGACCAGACGGCCACCGACAGCAGCATCACGTTCATCATCGAGAAGCCGGCCACGCCGAGGCGCATCAGGAGGTCGCGCCCCTGCCGGTCGGTCTCGGTGGCCGAGAGCATCCCGGCATCGAGCTCGTGCGCCTCGTAGCCGAGCCGCGACAGCGCCTCGACCAGCTGGGCCGCCGTCACCTCGGGCTCGGCATCGACCGAGACCCGGCGCAGCGTGAGGTTCACCCGCGCCGAGCGCACACCCGCGATCTTCTCGAGCCCGCCCTCGACGGTGGTCATGCAGGCCGCGCAATGGGCGGTGGGCAGCGACAGGACGAGCCGCCCGCCGGCGGGTCCCGCCAGAGCGGCCAGCCGTTCGGCCGAAGGCGCGGCAAGGCAGGCAGGACAGGCCGAGGCACCGCCAGGCGCCTCGGAGGACGGCAGGTCGATGCGCTCGGCCAGGGACATGGCTCAGTCCTCGACGAAGAGATCGAGGCGCTGGCGGAAGGCGGTGCCGTTCGGCGACGTGGCGTCCACCCTCAGCATCCACTTGCCGCGCGTGAGATCCTGCGGCGCGCGGAAGGCTCCGTCGCGCAGCACGAATTCAGGGCGGCGGTCGTCGCTCGCCTCGGTCGTGCGGCCCACCAGAACGTCGAGCGTGTCGACCGCCACGGGGCGGCCATCGGCGCCGGTGAAGCGCAGGGTGATTTCCCGCGCAGCTTCGTCATAGTCGGCCACCAGCGTCCAGCCGAGCGCCTGCTGCGACGCCCGCTCGACATCGAAGGTCTGGCTGGCGACATAGGGATTGTCCACCTCGAGGCCGGGGAAGGTCGAGATCGCCTTGAAGGCCATCAGCAGGTTCACCGCGATGATGACGCCGAAGGCCCCCACGGTGATCGCCAGAACCTTGCGCCCGGTCATCTCGGCCATGTCAGTTGCCCCTTCCGTTGAAGATCGTGTCGTGATGCACCCGCTGCCCGGCAGCGAGATCCTCGACCCAGAGGCGCAGGTCCGTCCGCTCACCCTCGGCGGCGGGCGTGCCCTTGCCTGCAACGATGTAGACACGCTGGGTCATGGTCTCGTTCGCGGGAACCGTTACCACGGTCGCCGGGTGCCCCTCCAGCGAAAGCGCGAGATCGGCCTCGCTCGTCACCGAGATCTGATAGTCGCGCGCCTCGCCCTGCTTGTTGCGCAGCCGGATGTCGTAGGTGTTGCGGATCGAGCCGTCCGAAAGCGTAACATAGATCGGATTGCGCAGCGGGGTGACGTTGATGTCGATGGGCGAGCGCAGGAAGAGCGCCACGATCAGCGCGAGCCCCACCCCCGACCAGAGCGCGGTATAGATGAGGGTGCGGAGCCGGAAGACATGCCGCCAGGCCGAGCGCGGGGCCTTGCCCTCGCGCTCTGCCCGCTCGTCGGTGAGGGCGAGATAGCCGATCAGGCCGCGCGGCTTGCCGATCTTGTCCATCACCTCGTCGCAGGCGTCGATGCAGAGCGCACAGGTGATGCAGGCGAGCTGCTGCCCGTCGCGGATGTCGATGCCCATGGGGCAGACGTTCACGCAGGCCATGCAGTCGATGCAGTCGCCCTGATCGGGGCTGAGCGGCTCGCCCTTCTTCAGCTTGCCGCGCGGCTCGCCCCGCCATTCGCGGTAGGCGACAGTGATCGTCTCCTCGTCCATCATCGCGGCCTGGATGCGCGGCCAGGGGCAGGCATAGATGCAGATCTGCTCGCGCGCGAAGCCGCCGAAGGCGAAGGTGGTGGCGGTCAGCGTGGCCATGGTGATGTAGGCCACCGGATGGGCGTTCCCCGTCAGGAGATCGACGAGAAGCGTCGGCGCATCGGTGAAATAGAACACCCAGGCCCCGCCGGTGGCGAGGCCGATCAGGAGCCAGAGCGTCCATTTCGTGAGATATTTCCGCGTCTTCTCGAGATCCCACCGCTGACGCAGCAGCCGGATGCGCGCGTTGCGGTCGCCCTCGACCCAGCGCTCGACGAGGATGAAGAGGTCGGTCCAGACCGTCTGCGGGCAGGCATAGCCGCACCACACCCGGCCCGCCGCCGAGGTGAAGAGGAAGAGCCCGAGCCCCGCCATGATGAGGAGGCCCGCGACGAAGTAGAATTCGTGCGGCCAGATCTCGATCATGAAGAAGAAGAAGCGCCGGTTCGCCAGATCGACGAGGATCGCCTGATCGGGCAGGTTCGGGCCGCGGTCCCAGCGCAGCCAGGGCGCGATATAGTAGATCCCCAGCGTCACGCCCATGATCCACCATTTCAGGCTGCGGAACTTGCCGCTCACCCGCTTGGGAAAGACGGGCTCGCGTTTGGCGTAGAGGCTGCTGGTTTGGGTATCGGGGCTGGTCACGACGGACTCCGGCTTCAAGGATGTTCCGGGTGCTATCAGACGGAACCGCCCGCGCAACTTGACTTCGGTCAATATTACGCATCCGTGATACATCATTCACGGCGCGGATCGGCTGTCTGCCCCCCGCCCCTAGGGGCGTGGAGGCACCGACCCTCCGCACTCGGAACGCGCGAACTCGAACGAGGGCCGGCATCGGCCCGGGAGAGGTCTCCCGGGCCGCTCAGCTCCTTGGATTACTCGCCACCGCCGAGGCCGTGGACATAGACGGCGACCGACCGGATGTCCGCCTCGGTGAGGCGGGCGTTCCAGTTCGGCATCACGCCGAAGCGGGCATAGGTCACCGTTTCGGTCACGGTGGCGCGATCCCCGCCATAGAGCCAGATTGCGTCGGTCAGATTCGGCGCACCCACATCGCGGCTTCCGGTGCCGTCCTCGCCGTGGCAGGCAGCGCAGTTGTCGGCGAAGATGGTGGCGCCTTCCGCGGACAGGGCCGCATCATGGTCCTGGCCCGAGATCTGCAGCACATATTCCACGACCTGCGAGATCTGGGTGCCGTCGAGCAGACCGTCGGCCCCGAAGCGCGGCATCTCGGAATAGCGCGCCTCGTCGTCGGTGGTGTTGCGGATCCCGTGGGTGACGGTGGTGTGGATCGCTTCGATATCGCCGCCCCAGAGCCAGTCGTCGTCGAGCAGGTTCGGATAGCCTACGTTGCCCGCGGCGCCCGAGCCGTGGCACTGCACGCAGTTGGTGCGGAACACGGCCGCACCGGCGTTGGTCGCATATTGCAGCAGGTTCGGATCGGCCGCGACGGCCGTCAGGTCCGTGTCGACCAGCTGCTGCCGGATGGCGGCGTTGGCCTCGGTAAAGGCCTCGATGTCACGCTGCACGTCTGCCCGGGTCGAATGGCCGATCAGCCCGTTCGTCGCCCCGTTGATCAGCGGCCACGCCGGGTAGAGGATCGAATAGCCGATGGCCCAGACGATGGTGACGTAAAAGGTCCAGAGCCACCAGCGCGGCATCGGGTTGTCGAACTCTTCAATGCCATCCCAGGAATGGCCCGTGGTCGGCGGCTCGCCGGGCTTCTGTTTCGTCGGTTTCACACTCATTTCCTCGCCTCCTCGGACGACGACTCCGGGTCGTCGCCGGCGGGTTTCGTCTCGTGGCGGAAGATCGCGTTGGCAGCCTCGTCATGATCCTTCCGGCTGCGCGGACGCCAGGCCCAGAACACCACGCCCACGAAGAAGAGCGTCATCACGACCAGCATCCAGCTGTCCGCGAAGCCACGCAGCAGGCTGTAGGTATCCATGGCTGCGCTCCCTTACCGGCTATCGTCGGGAGTGAAGGTCGAGAAGTCGACCATCGTGCCCAGCACCTGCAGGTAGGAGATGAGGGCGTCCATCTCCGTCAGCTCGGCCTGCCCGTCGAAGTTGCGCACGGCGGCCTTGCCGTAGCGCTCGAGCAGCCCGTCCGTATCGGCGTCCGGGTTGGCCTGCGCCTTGAAGTCCGCCACGGCATTCTCGAGCATCTCGTCGCTGTAGGGCACGCCCACGGTGCGGTGCACCGACATCAGGTCACGGATGTAGCGCCCGTCGATCACGGTATGCGAGAGGAACCCGTATTTCGGCATGATCGATTCCGGCACCACCGACTGCGGGTTGGTCAGGTGATCGACGTGCCACTCGTCCGAATAGCGCTCGCCGACGCGGGCGAGATCGGGCCCCGTCCGCTTCGAGCCCCACTGGAACGGGTGATCGTACATCGATTCCGCCGCGAGGCTGTAGTGGCCGTAGCGCTCGGTCTCGTCGCGCATCGGGCGGATCATCTGGCTGTGGCAGACGTAGCAGCCCTCGCGGATGTAGATGTCGCGCCCGGCAAGCTCGAGCGGGGTGTAGGGGCGAACCCCCTCCACCTTCTCGATCGTGTTCTCGAGGTAGAACAGCGGCACGATCTGCACCAGGCCGCCGATGGTGACCACGAAGAAGCTGAAGATCAGCAGCAGCGTGGCGTTGGTCTCGAGGATCTTGTGTTTGGCAAGGATACCCATGGCTGTCCCCTTATCTTCACTCAGCGGGAACGGCCGTGGCGCGCACCACCCGCGAGGGGGCGGTGGTCACGGTTTTCCACAGGTTGTAGCACATGATGAGCGCGCCGGTGAGGTAGAGCACCCCGCCCAGACCCCGCACCACGTTCATCGGGAACTTGGCCGCCACCGTGTCGGCGAAGGCGTTCACGAGGAAGCCGTTCGCATCCACTTCACGCCACATCAGGCCTTCCATGATACCCGAGACCCACATCGACGAGGCGTAGAGCACGATGCCGATGGTGGCGAGCCAGAAGTGCCAGGAGACGAGGCTGAGGCTGTAGAGCCGTTCCTTGTTCCACAGTTTCGGCGTGAGGAAGTAGAGCGCGCCGAAGGTGATCATGCCGTTCCAGCCGAGCGCGCCGGAGTGGACGTGACCGATGGTCCAGTCGGTGTAGTGGCTGAGCGAGTTCACGGCCTTGATCGACATCATCGGGCCTTCGAAGGTCGACATGCCGTAGAAGCCGATCGAGACGACCATCATGCGGATGATCGGATCGGTGCGCAGCTTGTCCCAGGCGCCCGAGAGCGTCATCAGGCCGTTGATCATGCCGCCCCAGGACGGCATCCAGAGCATGATCGAGAACACCATGCCGAGGGTCGAGGTCCAAGTCGGCAGCGCCGTGTAGTGCAGGTGGTGCGGACCGGCCCAGATATAGAGGAAGATCAGCGCCCAGAAGTGCACGATCGACAGCTTGTAGCTGTAGACGGGACGCTCGGCCTGCTTTGGCACGAAGTAATACATCATGCCGAGGAAGCCCGCGGTCAGGAAGAAGCCCACCGCATTGTGGCCGTACCACCACTGCACCATCGCGTCCTGCACGCCCGAGAAGACCTGCACGGACTTCGAGCCGAACAACGAGACCGGGATCGAGAGGTTGTTGAAGATGTGGAGCATCGCCACGGTGACGATGAAGGCAAGGTAAAACCAGTTGGCCACATAGATGTGGGGTTCCTTGCGCTTGATGATCGTGCCGAGGAAGACCCCGAGGTAGCAGAC
Organism: Cereibacter johrii; assembly: GCF_001720585.1. GTDB lineage: Bacteria > Pseudomonadota > Alphaproteobacteria > Rhodobacterales > Rhodobacteraceae > Cereibacter_A > Cereibacter_A johrii. Next base: position 25,056 of record NZ_MABH01000161.1, on the reverse strand, counting down.
CCAGACGATGGTCAGCCACAGGTCGAGATACCATTCCGGCTCGGCATATTCCTTCGACTGCGTGGCGCCGAGCAGATAGCTCTGGGCCACGAGCACGATGAAGAGGTTGTAGCCCCAGAAGACGAACCAGCCGAGGTTGCCGCCCCAGAGGCGCGCGGCCGAAGTGCGCTGGACGACATAGAAGCTCGTCGCGATCAGGGCGTTGCCGCCGAAGGCGAAGATCACCGCGGAGGTATGCAGCGGACGCAGCCGTCCGAAGTTCAGATAGCCGTGCGCCCACTCGAAATTGAGCTGGGGGAAGGCCAGTTGGAAGGCGATGACGACGGCCACCAGAAAGCCCACCACGCCCCAGAAGGCCGTCGCTACCACACCGTAGCGGATGACCCCGTCCATATATTCCGTCTGAAGTGCCGGCTTCGGACGGATCTCGTCTCCGACCCGGCGCCCCTGCCACAGGAACAGCCCGCCGGCCACCAGCATGACCGATACGGCGTTCACCATGTATGCGAGGTCGCGCGCGTAGTTGGCTGCGATCGCGGCACACAGCGCGATCACGCCGAGCGCGACCAACTTAACGTAATCCCACATCTTGCGTCCCTTCGTCTTCGCTAGGCCGACTCCCCCGGCCGATGCTAATCGACAGGCCGTGTGTGGCGGCATGTCGCGGAATCTGCCTTGATCCATGTCAATGGTTTCGGTCCTGATACTTGATCCTCATCAAGGAACAAAGCCCCATTCGATCACACATTCGGGGCCCGTATCCCATCGGCTGGAGGTTGTGAGATGGCCTATAAATCCTTGCTGACGGTGGCCACTTCGCCCGAGCGAGTCGAGCCGGCGATCACCGTTGCATCGCGCCTCGCCCTGAGCGGCGACGCGCATCTCGACGTGCTGGCGCTTGGCATCGATGGCACCCAGGTGGCCTACTACAACATGGGCGGCACGGCGGTCGTGCTGCAGATGGCGCTGGAACGCGCCGAACAGGAAGCGCAGGCGGTCGAGAAGGCGGCGGCGGCAGCGCTGTCGGCCCAGCCTGCGATGCTGCGCGCATCGGTCGAGTCGGCCGTGGCGCAGATGGGCGGCCTCGCGGGGCTGGTCGCGCTGCGCTCGCGCTTTGCCGATCTCGTCGTGCAGTCCCGCCCCTATGGCAAGGGCCGGGGCGCCGAGAGCGAAGCCGTGGTCGAGGCCGCGCTCTTCGAGGGTCAGGCGCCGGTTCTGGTGATCCCCGACGATCCGGCCCTGAGCGAGCGGTTCGGCCACCGGATCGTCATCGCCTGGGACCAGAGCCGCGAGGCGCTGACGGCGGTGCGCAAGGCCATGCCGTTCCTGCTGCGCGCCGACAATGTGGACATCGTGATCGTCGATCCTGCGGCCCATGGCGCCGAACGGTCGGATCCGGGCGGCGCGCTCTGCCAGATGCTCGTGCGCCACGGGGTCCGGGCCGAAGTCTCGGTGCTGGCCAAGACGATGCCGCGCATTTCCGACGTGATCGCGCGCCATGTGCGCGACCAGGATGCCGATCTTCTGGTGATGGGCGCCTACGGCCATTCCCGCTTCCGCGAGGCGATCCTCGGCGGGGCCACGCGGGACATGCTGGAACTGGCGGAAGTGCCCGTCCTGATGGCGCACTGACGGAAGAAGGTTCTGCCACTGCCCGCCTCGCAAGGGGCGGGCCTTTTCATGCCGGCCGGGGCGGGACCGGCGGGCCTTCTCAGACCGGCAGGCCGCCGTCGCTGTCGTCGCCGGCCTCTTCGAGCAGGCGGGCGAAATCGGCCACGATCACATGCCGCTTGCCCTCGAGCGAGATCACCCCGTCGCGCTTCAGCGCCGAGACCTGACGGCTCACGGTCTCGAGCGTCAGGCCGAGGTAATCCGCCATCTCCTCGCGCGTGAGCGGCAGGTCGAAGGTCATGGGCCCGTTCGACTCGCGCAGCTTCAGCGCCGCGTCGCGCCGGGCGATGATCGCAAGCAGGCTCGCGATCTTCTCGCGCGCCGTCTTGCGCCCCAGAAGCAGCATCCACTCGCGCGCGGCGTCGAGCTCGTCGAGCGTCATCTCCAGCAGGCGCTGCCCCACATGGGGCGTCTTCTGCATCATTTCCTCGAAGGGCTTGCGCCGGAAGCAGCACATCAGCAGGTCGGTGGTGGCGGTCACGTCATAGGCCACGGTCTGCCGGCCGGGACGGCCCACGAAATCCGACGGCAGCAGAAGACCCACCATCTGCCGGCGGCCGTCCTCCATCGTCTGGGTCAGGGTCGCGATGCCGGTGACGACGGAGGCCACGAAATCCATCTTGTCGCCCGACCAGATCACGGTCTGGCCGGCCTGATAGCTGCGATAATATTTGATCTGCTCGAGCGTCGCGAGTTCTTCGGAGTCACAGCGTGCGCAGACGGCACGATGACGGATCGGGCAGTCGCCGCAGCGGTGGAGGAGGGTTGGGACTTCGTGCAGCGTCATGCCGGTTCCCCGCTTGATCTGAATCAAAGCAATAGACGAGTTTCACGCCTAGCGAAAGCCGATGGAGGCCATTTCTCATCTTGCTAAACTCGGGCTATTTGACGCGCGGGTTCCACGCTACACGAGCTACCCGACGGCGCCGAACTTCGGTGTCGGGGTAAACGAGCACCTCCATGCGGACTGGATCTCGTCCATTCCTGCGGGAAGTTCAATATCGTTATACCTCCATGTCCCTTTTTGTCGCAGGCTCTGCTGGTTCTGCGCCTGCCGCACCCAGGGCACGAGTTCGGACGCCCCCGTGCGCGCTTATGCCGCAGCCCTCAAGTCCGAGCTTGCGCTTCTGCGGGCACGGCTTGCCCCGGGCGTGCGGCTGGCGCGGATGCACTGGGGCGGGGGGACGCCCACGCTCCTGCCGCCCACCCTGACCCACGAGCTGGCGCTGGCGATCCGCGATGCGGTGCCGTCCGATGCCGAGACGGACTTCTCGGTCGAGATCGATCCGACCGAGATCGATGCCGCGCGGCTCGATGCCCTGTTCGAGGCCGGCATGACCCGCGTCTCGATCGGAGTGCAGGATTTCGACCCCCAGATCCAGAAGTCCATCGGCCGGGAGCAGAGCTTCGAGCTCACGCAGCGCCTGGTCGAGGATCTGCGTCACCGCGGGCTGGTGGGCCTCGATGTCGACATTCTCTACGGGCTGCCGCACCAGACGGCGCCCGGGGTGGCGGATTCGATCCAGAAGCTCCTGTCGCTCGCGCCCGACCGGGTGGCGGTGCTGGGCTATGCCCATGTGCCGGCCGTCTCGCGGCGTCAGCTCATGATCCCCACGGCCTCGATCCCGGGCCCGGAGGAGAGGCTCGATCTCTTCGAGACCGCCCGGACCCTGATCCTCTGGGACGGCTACCAGCAGGTCGGTCTCGACCATTTCGCCCGCGCGGGCGATCCGCTGGCCCATGCGCGTGCCTGCGGCCGGCTGCGCCGCTCGTTCCAGGGCTATACGGACGACCGGGCCGAGGTGCTGATCGGCCTCGGCGCGTCGGCCATCTCGCGCTTTCCGCAGGGCTTCACCCAGAATGCGCCCAGCACCTCCGACCATCTGCGCGCGATCCGGTCGGGCCGGTTCTCCACGGCCCGCGGCCATGTGCTCAGCGACGAGGACCGGCTGCGCGGGCGGATGATCGAGCAGCTCCTCTGCGAGTTCCGCATCAGCCGCGCCCAGATCCTCGCCCGCTTCGCCGTCCCGCCCGAGCGGCTCGAGACGCTGTTCCGGACCTGCGCCGCGGCCTTCCCGGGGGTGGTCGAGATCACCGGCCACGGGCTCGAGATCCTCGAGGAGGGCCGCCCCCTCGCCCGCATCGTCGCCCGCAGTTTCGACCGCTACGATGCGAGCCGCAATCCGCAGGGCGCGATCTGAGGCACGGGCCTCAGCGCGGACCGTGACGCTCCACCCACTCGACCAGCCGCGGAAGGCAGATGCGGTGCAGGTCGTAGCGGTCCCGGATCGTCTCGCGCGCGGCCGCACGCAGCGGCATCATCCGCTCGGGCTCGGCCAGCGCCCGGATCAGCGTCCGTGACCAGCCCGGCCCGTCGAAGAAATCCACCAAAAGCCCGTTCCGCCCGTCCTCGATCAGCTCCTCGACCGGCGCGGTGCGCGAACCCACCACGAGCGCCCCCGCCGACATGGCCTCGAGCATCGACCAGGACAGGACGAACGGATAGGTGAGATAGGCATGGGCCCGGCTCACCTGCATCAGTGCCTTGAACCGGTCGTAGGGCACGCGGCCCACGAAATGCACCCGCGACAGGTCGAGGCGGGGGCCCAGCTCTTCCACGAAATGCTGCTTCCAGCTTCCCTCCGCGGGGGCGGGGCCGTAGCTCACGCCGTCGCCGCCCACCAGCACCACCTGCGCCTCGGGCCGCGCGGCCAGAACCTCGGGCAGCGCCCGCAGGAAGATGTGATAGCCGCGGTAGGGCTCGAGATTGCGGTTGACGAAGGTCAGCACCTCGTCGCCTGCCCGCAGCACCCGCCCGTCCGGCAGCTCGAACCGGGCCGAGGCATCGGGCGCCACGGCATCGGTATCGACGCCGTCGTGGATCACCTCGATCAGCCGGCGCAGCGGGGGCGGATAGGTCGAGGCCTGCCACTCGGTCGGCGAGAGGCCCGCATCGGCATGAAGCAGCGCCTGTCCCAGATGGGCCGCGCGACCTTGCGCGATCATCACCCCGTCGAAGCCGCGCCGGTCGAACTCGGGATCGAACCCCACATCCTGCCCCACGCCGCGATAGTAGAATTCGGCATAGATCAGGAGCTTCGCCTCGGGCCAGACCTCCTTCAGGAACAGGGTCTCGCCCCAGCCGGAATGGCCCACGATCACGTCGGGCCGGTAGCCGCGCTGATCGCGCAGCTGCAGCGCGGCCCGCGCCACGCTCACGCCCCGGTCGCTCGTCTGGGTGAAGTTGCGCCCGAGACGCGTCGCCTGCGGATCGGGCGCGGGCGCCTCGTGCCGGTAGCGCAGGACCGGGATCCGGGACTCGCGCCGGTTCTCGCCATCGGTGAGGGCGAGGCACTCGTGTCCCCTCCCCTGCAGTTCGGGTGCGAGATGCAGGAACTGGCCGGGGAAGTTCTGATGGACGAACAGGATCTTCATGGGCGTCACACGGCCTCGGGCACCGCGTCTCCGAAGGCCGCCGCCAGAAGCGTGCGGGTGTAATCGGTCTGCGGGGCCGCGAAGAGCTTTGCCCCCTCCCCCGCCTCGACGACATTGCCTTCCTTCATCACGATCACCTTGTGCGAGAGCGCGCGCACCACCCGCAGGTCGTGGCTGATGAAGAGGTAGGCCAGGCCCCATTTCCGCTGCAGGTCGCGCAGAAGATCCACGATCTGCACCTGCACCGTCATGTCGAGCGCGCTGGTCGGCTCGTCCAGCACGACGAACTTCGGCCGCAGGATCATGGCGCGGGCGATGGCCACGCGCTGGCGCTGGCCGCCCGAGAATTCATGCGGATAGCGCCCCATCGCCGCCGGATCGAGCCCGACCTCGGTCAGGATCTCGGCCACCATCGAGCGGCGGTCGCGTCCCTGCTCGACCCCGTGGACGCCCAGACCCTCGGCCACGATCTGCTCGACCGTCATCCGCGGCGAGAGGCTGCCGTAAGGGTCCTGAAACACGATCTGCATGTCGCGCCGGGTCTCGCGCAGCGCCCGCGGCCGGCGGTTGTGGATCTCCTGCCCGAGAAAGAGGATCGGCCCCTCGGACTCGATCAGCCGCAGGATGCCGAGCCCGAGCGTCGTCTTGCCCGAGCCGCTCTCGCCCACCACGCCCAGCGTCTCGCCCTCGCGGATCGAGAGGCTGACGCCGTTCACGGCCTTCACATGGCCGACCGTCCGCCGGAGGATCCCGCGCTGGATCGGAAACCAGATCCGCAGCCCGTCGGTCCGCACGATCTCCCGGGCGCCCTCGGGCACCGGATCGGGCCGGCCCGTGGGCTCGGCCGCGAGGAGCTTGCGCGTGTAGGCATGTTCCGGCGCCTCGAAGATGCGCCGCGCCGGGCCCTGCTCGACGATGGCGCCGCCCTGCATGACGCAGACCCGGTCGGCGATGCGGCGCACCACGCCCAGATCGTGGGTGATGAACAGAAGGCTCAGCCCCTCGGTCCGCTTCAGCTCGGCCAGAAGGTCGAGGATCTGCGCCTGGATCGTCACGTCGAGCGCGGTCGTGGGCTCGTCGGCGATCAGCAGATCCGGCCCGTTGGCCAGCGCCATGGCGATCATCACCCGCTGGCGCTGCCCGCCCGAGAGCTGATGCGGATAGGCGCCGAGCCGCGTCTCGGGAGCGCGGATGCCGACCTTGGTCAGCAGCTCGAGGATCCGCGCCCGCGCCGCCTCTCCGGCGAGGCCCTGATGCAAAGCGAGGCTCTCGCCGATCTGCCGCTCGATCGTATGCAGCGGGTTGAGCGAGGTCATCGGCTCCTGAAAGATGAAGCTGATGTCGTTGCCCCGCACCCGGCGCAGCTCGGCCGCGGGGGCGCCCACCATCTCGCGGCCCTCGTAGCGGACAGATCCGCCGACCTCTGCGCTGTCGGGCAGGAGCGCGACGGTCGAGAGCGCCGTCACCGACTTGCCCGATCCGCTCTCGCCCACGAGCGCCACCGTCTCGCCGCGGCCGACGGTGAAGGAGACGCCCTTCACCGCCTCGACGGTCCGTCCGTCTTGCCGGAAGCGGACGGTGAGGTTCGACACGTCGAGGACAGGTGCCCCGGCGTCGCTGGCGTCGCGGCCGGTCATCGGAAGGTCTTTCTCGGGTCGAAGGCATCGCGGACGCCCTCGAAGATGAACACCATGAGCGAGAGCATGATCGCGAAGGCGAAGAAGGCGGTGAAGCCCAGCCACGGCGCCTGCAGGTTCTGCTTGGCCTGCAGCGTGAGCTCGCCCAGCGAGGGTGCCGAGGAGGGCAGCCCGAAGCCGAGGAAGTCGAGCGCGGCGAGGCTGCCGATGGTGCCGGTGATGATGAAGGGCAGCATGGTCAGCGTGGCCACCATGGCGTTGGGCAGCACATGGCGGAACATGATGACGAGATCCGACACGCCGAGCGCCCGGGCCGCGCGGACATATTCGAAGTTCCGCGCGCGCAGGAACTCGGCCCGGACCACGCCGATGAGGCTCGTCCAGCCGAAGAGCACCATGAGCCCCACGAGAAGCCAGAAGTTCATCTGCCAGATCGCAGCCACGATGATGATGATATAGAGCGAGGGGGTCGAGCCCCAGAGCTCGATCACCCGCTGGAAGATCAGGTCGGTGAGCCCGCCGAAATAGCCCTGCACCGCGCCCGCCGCGATGCCGATGGCGGAGGTGAGGAAGGTCACGATCAGCGCGAAGGCCACCGAGAGGCGGAAGCCGTAGATCCCCCGCGCCAGCACGTCGCGCGCCGTATCGTCGGTGCCGAGCCAGTGGTCGGCATCGGGCGGCGAAGGCGCCGCGCGGCCGATGTCGTTGATCGTGTCGTAGCTGTAGGGAATGAGCGGCCAGAGGATCCAGCCCGCCTCGATGGGCTCGCCCGCCACCGTGCCGGTCTCGGCCTCGGCCAGGATCGCTTCGGGATCGTCGAAACAGGCCTCGAGCCCGCCCGAGCGGATCAGGCAGCGCACCTCGGGATCGCGATAGGCGGCCTCGGTCTGGAAATCGCCGCCGAAGGCGGTCTCGGGGTAGAAATGGGTGATGGGCGTATAGAGGCTGCCGCGGTAGCTCACGAGCAGCGGCTTGTCGTTGGCGATGAGCTCGGCGAAGAGCGACAGGCCGAAGAGCACCGCGAAGATGAAGAGCGAGACATAGGCCCGGCGGTTCGCCTTGAAGTTCCGCCAGCGGCGCTGGTTGAGCGGGGACAGCGCCATCTCAGCCCCGCGTCCCGAAGTCGATGCGCGGATCGATCCAGACATACATCAGGTCGGACAGGATCCCCATGAGCAGGCCGAGCAGGCCGAAGACGAAGAGCGTGCCGAAGATCACCGGATAATCCCGCGCCCCCGCCGCCTCGAAGCCGAGCCGGCCCAGCCCGTCGAGCGAGAAGATCGTCTCGATGATGAGGCTGCCGCCGAAGAAGACCGAGACGAAGACGGACGGAAAGCTCGCGATCACGATGAGCATCGCATTGCGGAAGACATGGCCGTAGAGCACCCGGCCCTCGGTCAGCCCCTTGGCCCGCGCGGTCATCACATACTGCTTGCGGATCTCCTCGAGGAAGGAGTTCTTCGTGAGCAGCGTGAGCGTGGCGAAGGCCGAGATGGTCGAGGCCACCACCGGCAGGGTGATGTGCCAGAAATAGTCGGCCACCTTGCCCAGCGGGGACAGGCTGTCCCAGTTGTCAGATGTCAACCCGCGCAGGGGGAACCACTGCCAGTAGGATCCGCCTGCGAAGAGCACGAGGAGCAGGATCGCAAAAAGGAAGCCCGGGATCGCATAGGCCACGATGATGGCGCCGCTCGTCCAGGTGTCGAAGCTCGATCCGTCGCGGACGGCCTTGCGGATGCCGAGCGGGATCGAGACCAGATAGGCGATCAGCGTGGACCAGAGCCCGAGCGAGATCGAGACCGGCATCTTCTCCTTGACCAGATCCACCACCGAGATCGAGCGGAAATAGCTCTCGCCGAAGTCGAAGCGGACATAGTTCCACATCATGTCGAGGAAGCGTTGCAGGGGCGGCTTGTCGAAGCCGAACTGCTTCTCGAGCTGGGCGATGAACTCGGGCGGCAGCCCGCGCGAGCCGACGTAGCGTTCCGACGTCTGCGCCGAGGGTGCGCTCGCCGTTCCGGCGTCGCCGCCGCCCGCGACGGTCTGGAACACGTCGCCCTGCCCGTCGAGCCGCGCCAGCACCTGCTCGATCGGGCCGCCCGGCACGAACTGCGTCAGGACGAAGTTGATGACCATGATGCCGAACAGGGTCGGCACGATCAGAAGAAGTCGCCGGAGGATGTAGGCTCCCATGGGGGGATGCGGCCCTTACTGTCTCAAGGCGCCCGCGTCACGCAGCGCCTGAGCCTTGTCGGGGTTGAACCACCAGAAGTCCAGCTCGCCCAGCGCATAGGGAGGCAAGGTCTCGGGATGCTCGAACATGTCGTAATAGGCGACGGTGTGGCTGGCCTTGTACCATTGCGGCACCCAGAACCGCTGCAGCCGCAGCACCCGGTCGAGCGCCTTCGTCGCCACCTCGAGCTCTTCGGAGGTCTTGGCGGCCAGCACCACCTCGATCATCCGGTCCACCGCCTTGTCCTTCAGCCCCATGATGTTGAAGGCCGAGACGTCGGCGGTCTCCGACCCGTAATATTGCTTCAACTCGGCGCCCGAGATGTAGTTCGTGCGGGCATTGCCGGTGGTGAGGTCGAAATCGTAGCTCGGGGGCCGGGTGCGGCTTTCCATCTGGGCATTGTCCACGCGCGTCATCAGCGCGTCCACGCCCAGCGCGCGCAGGTTCTCGATGAAGGGGCTGATGACCCGGTCGAAGGTCTGGCTGTCGTTGAGGAACTCGACGCGCAGCACCTCGCCCTTGGCGTTGCGGCGCATCCCGTCGGAGCCCACGGTCCAGCCCGCCTCGTCCAGCAGCCTGCTCGCCGCCCGGAGGTTCCCGCGGTCGAGCTGCCGCTCTCCCGAGACGGGCGGGCTCACCGGAGGCTCGGTAAGGATCGAGGCCGGAAGCAGGCCCTCGTCGACGAACGGCTGCAGAAGCGCCACCTCGGCCTCGGAGGGCGCGCCCTCGGCCTCGAGGTAGCTGTTCTCCCAGAAGGAATCGACGCGGGTATAGATGCCGTAGAACAGCGTCTGGTTCGACCATTCGAAGTTGAACATGAGGTTCAGCGCCTCGCGCACCCTCGGGTCCTGGAACTTCTCGCGCCGGAGGTTCAGCATCCAGCCCTGCCCCGTGGCCTTGGCGCCCGAGGGCAGCTCGACCTTCACCACATGGCCGGTCTGGACGGCGGGGAAGTCGTAGCCCGTGGCCCAGAGGATCGAGGAGGCCTCGTTGCGGAAGGTGTAGCTGCCGCCCTTGAAGCCCTCGAAGGCCGCATTGTAGTCGGCGTAATATTCGATGCGGATCGCGTCGAAATTCCCCGTGCCGCGCATGAGCGGCAGATCCTTGCCCCAGTAGTCGGGATTGCGGCGGTAGACGACCGTCTGGCCCACCTTCATCCGGCTCTCGTCGAGCACATAGGGGCCCGAACCGAGGAAGGGCTTCAGGCTTCCCTCCTCGAGGTCGAGCCCCTCGCGTTCATACTGCGCCTTGGACAGGACCGGCAGCCCGCCCACGTCCTGCGGCAGATCGCGGGTGGGAATGCCCTTCTTGAAGGTGAACTTCACCCGATGCGTGTCGAGCGCCTCGGCCCCCTCGACCTGCTGGGCGAAGATGGTGCGGAAATCGGTCAGCCCCTTGGCCACGAAGGTCTCGTAGGAAAAGACCACATCCTCGGCGGTGACGGGGGTGCCGTCCGAGAATTTCGCCTCGGGGCGCAGGTTGAAGATCACCCAGCTGCGGTCCTCGGGATATTCGAGCGTCTCGCAGAGCAGGCAGTAGGCCGCGCCGATCTCGTCGGCCGTGCCCGCGAGGATCGATTCATACATGATCGACGAGAGGGCCGCGGCCCGGCCCTTCACCGAATAGGGGTTCATCGAATCGAAGCCGCCGAAAGCCCATTCCGAGATCTCGCCGCCCTTGGGCGCGTCGGGATTGACATAATCGAGGTGGGTGAAGTCGGCCGGATATTTCAGATCGCCGAAGGTCGAGATGCCGTGCGCCTTGATAATCTTCGGCGCGTCCTGCGCGTGGGCGGGCAGCGCCGCCGCGGCGGCGGCCAGCAGGCCGAGCCCCCCCAGAAGCCATGACCGCACGTCGGGAAGTCTCGAGACTGCGACCCTGCCCTGCGCCGTGCGCGCCGTGACTTCACCCATGCCGTTCCCCCTGCCTCGTGTGGCGCGCCTGGCGCCCGGTTCGCCATGCTACGGTGCAACGGGACGCAGTCTCAAGTTGCGATTGCGTGACGAGACGGCAAGCCCGGCCGGAAAAACGGAAAAAGGCCGCCCGATCGGGCGGCCCTCGAAGAGGCTGCGGGCTCTGCCCTTACTGGAGCGAGGCCAGATAGGCCACGACATTGGCGCGATCCTGCTCCTTCGGCAGGCCCGCGAAGGTCATCTTGGTGCCCGGCACATGGCCCTTGGGGTTCTCGACGAAGGCGCCGAGCTCCTCCAGCGTCCAGGTCGGCGCTTCGGCGGCATGGGCCACCATCGCGTCCGAATAGGCGAAGCCCGCGACGGAGGCCACCGCGCGGTCCACCACACCGTTCAGATGCGGGCCGGTCGCGTCCGAGCCGTCGAGCTTGTGGCAGGCGGCGCATTTGGCGAACACCTTCTGGCCCGCGGCGGCATCGGCCGCAGCCACCAGTTCCGGGAAGGGCACGGCCTCGGCGGCCGGCTCTTCGGAGGCGCCGCCGTCGCCCGTCTCGATCACATAGGCTTGCGTCACATCCTCGCCGTGGCCCTCGCCGAAGGTGTAAAGGCCGCTGGCCGCCCAGGATCCAAGCAGGAACACCAGGAGCGCGCCGCACCCGGCGCCGACCGCCTTCGTCAGGGTCATCGTGTCGAACATGTCGCATTTACCTCGGTTTGGGTCCGCCGGACATGTATCCGCTTCTTCCCCTTGCTTTCAAGGTGTAGTAGCGCCGCCGGACGCGGGGACAACCTGTTTTTGATCTCGGAGACCCAAGTCATGACCGGCCGAATCGCTTTCCAGGGGGAACCCGGCGCCTATTCGCACCAGGCCTGCCGTCAGGCACGCCCCGGGATGGAGGCGATCCCCTGCCGCACCTTCGAGGATGTGATCGAGCTGGTCCGCGCGGGCGGGGCCGACCTCGCGATGCTGCCGGTCGAGAATTCCACCTATGGCCGCGTGGCCGACATTCACACGCTGCTGCCGGGCTCGGGCCTGCGGATCGTCGACGAATCCTTCGTGCGGGTGCACATCAACCTGCTCACCCTGCGCGGCACGCCCATCGAGCGCGTCGAGCGCGCCATGAGCCACACGGTCCTGCTCGGCCAGTGCCGGACCTTCCTGCGCAGCCATGACATCCGGCCGGTGACGGGCGCCGACACGGCGGGCTCGGCCCGTCTCGTGGCAGAACAGGGCGATCCCGCGCTGGCCGCGCTCGCCTCGGAACTCGCCGGCGAGATCTACGGGCTCGACGTGGTGGCGCGCCACATCGAGGATCAGTCGAACAATACCACCCGCTTCCTCGTGATGGCGCGGGAGGCCGACTGGACGCGCCGCGGCCCCGGCAAGATGGTCACGACCTTCACCTTCCGCGTGCGCAACATCCCGGCCGCCCTCTACAAGGCGCTCGGCGGCTTTGCGACGAACGGGATCAACATGACCAAGCTCGAGAGCTACATGGTCGGCGGCTCCTTCACCGCGACCGAGTTCTATGCCGACATCGAAGGCCATCCCGAGGATGCGAACGTGGCGCTCGCGCTCGACGAGCTGCGCTTCTTCACCAGCCAGTCCGAGATCCTCGGCGTCTATCCCGCCGACCCCGGCCGGGGCTGAGCCCCGTCCCTCCCGGGCTCGCGCCGTGGCTCGGGCACAGTCTCGGGCTCGGGCTCGGGCCCGGTCTCAGGCCTGCGGCCCCTTCGCGGCCGCAGCCGCGGCAGCCTTGCGGCGGGCCTGCCAGCGCCGGCCGATCTCGGCCGCGAAGCCCTTGATGCGGGCGTCGTATTTCTCCTGAAGCGTGCCCTGCGCCAGCCGCAGCGACTGAAGGAACACGCGCGAGGGCAGCGTCAGCGCCTTCACGTCCGAGGTGACGGTGACGCGCGTCCGGCGCGGGGCGAGCTCGAGGAACTCGAGCGTCAGGTCCGCCCGCAGCGAATGGCCGGTGGCCTGCATCAGCAGCCTCTGGTCCGGCTCCATGCCCACGAAGTGCATCTCCACATCCCGCATCCGGCCGTGATAGTCGAAGCGGACGAGCCAGCCCATGCCGGGGCCCTCGTGGGGCGTCCCGTCGAGCCTCCGCACCGTCACGCCGCGCTGGGAGGCCGCGCGCTCCCAGTTGCCGAAGTCCGACAGCTGCCTCCAGACGAACCGGATCGGCGCCTCGACATCCTGGCTGGTGCTCAGTCGCATGGTCTCTCCCCTTCCGCGTCCCGCGGGCTTTTCGCGTCAATCCAGACGGTCCGCAAGCCAGTTGGAGATCAGGAAGTGCGGGATGGCCCCTTTGCGCGCAGGCCGGCCCTGGGGATGATCCCCCGCCATCACCGTCACCATCTCCTCGCGCGTGATCCAGCGCGCATCCTCGAGCTCCAGCGGATCGAGCGTGATGGCGTCGGTGAGGGCGATCCCGTGGCAGCCGATCATGAGCGAGGCCGGGAAGGGCCAGGGCTGGCTCGCCAGATAGCGCACGGGGCCCACGGTCACGCCCGCCTCCTCCATCACCTCGCGGCGCACGGCGGCCTCGATCGTCTCGCCGGGTTCGACAAAGCCCGCAAGGCAGGAGTAGACCCCCTCGGGCCAGCCGGGCGACCGGCCGACCAGCGCACGGTTGCCATGGGTCACGAGCATGATGACCACGGGATCGGTGCGGGGGAAATGCTGCGCGCCGCAGGCGGTGCAGTGGCGGTGCCAGCCGCCCTCGGACGGGGCCGACGGCGCGCCGCAGGTCGAGCAGAAACGATGGCTGCGGTGCCACTGCACGAGCGCCTTGGCGGTGGCGGCCAGCTCCGCCTCGCGCGGCGAGAGCGCGAGCATCAGGCCGCGCAGGTCGCCGAAGCCCGGCGCGCCCGGCAGGGCGGGATGGGACTGGAACGCCGGATCGAAGAACCCGCCCTGCGCCGCCTCGGCGCCGGCCTCGGGCGACCAGTGCGAGATATCGGCCGCGAAGCGGGGCGCTTCGCCGTCGAGCCCGAGAAAGATCGGCTCCTCGGCCCCGGCCAGCACGGGATGATCGGGCGGAAGCCAGCCGAGCGCGCCTTCCTCGGCGCAGAGCGGACGGCCGCGCCAGATCGGCAGGATGCACTCGCCCTCCAGAAGCCGCGCGAGACCCGCGGCATCGCCCCTGAGCCGGCCGGCCCGGTCGAGCCCCGACCCTCCGAAGGTCACTGTCTCCGCGATCCGCATGCCCGCCGCTCCTCCAGACCCGGCGGTCCGGCCGCCCCGCGCCGTCATGCCATGCCGCGCGGCAGGGGCCAAGGGTCGGACGGCGAAGATGCCACGGCCAAGGGGCTGGAACATCCCGGCCGCGCGGCCTAGCCTCGGCGCCGGCGATCCCCCTCCCGCAGGCCCGCAAGCGGCGGCGGGCGAAGGAATGCCGGGCAGGGCCGCGCCGAGGAAGGAAGTCCGGGGGCATGAGACGAGAGGACGATCACGGCGAGGGGCGGCCGCAGGCCTCGGCGGAGCCGCCTGCAGGCTCTGCCCGGCTCCGACTGCGCCTGCTCGCCACGACGGACCTTCATGCCGAGATCCTGCCCTACGACTATCATGCCGACCGGCCGGCGCCGGGGGTGGGCCTCGCCACCACCGCGACCCTCATCGCCGAGGCGCGCGCCGAAGCCGCGAACACGCTGCTCTTCGACAATGGCGATCTGCTGCAGGGCACGCCGATGGGCGACCTCTGGGCGCAGCGGGCGGCCGAAGGGGTCCATCCGCTGATCGAGGCCATGACCGCGCTCGGTTACGATGCGGCGACGGTCGGCAACCACGACTTCGACTATGGTCTGGATCATCTCGAACGCGCGCTCGCGGATGCGACCTGGCCCGTCGTCTCGAGCAATGCGGTGCTGACGCTCGGATCCGAGCCTGCCGCAGACCGGACGCTCCTGCCTCCGGCGGCGATCCTCGAGCGCGAGATGATCGACGAGGCGGGGCGGCCGCACCGTCTGCGGATCGGGGTTCTGGGCCTCCTGCCGCCGCAGGTGCCGGTGTGGAACCGCGCCGTTCTGGGCGACCGGCTGCAGGTGCGCGACATCGCCGAGGCGGCGGCGGGCCATCTGGCGGCACTTCGGGCCAAGGGCTGCGATCTCGTTGTGGCGCTCTGCCATTCGGGGATCGGCGCCGCCGAGGCCCAGCCCGAACAGGAGGATGCGGCGCTGCCCGTGGCGGCGCTCGAAGGGATCGACGCGGTGGTGACGGGCCACAGCCACCTCGTCTTCCCGGCGCCGGGCTTCCCGCCGCGGCCCGGAGCCGATGCCACGCTCGGGCGGCTCGCGGGCAAGCCCGCCGTGATGGCCGGCGCCCGCGGTTCGCATCTGGGGGTGATCGATCTCCTGCTGGCCCAAGGCGCCCAGGGCTGGCGCGTGACGGAGGCGCGGGTCGAGGCCCGCCCGGTGCGGCGCGCGGGAAACCCCGTGCAGGCCTGCCCGAAGCTCACCGCGATCGCCGCGCCCGCCCATGCCGAGACCCTCCGCCACATCCGCCGCCCCATCGGTCACTCGACGGTGCGGATCGCGAGCCACTTCGCCCTTGTGGCGCCCACGGCCTCGCTGTCGCTCGTGGCCGAGGCGCAGGCGGCCCATCTGGCAGAGCACATTGCGGGAAGCCCGCTCGAGGGCCTGCCGATCCTGTCGGCGGCGGCGCCCTTCAAGGCGGGGGGCCGCGCCGGGCCTGCCCATTACAGCGACGTGCCGGCAGGGCCGCTGGCGCTGCGCCATGCGGTCGATCTCTATATCTACCCGAACCTCATCGCTGCCGTCCGGCTGACGGGCGCGCAGATCGCGGAATGGCTCGAACGGGCCGCGAGCCTCTTTGCCCGGATCGCGCCCGGGCGCAGCGACCAGCCGCTCCTCGATCCCGAGATGCCGAGCTATGGCTTCGACCCGATCCAGGGACTGACCTTCTCGATCGACCTTGCCCGGCCGGCGCGCTACGACGCCCACGGCCGGATCGTCCGAGCCGAGGCCCGGCGCATTCTGGACCTGCGCTGGCAGGACCGGCCGCTGGACCCGGCGCAACCCTTTGCGGTGGCCACCAACAGTTACCGCGCCGCCAGTTGCAGCCGGCAGTTCGGCCCGTTGCCGACCTGGATCGGCACCGAACCGATCCGCGACATCCTGAGCCGCCACATCGCCCGGACCTCGCCGCTCGCCCCCGAGGTGCCCCGCTTCTGGCGCTTCCGGCCGATGCCCGGCACCACGGCGGTCTTCGAGACGGCCCCTGCGCCGGCCGAGCCGCCGCCCTTCCTCGAGCTGACCCGGCTCCCTTCGTCGCCCGCGGGGTTCTCGCGCTTCCGCCTGACCCTCTGACGGCCGCGCGGGATGCCCTGCCTGCGGCCGCGGGGCGCTTGCAAATGCCCCCGGCCCGGCCTATATCGGCCGCGAGAGGTTGGCGCGGGCAGGCGCCTCGCCAACCCGGTCAGGTCCGGAAGGAAGCAGCCGTAACGAGCCCCGTCTGGGTCGATGTCCAGCCTCTCACCTTCCCCCCTCAAGCCGCTGATCGCGCTGGGAACCCTTGTTCTGCAAGGAGATGTGTCCCAAGAACTGCGCCAAACGGGCCGTGGCTGACCATCACGAACGTCCCGATGGTGCGCGGAAGTGACGCGCACCCTCACGGCTCCGAGGAGCTTCGAGCCCTTTTCGGCAAGATCGAGCTGATGGCCGCCCTGCCAGGCGACAAGAAGGACCGCGAGCGGAGGGCGCTCGCCGTCCCGAAGGGCTTCCACGCGATTCTGGACGATGCCCGCGAAGCACGGGCAGCGCCCGACCCTCTCGACCTCCGCCAAGACGCAAGCGGCGCCTGGCTCGAAAGACGCCAGACCCCGCAGCCCTTTCGGCCTGCGGGGTCTGGCGTCTTGATCGCAAGGTCTATCCCTACCGCCAGTTCGGCAGGAACAGGGCGATCTGCGGCCAGAGGTAGAGGATGCCCACGAAGGCAAGCATCACCAGCATGAAGGGCAGCGCGCCGACGATCACATCCTCGACATAGCCGCGCCGGCGCACGCTCTGAACCACGAAGAGGTTCAGGCCGACAGGGGGCGTGATCAGGGCGATCTCCATCAGCAGGACGATGACGATCCCGCACCAGACCGGATCGAAGCCGGCCTGCACCATGATGGGCGCGATGATCGGCACGCTCGCCACCATCATCGACAGCGTCTCCATGAACATCCCGAGGATGAAGTAGAAGACCACCACCAGCGCGAAGAGCCCGAGGGGGCTCAGGTTCAACGAGCCGATCCAGCCGCTCACCGCCTGCGGAAGCCCGATGGCCCCGAAGATCAGGTTGAGGAAATAGGCGCCGATCATCACCGCCATGATCATCGCGGTCGTCTTCATCGCGCCCTCGAAGGCCTCGACCACCACCCGCACGGACAGGCAGCGGTAGACCGCGGCGATGACCAGCGCGGCCAGGACGCCAAGGGCTGCGGCCTCGGTCGCCGTGGCCCAGCCCGCGTAGATCGAGCCGATGACAGAGACGAAGATCACCAGGGGCGGCAGCAGGTCGGGAAGTGCCCTCAGGCGCTGCGACCAGGTGGCGCTCTGACGGGTGCCGCCCCATTCGGGCTTCACGAGGCAGACGAGGCCGATCAGGACCATGAAGAGCCCGGCGAGCAAGAGGCCGGGGATCAGACCCGCAAGGTAGAGTTGCGGGATCGAAGTCTCGGTCAGCACGCCGTAGAGGATCAGGTTGACCGAGGGCGGGATCAGGATGCCCAGCGTGCCGCCCGCCGCGATCGAGCCGAGGAAGAGGCGCTCGTTGTAGGAATTCTTGTCAATCTCCTGCAGCGCGACGGTGCCGATGGTTGCAGCCGTCGCCACGGACGAGCCCGAGGTGGCCGCGAACATGGTGCAGGCGGCGATGTTGGAATGCATGAGCCCGCCGGGCAGCCACGGCATCCACAGAACCAGCGCCGAATACATGCGCGAGGCGAGCCCGGACCGCAGCAGGATCTCGCCCAGCAGCACGAAGAGCGGAATCGCGATCAGCAGGAAGTTGTTCGAGACCGTCCAGGCGATCTCGCCGATGGCATAATGCAGCGGCAGGAATGAGAAGGTGCCCGACAGGATCAGCGCCACGAGGATCAGCGTCGCGGCAACGGGAATGCCTACGAACAGCAGCGCGAGCAGGCTGCCGAGAGTGGTTGCGATCACGATGCGGTCTCCTGCCGGTCTGGGGCCGTTGCGGCCGGAGTGTGGGAGAGTTCCTCGGCCACCTCTTCCTCGGCGGACTTGATGCCGATGAGGTCGTGCACCTCGGCGAAGCGGCGGGCGATCAGCAGCCGCGCGCAGGCGAGCAGCAGCACGAGCCCGCAGACCAGAAGCAGCGCCAGCCCGCAGAGCCAGAGCGTCTGGGGATAGATCATCGGGATCTGCAGCGCCGAGGCCGAGCGGGCGCCGGCATGAGCCGACTGGATCACCAGCTCCAGCCCGAAGGCGAAGACGTGGCCGAAGCAGCCGAGGAAGGCCAGGAGACCCACCATGTCGGCCATGATCTGCGCCGGGCGCGGGAAGCGCACATAGGCCGTATCCACGCGGATATGGGCGCGTTCGAGCAGGGCTCCGGCCAGCGACCAGGTCGTCGCCGTCGCGAGCGCGAAGCGCGACAACTCGTCGGCCCCGTCGATGGCACGATTGAACCCCACACGCAGCAGGATGTCGAAGCCGATCAGCAGCGCCGCGGCGGTCATGACCGCGCCGCCCAGCCAGAGACCGGATCGCGCGGCGATCCTGTTCCAGCGCAACAATCTGTCCATGTTTCCTCCAGGCTGGCCGAAACGGTGCGAAGGGCGGGGGCAGAGCCCCCGCCTGCCACTCAGTTCGGCGCGATTTCCTGGCCGATCACCGCCCCGATGCGGGCGTTCCAGTCCTCCACGCAGTCCGCGCCGCAGCGCGCGGCCCAGCCCGGCAGCACATTCTCCCTGACGATCTCGGCGGCGCGGGCGAGGTCGGCCTCGCTCGGCTGGTTCAGCTTGACCGGCGTCGGCCGGCCCAGTTCGCAGCCGTCGGCGCCGGTGTTGCACAGCTCGGCCTGGGTGATCCCCTCGTCCAGCGTGGCCCACATCTTGTCCTCGTAGGCCGCGAACTGCTCTTCGAGGAAGGTCCGCGTTTCGGCGGGCAGCGCCTCCCAGCGCCCCTTGTTGACGGCCACGACGTTGAAGGACCAGCCGAGCGGCAGCATGAAGACGCTGTCCGTCACCTCGGGCCAGCCGGCGGTATTGCCCGACAGCGAGCCGGTGACGGCGCAATCCACCACCCCGTTGTTCAAGGCGGGCACCACCTCGGAGAAGGCGATCGAGACGGAGGTCGCCCCGACGCCCGAGATGAAGTCGCGCAGCGTGTTGTTGAACACCCGGACCTTCTTGCCCTTCAGATCGTCGATGGACGCCACATCGCCCCGGCACCAGACCACCTGTGGCGTCGAGGCGCCGATGGCGAGGAGCTTCGTGTTCCAGTTGGTCTCCATCCGCTCGTTCAGAACATCCTTGTAGGCAGCGCAGGCCTCGCGCGCGAGGGCGGCCGTGGGCGCGGTGCCGGCAAGGTCGCAGGCCTCGAAGCGCGGGTCGTCACCGGCCATCTTGGTGATGTCCATGCCTGCGAAATCCATCACGCCGAGACGCATCATCCGCAGCATGGACTGGTCGTCGAGCCCCATCTGCTCGATCGAGGTGAGGTCCGCGGTGAGCTTGCCGCCCGACGCTTCGGGCAAGGTCTCGGTCCAGAACGGCTTCTCGTCGTAGATCGCGACCGGGATGGTCGAGGCGATGCCGATGACCTTGAAATTCTGCGCAGCGAGGTCTTGGGCCGAGAGGGGCGCGGCGAGGGCGACCGAGGCGGCCATGGTGGCGGCAAAGGTGAAATTCGTCATATCGGGTCTCTCTGTTGGCGGATGTTTCGTGGTTGTGGCACCGGGCAGACGGGCCGCCCGGCGCGGGCTCGTGCCGTCAGGCGGTCGCGGCGATCTCGAAGATCGCCTCGATTTCCACTGCCATGCCGGAGGGCAGCGCATGGGTGCCCGAGGCGATGCGCGCATGCGCTCCCGCGGGGCCGAAGACATCGCAGATCAGGTCCGAGGCCGCATTCAATACCTTGGCCTGAAGTTCGAAGTCCACCGTGCACCGCACGAGGCCGGCCAGCCGGATGACGCCGGTAACGCGGTCCAGATCGCCGTCGCAGGCCGCACGAAGCTGGGCGAGAAGGTTCAGCGCACACATGCGGGCGGCCTCCTGCGCGTCCTCAAGCGTCAGGTCGTCGCCGACGATGCCCTTCCAGATCAGCTCGCCCGCGCGCCGCGGCCCCTGGCCCGCGATGAAGACGAGGTTGCCGGTCCGTCGATAGGGCAGGTAATTGCCCTGCGACGGGTTGATCGGCGGGAGCTCGATCCCGAGCTCCGCCATGCGGATATCGATCTTTCCCATGGCCGCGCTCACTTCTGCTGGCGCCAGTCGCCGCTGTCGCCCTTCCAGCCGATCACGCGGCCGTTCAGGCGATCGAGCGTGTTGCGCAGCGCGTCGATCAGGCCGGCCCATTCCGCGGCCGAGATGCCGTCCACCGCCGGTTCGGGTGCCATGAACATCCCGTCAACGCCACCGAAGCTCACGCATTGCTCGATGCAGCGGACCTCGAGAGCCGCATCGTGGAAGACACTGGGCTTTTCCAGAAGCGCGGACAGCGCGGCGATCAGACCGGTCGCGCCCCAGTTCGAGACATTCGACACGATCAGGTGATCGGCGGCCATGACTGCGGCAACGCCGCCGCGGCCCGGGATGCCGCTGTCCTTCGCCTTGGGCGAGAAGCGGCGCAGATCCTCGGCGATCACGCCCATGCCCATCTCGTTGCCGCCGTCGCCGATGGCCACATAGGGGATCTTGCGCGCCTTGGCCGAGGCGAAGAACTGGTCGAGATCGGCGACCATCCCGTCCAGCGGGCGCCCGCCCAGGCCGTTGTAGAGGCCGTGGTCGTTCATGCCGGGACGCTCGATCGAGATCACGGCCGAGGGCCGCGTCACCTCGAGGAGCGCCTCGGTGATCGCCCTGCAGCCGGCGTCCTCCTTGGGGACGGTGCGGATGTAGACGGGGCGGATGAATTCGACCGGCCGGATCACGCCGTCTTCCGGGAACGGCAGCGGCGCGAGGCCCGCGCCCCGGCAGGTGCCGACCATCATCTCTTCCCAGTCCTCGTCGACGAGGATGACGCTCTCGACGCCGAGGCCCATGAAGAGCGCCCGGGCGATGAGCGCCGCGCCCACCGGGCCGTCGGTCTCGGGCACGCCCGCGCCTTCGGGAAAACCGGTGGCGATCACGACCGGGCCTTTCTGCGCGCGCACCGCATCCGTCAGGATCCGGGCGCCCATCATGCAGGCCGGCCCCGGCTGGCGCGACTGCAGCGCCGCATAGATCTTGCCGATCAGGCCGACGCCGGTCAGGTCCAGCGTCATGAAGTCCTCGATCGTCTTGGCGATGAGCGCGCCCTTGCTGCTTTGGAAATCGAGCATCGTCTTCGGTCCGTTCACTTGGGTTGGGCGATGTAGGCGGCGAATTTCTCAGGGTCGACATTGCCGCCCGACAGCACGACGCCTGCGGTCTTGCCCTTGATGTCGATCTTGCCGGACAGGATCGCCGCCAGCGCCGCAGCGCCGCCTGGCTCGACCACCAGCTTCAGCTGCCGGTAGGCGAAGCGGATCGCGTCGATCACCTCCTCATCCGACACGGCGAGCCCGCCGGCCAGATGCTCCTTGCAGATCGGGAAGTTGTGGACCCCCGGCACCGGCACCATCAGTGCGTCACAGATCGAGGTGCCCGTGGCCGGGGCGCGCGTCGGGGCGCCGGCCGCCAGCGACAGGGCCATGCCGTCGAATCCCTCGGGCTCCACGCTGTAGATCGCGGTGCCTGCCGTGATCGCATGCACGCCGGTCGCCGCACCCGAGACGAGCCCCCCGCCCGAGCAGCAGAACAGCGCCACCTCGAGCGGCGCGCCCATCTGCTCGGCCTGCTCGGCGAACTCGGCCCCGAGCGTGGACTGGCCGGTGATGACGAAGGGGTCGTCGTAGGGCGGCACGATCACTGCGCCGGTCTCGGCCGCAATCTGCGCCCCGATCTCCTCGCGCACTTCCCGGGTCTTGTCGTAAAGGCGCACGGTCGCGCCGTTCGCACGCACCCCCTCGACCTTGGCGCGCGGAGCCTCCTGCGGCATCAGGATCGTGGCCTTGATGCCCAGTTCCCTAGCGACATAGGACAGCGCCAGCCCGTGGTTGCCGGAAGACCAGGCCACCAGACCACCCGCCTTCTCGGCCTCGCTCAGCTGCAGCGCACGGTTGATCGCGCCGCGGAACTTGAAGGCGCCTGCGCGCTGCAGGGTCTCGGGCTTGATGAGGACACGGGCACCGGTGAGGCGGTTGAGCTCCTCGCTCTCTAGGATGGGGGTCCGGATGGCATAGGCTGCGATGCGGGCACGCGCTTGCGCGATCTCGGTCGCAGTCGGTTCAAAGTGAGGGGCTGAATTCGCCACGGGGGACAGTCTCCTGAAGAACACCTGCCCCAACCGATCCACAGCATGGACTATCAAGTAAAATTATAATTTTGGATGGAAGTGTATTCGATAATTCAATGATCGCCGTCCGGGAGGGGTGGCGGCAGCGGCACTTCCCGAGCGGCGACCCGTTGAGCGAGGCGGCAGAGATCCTCGAGAAGCCGGCTCGGTTCGCCAATCCGGTGAAAGGCATAGAATGACAGCGGATCCAAGGAGATAGGCGATTCCAGCCGCACCAGTCCCGGCGCGCTTCCATCGGTCTGGATCATGTCCTGCGCCACGAGGGCCACCCCCATGCCATCCAGCACCATCCGCCGGATCGTGGCGAGCGAGGTCGATGTGACGAACTTCGGCGGCTCGCCCGTGAGGCGCATGATCGCCTCTCTCAATGCCCCGTAGGGATAGGCGCGCTTTGGATAGGTCAGGATCGGAATGCTCAGAAAATCATCGTTCCTGAGACGCCCCGAGGGGACGAGATGGCTCAGCCCGTAGAACTGCAGCGGATAGGCCCCGAGCGGCAGACAGGCGAAATCGTTCAGCGCCATCGGTCCCAGCATGAAGGCGAGATCCAGTTCTCCGTCCAGAAGCGTCGCCTCGAGCGAGCTCGTCACATCGACCTGGATCTCGAATTCCAGGTTCGGCCGGACCCGGCGCACCGCCTTGAGGAACTGGGTGAGCCAGGCTTGGGCAATGGTCTCCGACACCCCGAGCCGGATCGTGCGTGCCTCGCGCTCGCGCACGCCCATGGCATCGTTCATCGCCGCGACCTGCCGCAGGATCACCTCGCAGTGACGCAGGAGAAGCAGACCTGAATCGGTCAGCGAGATGGGCTTCGACTTGCGGTTGATGAGCTGCTGACCGAACCCTTCCTCCAGCGCCGAGATCCTCTGCGAGACGGTGGGCTGGGTCATGTTGAGCTTCTCGGCCGCCACCGAGAAACTTCTGAGCTTCGCCACCCAGAAGAAGACCTCGAGAGATTTCAGATTCGTCATGCGTGCATCATCCTGTGCTCCGGGCATAGCCCGGGCGGGCCAGCAGAGCGCCGCTGCCGCAGGGCCTCGGGTGGACATGACATGCCCGTTCCCGCACGGCAATTCGACAGGCCATCCGGAACTGCCAGCGGGGCCAATCCCAAGATGCTCTACTCTCATTCGCAACGGGGAGCCATTTCACGATCCAGTGCATCATCGATCTCGAGACACATCCCGCGCCGGCGCATGAATCGCCCCCGTCAGGGATCAGCCGTCGGGGATCCGCCCGAATATCGGGAGGACACGCTCCATCTGAAACAGACATTGCCCCCAAGGCTCGGGCTTCCTCACGCCCCTCGCCTGCCCCTTCGGGTGGACGCCGCTCCTCCCCCGCCCTAATCTCGGGGCTGACCCCGAATCCGCCGAGGCCCGATGTCCGACACACCCGAGCAAGGCTATCAGGTCCTTGCCCGCAAATACCGCCCGCAGACCTTCGCCGACCTGATCGGTCAGGATTCGATGGTGCGCACGCTGAAGAACGCTTTCGCGGCCGACCGGATCGCCCATGCCTTCGTGATGACGGGCGTGCGGGGCGTGGGCAAGACGACCACGGCGCGGATCATCGCCAAGGGGCTGAACTGCGTGGGCCCGGACGGCACCGGCGGCCCCACGACCGAGCCCTGCGGCCAGTGCGAGCCCTGCCGCGCCATCGCCGAAGGCCGCCATGTCGATGTGATGGAGATGGACGCCGCCTCGCGCACCGGGGTGGGCGACATCCGCGAGATCATCGACTCGGTCCACTACCGGGCCGCCTCGGCGCGCTACAAGATCTACATCATCGACGAGGTCCACATGCTCTCGACCAGCGCGTTCAACGCGCTGCTCAAGACGCTCGAGGAGCCTCCCGCCCATGTGAAATTCATTTTCGCCACAACCGAGATCCGCAAGGTGCCGGTCACGGTGCTGTCGCGCTGCCAGCGGTTCGACCTGAAGCGGATCGAGCCCGAGGTGATGATGGCCCATCTCGCCCGCGTGGCCGGGAAGGAGGGCGCAGAGCTCACCCGCGATGCGCTGGCGCTCATCACCCGCGCGGCCGAAGGCTCGGTGCGCGACGCGATGAGCCTGATGGATCAGGCCATTGCGCATGGGGCAGGCGAGACCACCGCCGATCAGGTGCGCGCGATGCTGGGGCTGGCCGACCGCGGCCGGGTGCTCGATCTCTTCGATCTGGTGATGAAGGGCGAGGCCGCCGCCGCGCTGGCCGAACTGTCCGGCCAGTATGCCGACGGGGCCGATCCGATGGCCGTGCTGCGCGATCTGGCCGAGATCACGCACTGGATCTCGATCATCAAGATCAGCCCCGAGGCGGCCGAGGATCCGACCACGCCGCCCGACGAACGCACGCGCGGGCTCGAGATGGCGGAGCGGTTGCCGATGCGGGTGCTGACCCGCATGTGGCAGATGCTGCTCAAGGCCATCGAGGAGGTCTCGCTGGCGCCGAACGCCATGATGGCGGCCGAGATGGCGGTGATCCGCCTGACCCATGTGGCCGATCTGCCCGATCCCGAGGCGCTGATCCGCAGGCTCCAGTCCGAGCCGCGGCCCGGCCCGGGCCCGGGCGGCGGCGCGCAGGCTGGCACGCAGGC